>NZ_CP134779.1:6420000-6582294 GCF_031884435.1 Bosea sp. 685 | reverse complement strand
CGGTCGTGGTGATGACGAGCGTGTGCGCATCCGGTGTCTCGACCGAGGCGAAATTGCCGGTGATGTCGGCGAAGGAACCGGAGACCTTGGTCTCGTTCTTCAGCGTGCGGCAGAAGGTGAAGACCACGTCCTCGGCGGTGAAGGGCTTGCCGTTCGTGAAGGTCACGCCCTGGCGCAGCTTGAAGGTCCAGCGATTCCGGCCGTCATTCTCCCAGGACGCGGCAAGGCCGGGCTTGAGGGCCTGCTTCTCATCCTGAAGCACGAGCCCGTCGAAGAGATGCATCGCGAGTGCGTTGTTCGGGGTGAGGTCGTGATAATGCGGGTCGACGGCAGTCGGCTCGGAAGCCAGCGCGATGCGCAGCGTCTGCGCCATGGCAGGAGCGCTGAGCATATTGGCGCTCAGTAGGGTGGCGCCGAGCAGGATGGTGATGAGCGCGCGCTGACGCATCGGTTTCGTCTCCGTTCCCTGAGCCAGTCGTTTTTTGACAGCTTTATTTTCACGAGTTAGGAAACATGAAAATGATCCGACGTCAATCAGTGGGAAAGCCATGTCACGCGCCCTGAAGCCGACGACGGATCTCGCCAACCGCATCGCCCAGATCTACCCCTCGCTCAGCGAGGGCCATCGCAAGGCGGCCGATTTCGTGCTGCAGAGCCCGCTCGATTCCGCGACCGTCACCATCGAGGGGCTGGCCGAAAAGAGCGGCACCTCGACCGCGACCGTGACCCGCTTCGTCCGGGCCCTGGGCTATCGCAATTACGGCGATTTCCGCGCCGCTTTGTCGGCGGCGCTCAAGGTCGCGATGGGGCCGGTGGAAGGCCTCGCCGATGCCCGCGCCACGGCGGGCTCGGTCTTTTCCACCATGACAACGACGCTGAAGCGCGAGGCTGCCAATCTCGACGAGGCGATCGCGACGCTGGAGGAGGAGACGGTCAACCGCGCCATCGCCCTGCTCTTGAAGGCGCGCCGCCTCTTCATCGTCGGCTCCGGCGCGAGCTACTATGTCGGCGCCTTCCTGGAGGACGGGCTGGCGCTCTATCTCGACGCCGAGGTCGTCTTCGCCTCTTCGCGCGGCGGGCCGGAGCGCGCCGTCCGCCATATGCTCTCGGCCGGTCCGGAGGATGTCGTCATCGCGATCTCGCTGCCGCGCTATTCGCGCAACACGCTCGAGCTCGCCAAATTCGCCAAGAAGCGCGGCGCCGTCCTGCTCGCTTTGACCGACGGACCCTCATCGCCGCTGGTGCCGCTGGCCGACATGACCTTCTTCGCCCCGGCTCGCAACAGCTTCCTGCCGAACTCGCCGACCGCCGCCTTCGCCGTCGCCGACGCGCTGATCACCACGCTGGCCCGCGAGCGCCCGGATGCGGTCGAGGCGCTGAAGGGGCTGAGCGAGAGCCTGCTTTGGACCTTTCATTATTAGGCGAGACGGCAGATTTGGGGGTGTCCGGCATTCGGGTTGCCGGTCCGCTCGGATCGGCACCGGCTTTGGCTTCAACACGCTCCGAACTCTGCAAAGCCCTGCTCGCGGTCCTGATCCGGGCGCGCGAGGATGCTGGCGTCGCACATGCTCAACTGGCAGCGCGGATCGCGCAGCGGCAGACGTTCGTGTCGCAATATGAAAGGGCGAGCAGCGGCTCGATGTGGCGGACTACATCGCCATCGGGAGGGCGATCGCGCGCGGAGCCGTTTGCGATGATGCGAAAGACCGAACGACCCGCATTGCAATAGGAGCCCGATACGACTGAGATTGGCCCATTCCCGACGTCGGGAACGTCGGCTTCCGGGCATCCCGTTTGATGCCGAGGCCAATGCGCCAGAATGCCCCAAGCCAACGTTACAAACGCCCGCTCTTGGGTAGACGCGCTCAGGTTACAGCTGGTGTTTGTGCCGGCGGCCCGATCGCGACATTGGGACCGTTATTCATAAAAGGATGAGACATCGACGCTCATCCTGTCGATCACCGGCCTCCCGTCCTCGAAATGCCCCTCGAAACCGCCTGGGAAACTTTCGGAGGTGTTCAACTGGTCAACATTGCCCTGTCCATATCGGAGAAGCACGTACCACGTCAGTGGGCCGGAGAAGGCGTCACCGTCAATCCGGATTTCTTCGAGGAAGGTCTCGACCGTGTCGACCACCGTGTTGCCTGAGAGTGCGTCGAGAGCGGACCAGGCTTCGGTGTCTGTAACCTCCTGGGCTTGCACGGCCTCGGCGATCTGTCGTTGCCGGCTCTGATTTTCAGTTGCCATGGGGTCATCCAATCATCGGTGTGCCGATGCCAATGCCGGCCTCATAGCGCCACTTGAGGGTTTCACAGAGACCGCCCAAGTCTGGATAAATGTGACTGTGGTCAACGCCCATCTTAAAGAGCCGACGGCGAAATCTAGCTCGCATTCGCGCCGGTATCGTAAAGCTCGCAATGTTACCGGAATCCCACGGCACATCCGGTTTCGGGTGCACAGAGAATAGCCCCCTCTGATTGACGATTCTGGCCGCGGTTTTGGTCGGTAGCAAGAACAGAACTTTGTCGATCGCAAATGGATCGGAATGCTTTCCGGGGTCGACCGTGTACTCCTCGGAAATGCTAAAACTGTGCACCACGGCGTCGTCATCCTGGGAGCCGCTAGCCACCGCGAAGAAGCAGGCGACTAATGGATTGGTAGACCAATCGAGCAGTCGCGTAGGTAATCCATGATGCTGAGCGACGGCGAGCCATTCCCAGTCATTGCTGAGTGACGTTTCAAGCATCGATCCGGCAGAGCGCTGAAAGGCGCGAAAAACTCGGACTTCATCCAGGGCATTGTACGCGGTGCTGCGACCGACGCTCGGCACGAACAGATGAGTGGGCGAACCCACACCCCGAAAAACCCACCGCGTGTGGGTACGCTCATCCATGAATTCTACGAACTTGATCCAGTGCTCATAAGCCTCCCGGACGAGGCGTTCGAGTTCGTCCTTGCTCAATGAGGGGGTAGATCGGCGCTCAGTCCGAGATCGATTCAGCCCTCGAAAAATTGGCGCCTTCACTGTCAGGCGCTCCGCATGGCATGAAAAAGAGCAGTCGCGTAGTCGTTGGCGATCATGGCGTCTGGAAACAGTTCTCGTGCGAGGTGCATCGAGCCACCAGGCCAGAATACAACAGCTGGACGGACAGCGGCCTTGGCAATCGCGTCGAGTTGGCCTCGCGTGATGCGGGAACCCACAAGCACGAGATCGCTGACATCTTCGGGCGGCTGGGGATCATCCGGGTCAAAGGTCCGATAGAGCGCCGACTTGCCGAGATGCTCCAGCCAGTTCTCCGTCGCGCGCAGCAATGCCTGCAGCTCAAAATCGCCGATCCCGAGAATCCGAAGGTTCTCCTTGCGTTCGGTTGTCACCAACCGACCACAAAGATCCCTAGGGCTCGGCAACGGTAGCCGCGGGCCTTCAACGAAGTATGCGGAACAACGGGCAGCATAGTCAGCAGCCTCATCAGCCGGCATCTTGAGCTCGCCCCAGGCATGCGCGAAGGCAGAGGCGATGACGTCGCCAGCCCCGATACGGAAATAGCTCTCGGCCGCGTAGCTGGGGATAGTGACGGCCTCGTCGCCCTGGAAGAGAACTAGCCCGCCTAAACCGTCCTTGGCGAGAGTGTACTTTAGCCGTGGTGTCTGCTCGGTCAGTGCGATGACACCTTCACGCAATCGCTCGATAAGCTTCATGCTGTTGAGGGCAGATCCACGCGCGGCATTCGCCAACTCCAGTAATTCGATGTGCGTTGCGATCTGGACCAGACTGTTTGCGTGGGAGCCGTTGGCTTGAAAAGTCCCCGGTGAGGATTGGCGGTCAAAGACAACCCTGTTGCCCTGCACCCTGGCGTCGCCTTCGATCATGCCAAAGCGCAGAACCGCGTCCCCCTCTACCTCCAGGAGGCGCTCGGTTGGCGTAATCTCGGCGATCTCTATCCGGTCAAAGGTGTGAAGGTAGGAAAACGTAATTGGCGGGCTCTCCGTGCGCCTGAGATTTCCCCTGAGCCCGAGACTTGAAAGTGTCGCCTGAACATCGGCGAGCCACTCATTCGGCACGTAGCTGCAGAGTGTACTGCCCGATGATACGTCAGCGAGGGCAACCGCAGATCTCAATCCGGACCCGTAGATCTGATCCCAGCGAGGATAATAACATCTCTCTCCGTAGGTCCCGCCTGCTATAATCATCGGAGAGCGACCTCAACTGAACACCGAGTTGCAGAAGCAACATGGACGTAAGCGAGATAGGTGACGCCGCTCTCCATGCAGGCAAGCAGCCGCGCCAAGCCGACAAACGCCGCCAGTGTTCCGACCACATCCCCTGTAGCAGTGACGCAGACTGCGCTACGCGTATCTCCGCGTCGTCTGATACTGACCTCGAGGCGATCTCCTTGTGTGAGCCTTGAGCTAACGTCGGAGCGAACGCCAACCAAGTCGGTGGTGAAGCGCAAAGCGCAACCATCACTGACGATTTGAGAGGGTTTGGCGCCCCAACGAGAACGCCGAACGTGATTGGCAGGGAACCCGGCCATCAGACAGCGCCTCCCGGTGAAGCGCCGTAGGCATCTTCGACGCACTGACGGTGCTTGATGCAACCGCTGCACTGGCCGCAGGCGTATTCATAGACGTGGCACGAAAAGGTCAGCCCTATCAGGTCGTAGGGAAAGCCGGACATCTTGAGAAGTTTCGGAGTGGAGTACTTGCGTGCGGGTGCCGTGACACGCAGGCTCCCTTCCTGAAGAGAGACCGTGCGATCGAGGGCCCGGTAGAATATCGCCTTGCCGTCGGTATGGCGATCAGTCGATACCGAGCCAACCATGATCTCCTTTACGCCCTGGGGCATGAGGAGCATCGCTGCGAGGGTAACAAGCATCTGATTTCGATATGGCCAGAACTCAGCAGCGGAACCGCCGGCAGCTGGAGCCTTGTCCGCCATGGTTCCAGATCCAAGGCTCGAAAGGTCGACCTCGATTTTCTGGTGGGCAAGGCCAATGGCGTTGCAAATCGCGGTCGACGCGGCCATCTCACCCTTTGCCGCCTGCTGGCCGTAGTTCACTGTGACGCAGAGATCTGGCCGCAGCCACCACGCGAGTGCCGATGAATCAAGGCCGCCCGACATAAGGAGCGCTTTCATCTGTGCGCAGCCCAGATCGCTCGGTAGATCGCAGTCGTAAAGTCAGCGACAACTTCGCAGCCCGATCCGTCGAGCATTGTCTGGCTTTCAGGACGTGTATTTTCCGCGAGGGCGACGACAGGAATTCCGAGCTTGCGGGCGTACCCAATTTCGAACAGCGTTCCAGCGTCTTCTCCATCTACGATGGCAAAAACCGCGCCACATTTTTCCAGACCAGCAAGATCCGCTTCCGCGATATCGACGGCGCTGCCATACACGCCGACGTCATGCACGGGCGAAAACGTATCGCAGCCGAGCATCTCGATGCACCGCCGAGCTTCCTCGATCAGCCAGCGCTGTCCGAGAGTGAAGAATGGCCCGGCGAGGTAGATCCGCTTTCCCGATGCGCTTGACGGCTGGGCAGATCGACCCTCAAGGCCGGCGCGCTCGATCTGCACGTTCCTCGTCTCAACGTAGTTGGCGACTGCTCGCGACGCCAGATCAGCCGCCTCTGCCGGGTCAAAACGCTCCTCACCCCAGAAATGAGCGAACGCGGCGCTGAACACGTCGCCAGAGCCAATCTTGAATATCGTGCCGGAGGAATAGGCTGGCACCCATCCGGCATCACTTCGATCTACGATGAGTGCTCCGTCGGGGCCATTCTTCACAATCACCACATCTGCCTTGCAGCGAGCCATGAGTTCTCGGGCGCCGTCCTGTCCACCCTTGCCGACGCTCGCAGCGAGCTCGGATTGATTGAGCACGATTGCGAGCTCATCAGCGGTGGATCCATTGTCGGCGAAGTGCAGAACCTCACGGGCGTTCTGAGGATCGTAGATCGCCCGCTTGGCCGAGACCACTGCGTCTCCCTCAATGAACCCGAAGCGCAGAACGACTTCGCCGATCGCAACTAATGAGGGCCGACGCATATCGGGCATCCCAATAAGCTCGGGCTGGCCGAGCGGATGCAGGTAGTGAAAAGCGATATCGTCGTCGATCTCTTTTAGATCAGCCGTCACATCGAAAGCTGCCATGGAATGGCGCGCGTCTTCGGCCCAACGAGAGCACGCGTAGCCGACGAGTTTGGATCCTGGTGACAACAACGACACCGCCGCAGCGGCCCGTCCACCCGAACCGAAGATTCGAGACCACTGAGGTCGGATGCACTCTTCGCGATACACTCCGCCGGCAATGATCATCGCTGCTTCCGCTGCCCGAACACGTGGCAGCTTCCGCTATCGACGTGCGTCACTGCGACTTCGTACTGGACGCCCATCTGGAGGCATTTTACCAGCTGTGTCACGCTCAGGAACGCCGCCAGTGAACCGACCACCGTGCCATCTTGCTTCTTGCAAATGATTACAGGGTACTTGGCAGCCTGAACGAGGTCGAGATATAGCGAGTCGCCATTCCTCAGGCCCACCAACGCGGCGGCACGAACGCCATCGAGGTCAACGTCGATGGTCACGTCGCAGGCGTCCGGAGAGCCCTTACCCTGCTCTTCCTCTCCGCCCCCTTTTTTTGACGGGCGCTGCCCGTTTGTGTTCGCCTCGCGTAACTTCGTCGGCTTACTGTTGCCCGCCATCGAATCACCCCCGCTGCCTCAAAGATAAGCAGACAAGAGGAGCGAGTAACGAGTTATCCGAAAAGGATTCGCATCTCTCTCCACATAATTGCGTCCAGGACCGAAGCCTTGACGTTTAGCGCGCTTGCGAATGCCAGGAAACGTCTCTCCAAGAATTCATAGTCCTTCGGCAATCGGCAGTTCTCAGGAAACAGTCCGATCATGGTCCCGGCCCTAAGCACGTGGACGTCCAAGATCGCCACATCGTCGCTGCCCAGCCAATTTCGCGCAATCCAAGAAGCTGTCTTTGGACCGATGCCTGGCAGCTCCATCAGTTGCTCCCGGAATTTGAGTGGATCGTCTGCACTTGGCGGTTTGGTGCGAATGGCGTTGAGGGCGATGTTGAGCCGATGAGCACGCTGCCGTGGAAAACGATACCTCTGTAGCCGGCCGCCGACCTCCAGAGGGGTGCCTAGGAGCTCTTCGATTTCGTCCGCGCCGGGCACCGGGTCGCGAGTAAAGACGCCGGCCTCGTGCAGCCGCAGCCAGGCGGCTCGGTTGACCTCCATCTTAATGCCGTAGCCACCGAGCACGCAGAAGGCTAGGTCGTCCGCGAGCGGAGTGCCCAAAGGGCTAACATAGTCTTCCACCTCACCCCCCTCAAGCTCGACCATTGCTGCCCAAAACGCAGGGGATGCGACCCATTCCTGCCGGCCAAAGATCACACCAGGGACAACCTCGTCCTCAGGAGAGAGCCGGCAATGCGGTAGGGGGGTGGATTCCATGGTGCTATGCATATATATGCATTATGCATGAGAGACAAGGACCGATCGGTTATCGCCGCCCTTGAGGCGCTTGGTGAGAAAGAAGGAATGTCTCAGTCCGGGCTTGCGAAGGCGTTGGCCATCAGTCAGGGGCATCTTTCCAAGGTAATCACCGGGAAAGCGCCGCTCTCACCGAAATTGCGCCGGAGAATCCTGGGGTTGGTGGACGGAACCGCCGATGATCTCGCCCCGCCGCTGGAGCTGGACGTCCTGCGGCTACTTAGGACGTCGGAGACCTTTAGAAGACTTATGCAAGCTGCGGTCGAAATGCATAATCGTTCCGAGCAGTAGGGAACCGCAGTCGTCGTTCGCTGGTGTCTCTCGCGGTAACGCCTCTTCTATGGCAACTGCTGCTTCCGGATTCCTCGCCAGGCCAAAGATGTCGTCCTGCTTGAGGGCCGACTCGACCCTGATCAAGGACAGATAGCGAGCTGTTGATGGGCGTGGCGGGTCTGGGGATACAGCTTCTATTTCACGCTCGTTCATAGGTGCCGCGGAGGCACGCAAAGACCGTGTATCGAAGCTCAGCCTATCCATCAGCACCCGGCCTGGAACACCGGGCGCATCATCGGCCCAAAGCGGCCGCTGAAGCCACGCCACATCTGGGCTATCCGAACACGGCTACACCACGACTGCCGCGTACGAGATTTGGCGATGTTCAATCTCGCAATCGACAGCAAGCTGCGCGGCTGCGATCTCGTGCGGTTGCGAGTAGGCGATGTCGTGCTCGGCGGGACCATAAGGTTGAGGACATCAATCATCCAGCAGAAGACCGGCCGGCCGGTGCCATTTGAGCTGACGGATCCGACCCGAGAGGCGCTTACCGCCTGGCTGAAGAAGCGACCGGGCGAGAATGGCGGTTGGCTCTTCCCTAATCGCAGTCGACCGGGCGATCATGTGACGACACGACAGTACGGGCGGCTCCTGGACGATTGGGTCTCGCTGATTGGATTGGATCCTGCGCTCTATGGCACCCACGGCCTACGCCGCACGAAGGTCGCGCTAATCTACAAGCGCACCGGAAACCATCGGGCCGGCCAGTTGCTACTCGGACACTCGAAGCTTGAAAGCAGGGTACGTTACTTTGGCATTGAGGTCGACGATGCTCTTCTTCTTTCGGAGCAAACGGACCTATGACCTTGGGCACGGCGGACACCCGCCGTGCCATTTTCGCCATTCCACCAACCGCGAGCTTGGGTGGAAAGCCGATATAGATTGGAGTTGATGTAGAGCCTGAGCTTCTGGCATCATCGGTACATGTTTCCCGACGCCTTCCAGTCAGCTCGCCTGCTTCTTCGACCTATTGCTATGGGCGATGTGCGGCAGTCCACGACAGCTACGGCCAGGACCCGGAAGTCAGTCGCTATCTCACTTGGAGACCTCATACGTCGATCAATGAGACAGAAGCCTATGTTCGGAGTTGCTTAGGGGCGACAACCTACCGCACCTACGCACTGGTTGAGCGGGATACGGCACAGCTCATAGGCTCCTTCGACCTGCGGGATACTGGTCCAGCCAGAGTGGGCTACGGCTATGTGCTAGCGCGGCCCTTCTGGGGGAAAGGTCTGATGACCGAAGCACTCACAGAGGTTGTGAATTGGGCACTCCGGCAGCCGTCAATCTGGCGAGTGGGCGATGTCGTGGACGTCGATAACTTGGCTTCCGCGCGTGTGATGGAGAAGGCAGGTTTGGAACGCGAAGGACTGCTACGGCGGTGGGCCAGTCACCCCAATACTGGAGACACCCCGCGTGACTGCTTCAGTTATGCGAAGGTCCGATGAGGATCGCCAACAGACCTCTCGTCCGCGCATGCGAACGTCCGGTTCTGGGCAATGAGCCAGAGTCCGCTTCTGGCGCACTACCGAAGCAGCTTATCGGATCGGTCTCGCCAACTCTGAATGTCGCGCTATCATACCACCATGGCCTTCGGCGTCTTCATTCACCGTCACGATTCGATCTACGACGACAGCCCCGCCGAGCGCTATCAGTTCCCGCGCCAGTATCTCGGTCGCGTGCAGGCCTGTGTTGGCGGCTGGATCATCTATTACGAGCCGCGCAAGGTCGCCGAGACGCGCGGATATTTCGCCGTTGCGAAGGTTCAGCAGGTAATTCCGGACCCTGCCGCGCCTGGCATGTTCATCGCGATCATCGAGCCAGACAGCTATCTCGACTTCGCCCGTCCTGTCCCATTCACCGACGCCAATGGCGTCGTCGAGCGCGGCGTTCTGAACGAACAGGGGCGGATATCGGGCCGAGCCCAGGCGGCCGTGCGTGCGATCTCCCCGGTTGATTTCGACCACATCCTGGCTCTTGGCCTGGACGAGCACGAGACACTGCTACCGCGCGTCGATCAGCCCCTTTCCGGCTTCGCCGAGGAGCAGACGCCCTTCACGTTCGACCAGGAGCGCGAAAGGCTGACGCTGATCACATCGCGACTGGTCCGGGATCGGGTGTTTCGGCGTGTCGTCCTGCGCGCCTATGACGAGCGCTGCGCGGTGACTGGGCTGAAGCTCATCAATGGCGGCGGGCGCGCCGAGGTCGCGGCCGCCCACATCCGCCCCGTCGCGGCACATGGTCCCGACATCGTCAGCAACGGCATCGCCCTCTCGGGCACAGCCCATTGGATGTTCGACCGTGGCCTCATTAGCCTGTCGGACGATCTCGACATCCTGGTGTCGCGACAAGCCAACGACCCGGATGGGATTCGCAGTTTCATCAACCGGACGGGACGCGCCTACGCGCCGATGAAGCTGCGCGAGCGACCGCACCCGCATTTCCTGAAATGGCACCGGGAGCACTGCTTCAAGCAGTGAGATCGCGCCGAGGGCGTCGCCTGGCCTTGTAACCAAGCGGCAACCGCGGCCGTCAAAGGCCTCGCCGGGCTCCCGTTCGCCCACGGCCCCAAAACGCAAAAAGCGCCGGGAAACCCGACGCCTTTGGCAGTCTTCAATGCTAGGATGTCCTGGAGCGGGAGAAGGGATTCGAACCCTCGACCCCAACCTTGGCAAGGTTGTGCTCTACCCCTGAGCTACTCCCGCGTCCGGACATGGTCGCGCCGTTTCCGGCGCGAGGCCGGCTTATTGCCTCAAAGCCGGAGCCAGTGCAAGCCTCTTGTTGCAAATCTTCGCGCACGACCTTGAATAAGCGCCGCGCCGCGCCGCATCGATAACGCGCCGTGCAAGAGTAACATATTGAGATTATGACGATAAATGCGACACTCGACCGAACGGGCAAGGGCTTGAACACCCCCCTTCGCGCTGTGCGAAACCTGCTGCTCGGCCTGCTCGCCCTTATGCTCGCAGCGGGATTGGCTTTGTTTCTCGGTGCACTGCCCTATGGCTCGGGCGCGCAACCGCCCCCAGGCGATGCCGTGACGATCCATGTCGCGACCAACGGCTTCCATACCGATATCCTGGTGCCATCAGTCACCGCGACCAGGGACTGGCGGCCGCTGCTTGAGGCGTCACCGATCACCCGCGCATCGGCGGACGCGCCGATGATCGCCTTCGGCTGGGGTTCGCAGAGCGCCTATACCGAACTCGGCGCGATCACCGATCTGTCGCCGCGCCTGCTCCTGAAGGCTGCCGCCTTCGACGCCTCGGTCGTGCATGTGCGGCCGGTCGCTGCCCTCCGGGCGGGGCCGAACCTTGTCAGCCTCACCATCACGCAAGCGGGCTACCAGGCCCTCGTCGATCATATCGAGCAGAGCCTGCAATACGGGCCCAGTGGGGCGCCGATCGTGCTGGACGGGCTCACGCACGGCCTCGGCGATGCGTTCCTGCGCGGGCGCGATCGCTTCTGGCTGTTGCGCAGTTGCAATGTCTGGGTCGGCGAAGGCCTGCGCAAGGCCGGGTTGCCTGTGGGACTGTGGACGCCGCTGGCGCAATCGCTCATGTGGTCGCTGAGCTGGAACGCTCCAGTCGCAGCGAGGCCGTGATGCACCCCCTGACGCCAGACCAACTCTGCGCCCATCTCTCAGCCCAGGGCCTGTCCTTCCACCGGCTCGAGCACCAGGCCGTGTTCACGGTCGAGGAATCGGCGACGCTGCGCGGCAAGGTTCCAGGCCTGCACTCCAAGAACCTGTTCCTCAAGGACAAGAAGGGCCGGCTCTTCCTGGTCTCGGCGCGCGAGAACGCCCGCATCGACCTGAAGCGCCTGCATGAGGTGATCGGTGCGAGCGGGCGGTTGTCCTTCGGCTCGGCGCAATTGCTGCTGGAGACGCTCGGCGTCACCCCGGGCTCGGTCACCGCCTTTGCCGTGATCAACGACCGTGCCCATGAGGTCACCATGGTGCTCGACGCCAATCTGATGACCGGCGACGAGATGAATTTCCACCCGCTGATCAACACCGCGACGCTGCGCATCGGCCGCGACGACATGCTCGCCTTCCTGCGCAGCACCGGCCATGAGCCGATGATCGTCGATTTGCCCGCCCCGCCCGATGACATCGGCTTGAACCACGCCGTCATTCCGGGGCAGGCCGCAGGCCTGAGCCCGGAATGACGGCGCGGTTCCCCGTAAGACACTGTTTGGACAATCCCTCAGCCCTCATCCTGAGAGGCCAGACCGGAAATGAAACGAGCGATATCGAGGACCTCCGTTCGCTTGCCATCACCCGCACCGTCATTCCGGACAAGCCGCGCCAGCGGCGCAGCTCCGGAATCCATCGGAGGGCTCCGGAACTCTACGATGGATTCCGGAGCTCCGCTTCGCTGCGTCCGGAATGACGGCGTGGAGGTGGTCAAGGCAGAGCGCTTGAAATCTTTGGCTTCATTTCGGGCCAGGCTCAAAGAGTGAGAGCAGGATCGATTGCGAAAAACCGGTGCCCACTTTTTCGCATCCTGCTCCTGCCCTCCCAATGGACAGAACGGCTTATCCTCCCCATCTATGGGCGGGATTGCGGCGATGGCCCGGTCCACCTAATTCCGACGACCTGATAGCGACGAAGGACGACCCATGCTGGTCAATGGCGATGCGGCCGAACAACCCGGCCTGATCAAGGACACCACGACGCAAGCATTCCGCCAGGATGTCGTGACCGAATCGATGACGCAGCCCGTGCTCGTCGATTTCTGGGCGCCCTGGTGCGGCCCCTGCAAGCAATTGACCCCGATCATCGAGAAGGCGGTCAAGGACGCCAAGGGCAAGGTCAAGCTCGTCAAGATGAACATCGACGAGCATCCGCAGATCCCCGGCCAGCTCGGCATCCAGTCGATTCCCGCCGTGATCGCCTTCAAGCAGGGCCAGCCGATCGACGGGTTCATGGGCGCGCAGCCCGAAAGCCAGGTCAAGGCCTTCATCGAGAAGCTGGTCGGGCCGGTGGGGCCGGGCGAGGCCGAGGAACTGATCGCGGCCGCCCAGGCCGCCGCAGAGGCCGGCGACACCGCCGGCGCAAGCGAGCTCTATGCCGGCGTCCTCGAACTCGAGCCAGAGAATCTCATCGCCATCGCCGGCCTCGCCCGCCTGCATCTCGAGATCGGCGATCTCGAAGGCGCCAAGGGCATTCTGGCCATGATGCCGGAAGACAAGGCGGCCGACCCGGCGATCGCCACGGTGCGGGCCGCGATCGAGCTCGCCGAACAGGCCGCCTCGCTCGGCGACACCGCCGAACTGGAAGCCAAGGTCGCGGCCGACCCCAAGGATCATCAGGCCCGCTTCGACCTCGCCGTGGCGCTGAACGCCCGCGACCGGCGCGAGGAGGCGGTCGATCATCTGATCGCCATCATCAAGGCCGATAGGGCCTGGAACGACGATGGCGCGCGCAAGCAGTTGCTGCAGTTCTTCGAGGCCTGGGGCCCGATGGACGAGAACAGCCAGGCCGGGCGCCGCAAGCTCTCGACCCTGCTGTTCTCTTAAAGCATCCAGGATCTCTAAGCATCAAGGAGCCACCGCAGATGGGCATGAATGCCGTCTACAACGGAGCCGAGGATTGCCCGCTGGTGATCCCTGTCTTCCCGCTGGCCGGCGCCCTGCTCCTGCCGCGCGGGCAGATGCCGCTCAACATCTTCGAGCCGCGCTACCTCGCCATGGTCGATGACGCGATCCGCACGCATCGCGTCATCGGCATGATCCAGCCCGAGCCCGAGACCGGCCGCCAGACCGGCGAGCCCGGCCTGCTCCAAGTCGGCTGCCTCGGGCGGATCACGCAGTTCGCCGAGACCGGCGACGACCGCTATGTGCTGACGCTGACCGGCATCAGCCGCTTCCGGATCGTCGAGGAGCTCTCGGTCAGCACGGCCTATCGCCAGGCCCGGATTTCCTATGACGATTTCCTGATCGACTTCACCGCCCGGGCCGGCGAGGACGAGGTCGATCGCAACGGCCTGCTCAAGGCGCTGCGCGCCTTCGCCAAGGCCAATGAGCTCAAGATCGACTGGAAGGGCGTCAACGAGGCGCCCAACGAGGCGCTGGTCAACGCGCTCTCGATGATGTGCCCCTTCGGCCCGCGCGAAAAACAGGCGCTGCTGGAGGCGCCCAGCCTGAAGAACCGTGCCGAGGTGCTGGTCGCGATCACCGAGATCGAGATCGCGCGCGGCGGCGGCGCACCGGAGACCACGCTGCAGTGAACCTGGCCGTCGCGAGCGCGGATGCGCAGAAGATCAGCTATCCGCCCCGCCGCGCCGTCACGGCCTGGCTGTTCTTCGATTGGGCGGCCCAACCCTTCTTCACCCTGATCACGACCTTCGTCTTCGCGCCCTTCTTCGCCGCGGCGCTGGCCTCGGACCCGATCGAGGGCCAGGCGCTCTGGGGCTATGCGACCGGCTTCGCCGGTCTCTGCATCGCCCTGCTCTCGCCACTGCTCGGCGGCATCGCCGACCGCACCGGCCCGCGCAAACCCTGGATCGCGACTTTTGGGGCGCTGCTGGTGCTGGGTTCCGGCATGCTCTGGTTCGCGGTGCCGGGCGCGGCCTCGGCGGTGCCGATCGCGCTCGCCGGTTTCGTCATCGCCACGATCGGCGCCGAATTCGCCACAACCTTCAACAATGCGATGATGACGCGGCTCGTCCCGCCGGAACGATTGGGCTGGCTCTCGGGCACCGGCTGGGCGATCGGCTATCTCGGCGGCCTGCTCTCGCTGGCGATCACGCTGGCCTTGCTTGCCGCCGACCCGCAGACGGGCAAGACCCTGGCAGGGCTGACGCCGATCCTGGGCCTCGACGCCGCCGCCCGCGAGGGCGACCGCTTCTCCGGCCCGCTCACCGCGCTCTGGTTTATCGTCTTCGTCGCACCGATGTTCTGGCTGACGCCGGATTCGGCCAAAACCGGCATGCGGCTTGGCGAAGCGGCCAAGGGCGGCGTCGGCCGGCTCAGAGCCACGCTCGCCGAATTGCCGCGCCTGCCCTCGCTCGGCCGCTTCCTGCTCGCCAATATGATCTATCAGGACGCGCTGGTCGCGCTCTTCGCCTTTGGCGGCATCTACGCCGCCGGCGTCTTCGGCTGGCAGACCATCGAACTCGGCATCTTCGGCATCCTGCTCACCGTCACCGGCACGCTCGGTGCGTGGCTGGGCGGCAAGCTCGACGATGCGATCGGCGGCAAGCCCGTGGTGCTGGGCGCGATCGCCTGCCTGCTGCTCGCCTGCCTCGGCATCCTCTCGCTCGGGACGGACCATATCCTTTTCGTGGTCCCAGCCTTGCCGGCCACGCCCGGCGACGGCCTCTTCGCCTCGCTGCCGGAGCGGGTCTATCTCGGCCTGGGGCTCCTGATCGGCCTCGTCGCCGGGCCCTTGCAGGCCTCCTCGCGCAGCCTGATGGCGCGGATCGCGCCCGAGGGCCGCGTCGGCGAGTTCTTCGGGCTGTTTGCGCTCTCGGGGAAGGTCACATCCTTTCTGGGGCCGACGCTGGTGGCGCTGACGACGACGATCTTCGACAGCCAGCGCGCGGGCCTGGCCGTGCTGATCGCCTTCTTCCTGGCGGGCGGCGTGCTGCTGGCCGGCGTCAACGTGAAACGCGGGCTGTAGGGCGGGTCATCCCGCACGCGTTGCGGCACGAAGTGCTGCGACGCAGATGCGGGACCGTATCGGTCAGAAAGAGCCTTGCTCGTCACGCGGTCCCGTGTCTGCGCCGCGGCATTGCATGCCGCAGCACGCACGGGATGACAGCCCTCACCGCACCAGGATGTTCCGGAACTGCCAGGGATCGCTCTCGTCGATGTCCTCGGGGAAGAAGCCCGGGCGGCCTCAAGGCGCCAAGCCCAGCCGCCCAAGCGCCTCGCGCGCCTCCTGGAGTTGCGGATCGAGTTCGAGCGCGCGCCGGTAATCGGCGATCGCCTCGTCCCGGCGGCCGAGCGCCTCCCGGACATGGCCGCGCGTGTCATAGGCATAGGCCGCGCTCGGCGCTTTCGCGATGGCGCTGTCGGCGGAGGACAGGGCCTCGCTGGCGCGGCCGAGCTTGAACAGCGACCAGGCGCGCAGATTATGCGCGGTTGCGCCATCCACCCCGCGCGCAAGCGCCTTGTCGACATCGGCGAGCGCGGCTGCAAAATCGGCCTTGTCCGCCATCAGCCGCCCGCGCTCGTAGAAGGCCGAAGCGAGCCCCGCCTGGCCGATATCGATCACGGCATTGAAATCCGCCAGCGCCGCCTCGGCATCGCCCTTGCGGGCGCGCAGCCTCGCCCGTTCGAACAGCACGGCGCCGGGATTGCCCGGGTCCAGCTCCAGCACGCGGCCAAGATCGGCAATCGCGCGGTCGAAATCATCGAGCCTGGCGCGCAGGAAGGCGCGCGACCAGTAGAGCCGCGGATTGGTCGGCTCGCGGGCAATCAGATAGTCGTAATCGGCGAGCGCGAGATCGACCTTCTGCTGGCGGGTCAGGATCTCGGCGCGCAGGCGCAGCGCCTCGACCGTGTCGGGCGCGCGCAGCAGCGCCTTGTCGAGATCGACTAGGGCCTCCTCGGGGCGGTTCCGCTGCACCAACACGCCCGCGCGCGCCGTGAGGGCGCCGGGCGAGGCCGGATCGAGCGCCAGCGCCGCCTGCGCATCGGCAAGCGCGCCATCGAGATCGCCGCGCTGTGCCTTGGCCTGGGACCGGCCGAGAAGGCCTGGCAAGGCCTGCGGCGCCAGCCGCACCGCATCGTTGAAATCGAGGATCGCGCGGTCGAGATCGCCGCTCGCGCGATAGGCTTCGCCACGCCCGGTGAGCACCGCGGAGTCATTGGGCCGCAAGCGCAGGAGATTGGTGTAGTCGGCGACCGCGCGCGCCGGCTCCTTCAAGCGCAGCGCCGCCTCGGCCCGCAATTGCAGGGCCTCGGTCGAGCCCGGCGCCAGGCGCAGGGTCTGCGAGAATTCGGCGACCGCGCGCTGGTCGTCGCCCTTCAGGGCGAGCACCTTGCCGCGTTTGACATGCACAGAGGCATCCTGCGGCACGAGCCTGACCGCCTCGTCGAGATCCTTCAGGGCGTCGTCGAGCCGACCCTGCTCGAGGCGCAGCACGCCGCGATTATAGCGGGCATTGGCGAATTTCGGATCCAGCGCCAGGGCCTTGTCGAAATCCGCCTCGGCAGCCGCGAAATCCCGCTTGAGGAAGAAGACGGCGCCGCGATTGTCATAGGCCTCGTGGAAATCGGGCTTGAGCCGGACGGCCTCGCTGAAATCGGCGATGGCGAGGTCGAATTCGCGGCCATCGGCATATTCGACGCCGCGGTTGAAGTAATGCAGCGAATTGCGCGGATCGCGCGCGATGATCAGGCCGTAATCGGCGATCGCCCGGTCGCGCTCGCCCTTGTAGGAATAGGCCACGGCCCGGTTGGAGACATAGCGCAGATTATCGGGGTCGAGCGCGATCGCCGCGTTCAGCTCCTGGATCGCCCGTTCCTGGTCGCCGCGCTGGCGGAACAGATCGGCAAGGCGGCCATGCGCCCGCGCCCGGACCGCCGGCGCTTCCCGCGCGACGCCGACCGCGGCGCGGCAATGCTTCCACAGCCCGGCCTCGTCGCTCACCGAGAAACAGGCGCGCGCCTCGCGGCTGCTCTGGGCGGAGGCGGTCTGTGCTGCGCTGAGCCCGAGCAACAGGGCGGCCAGGCCAATCCGGAGCGCCCGCTTCATTCGTTCTCGCATGCCCTCTCCTGGGTCGTGGCGCCGCTGCCGACAGCCGCCGGGCGCGGGCGCCAGCGGCGCGCCATCTCCTCGCCTCGCCGAATCTGCGCCGGCGTCAGCTTCGGCTTGAGCCCGTCGAGGGCGCTGCGCGCATCCGCGCCGTTCTGCGCGGCGGCCAGCGTCAGCCACATCAGCGCCTGCACCGGATCGGCCGCGACGCGCGTTCCGTCCCGGTAGAAGGCGCCGAGATTGGTCTGACCGTCGACATTGCCGCGCTCGGCGGACAGGCGGAACAATCGCAGCGCCTCGCCGAGATTCTGCGCCACCACGGTTCCGCGCATATGCATGACGCCGAGCGCATTGAGCGAATAGGCGAAATCCTGGTCGGCCGCCTTGCGGAACCAGCCAAGCGCGGCGGCATCGTCGCGGGCAACGCCCTCGCCGCGCGCATAGCGCAGGCCGAGATTATGCTGCGCTGCCGGGTCGCCGGCCTCGGCCGCCTCGCGATAGAGCGCGACCGCAACCGAAAGATCGGCGGGCAGGCCGAGCCCGCGCTGATAGGCGAGCGCGAGCGAAGTCTTGGCCGGGGCGCAGCCGGTAGCCGCCGCCTTGCGCAGCCAATCGACGGCCTGAGCCGGATCGCGCGCCACGCCGCGGCCGTTCTGGAGCATCTCGGCAAAGCCCCGCTCGGCATTGACATGGCCCTGCTCGGCCGCCTGGCGCAGCAGCAAAGCGGCACGACGATCGGTCTCGGCGTCAGCCGGCTTCGCCTTCAGTAGCGCTGCCGCCAGATTGTACTGCGCGACGGCATAGCCCGCCGCAGCGGCTCGCTGATACAGCGCCAGGGCATGCGCGGCGTCAGCGCGAACGCCGTCGCCGCGTTCATAGGCGGCGGCGAGATTATTGACCGAAGGCCAGTGATCGAGCGCCGCGGCGCGGCGATAGAAGGCCAGCGCCTTCTGCTGGTCGCGCCGCACGTCCAGGCCGTGCTGATAGGCCTTTCCGAGCGCGAACAAAGCCGCCGCATCGCCGCCATCGGCACGGCGCTGCAACTCTGCGAGATCAGGAGCGGCGCTCGCCACTGAGGCAAACGCGAGCAGAAGAGTAAGGCATAGCAAGGCCAGGCGCAGCATGCCGCCCAGGCAAGCGGCGAAAGACGGCGATTTTGGGGAGAGGGCCGGCCGCGGCTCCATGAGATGCGGCCGACCCATGATAGCGCGTCTCACCGCACCAGGATGTTCCGGAACTGCCAGGGATCGCTCTCGTCGATGTCCTCGGGGAAGAAGCCCGGGCGGCCGTCGAGCGGCGTCCAGTCGGTATAGGCGCCGGTGACCGGCCCGAGATAGGGCAGCTGCACCTCGAGGCAGCGGTGGAAATCCATCTCGTCGGCCTCGACGATGCCGGCCTTCGGGTTCTCCAGCGCCCAGACCATGCCGGCGAGCACGGCCGAGGTCACCTGCATGCCGGTGGCGTTCTGATAAGGCGCGATCCGGCGCGTCTCCTCGACGGAGAGCTGCGAGCCGTACCAATAGGCGCCCTTCGCATGGCCGTAGAGCAGCACGCCGAGCTCATCGATGCCGTCGACGATCTCGTCCTCCTCGAGGATGTGCTGCTCCTCCTGCACCTGGCCGGCATTGCCGAACATCTCATGCAGCGAGAGCACGGCGTCATTGGCCGGGTGATAGGCGTAATGGCAGGTCGGCCGGTAGACGGCCTGGCCCGCCTCATTGCGCACGGTGAAATAGTCCGCGATCGAGATCGCCTCGTTATGCGTCACCAGGAAGCCGTATTGCGGCCCCGGCGTCGGGCACCACGACCGGACGCGCGTATTGGCGCCGGGCTGGAGCAGATAGATCGCGGCCTTGCAACCGGCCTCGTGCTCGCGGCCGTTCTCCGGCATCCAGGTCTCATGCGTGCCCCAGCCGAGTTCGGCCGGCTGCATGCCCTCGGAGACGAAACCCTCGACCGACCAGGTGTTGACGAAGACGCCACGCGGCTTGGGGTGCTTGGCACGCTGCGTGTCGCGCTCGGCAATGTGGATGCCCTTGACGCCGACCTGCTGGGCGAGCTTGCCCCACTCCTCGCGCGTCCGGGGCTCCGCGACCTGCAGGCCGAGATCGGCCGCGATGTTGAGCAGGCCCTGCTTGACGAACCAGGAGACCATGCCGGGGTTCGCCCCGCAGCAGGAGACCGCTGTGGTCGTGCCCGCCGGGCGGGCATGCTTGGCCCCGATCGTCGCCTCGCGCAGCGCATAATTGGAACGCTCGGCCGCGCCCTTGCTGTGGTCGAAATAGAAGCCGAGCCAGGGCTCGTTGACGGTGTCGATATAGAGGGCGCCGAGATCGGAGCAGAACTGCATGATGTCGAGCGAGCCGGTATCGACCGACAGGTTGACGCAGAAGCCCTGGCCGCCGCCGACCGTGAGCAGCGGCTCCAGCAGCGTCTTGTAGTTGTCCTGCGTCACCGCCTCCTTGATGAAGCGGATACCACGCTCGTCGAGCAGGTCACGATCGGCATCATCGGGCGCGATCACCACGAAGCGCGACCGGTCGTACTCGAAATGCCGTTCGATCAGCGGCAGCGTGCCGCGGCCGATGGAGCCGAAGCCGATCATCACGATCGGGCCGGTGATCTTTCCGTGTACGGGCCAGTTGCTCATTCTCTGGTTGTCTCCTTCGCGATTGCGCGTCGTTGGTGGAAATGGCCTTGCCTGGCCATCGCCGGCTCGTAGGGGGGAAGCGCGCCCTGAGTCAAATCCTGACCGGGCGGTCTCGCTAATGGGCCCCGGGGTAATCGGCATCGAGAACGAAGGGGTAAGGCCCCGCGAAACGCTCGACATAAGCCATGTGACTGACGAAGCCCGCGCCCTCGCGCCAGCTATGCAGCAGATAGGCCGCCGGCTCCATATGGAAGGTCGCCGCACCGTCATCGCTCAGATCGAGCGTGACCTGATGCGTCACGCTGGGCGCGATCTGCGCGATGGTGCCGGCGAAGCGCGTCACGATCGGCCGATGGTGATGGCCGCAGACGATGCGCTCGACATTGGGATGGCGCGCGACGATGGCGGCGAAATCCGCCGCGCCTTCGAGCAGGCGGATCGCATCCATATGCGCGATGCCGCAATCGAAGGGCGGGTGGTGCATGAAGATCGCCACCGGCTTGCCGTTCGCCTCGGCCAGCGCGCGCTCGAGCACGGCAAGCCGCGCCGAGCAGAGCCCGCCAAAGCTCTGCCCCGGCACCAGCGTGTCCAGCCCGATCAGGCGCATCGGCCCGAGATCGGCAACGAACTGGATGAAGCCGCCATCGCGCACGGTGTGCGGATCGAGCTGCAGCCCGGCGAGCAGCGTCTCGCGGCGGTCATGATTGCCCGGCAGCAGCAGAACCGGCATGTCGAGCCGGCTCAGCAAGCTTTGCAGCAACTCATATTCCTCGGCCAGCCCGCAATCGGTCAGGTCCCCGGTGATGACGAGGACATCGGGACGCGGCCGCAGGCTTGCCACCGCATCGAGCGCACGCTCCGTCAGCGCATTGGTCTCGGAGACGCGATAGGCCGGCTTGCCGCGCGGGCGGATATGCAGGTCGGTGATATGGGCGATGAGCATGGTCGGTCTCTGAGATGGCAGATCCGCCGTCATGGTCGGGCTTGTCCCGACCATCCACGTCTTCATCTGCCGAGGGTGGTGTTCAAGACGTGGATGCTCGCCACAAGGGCGAGCATGACGGTTGTGCGTGGGAAGGCCGACCTCAGTTCGTCGGCAGCTTCAGCGCGGTCTGCTCGACATAGGGCCGCATGACCTCGTCGGCGGTCTTCTGCGCCGCAACGAGCGCCTCCTTCGGCGACTTCTTGCCGGAGAGCACCGCCTGCAATTCGTCCTCGATCGCCTTGCGGACGGGGACGGTCTTGTAGGTCGCGAACCACGGCTTGGCGAAGGCGAGCTGCTTCACGGCGATGCCGGCGTCCGGATTCTTGGCCAGGAACTCCTTCATCTCGGGCAGGTCGTAGGAGGCCATGTTGGGCGCGAAGTAACCGGTAGCACGGCTCCACCAGCCCGATTTCTCGGGCGCCGTCATCCAGTTGATCAGCGTCCAGGCAGCCTTAAGGCGCTCACCCTCGACGCCGGTCGGGATCACCAGTGAAGCGCCGCCGATCGGAACTTCGTTCCGGACATTCTTCGGCACGAAGGCGACCTTGTAGGGGAACTTCGCATTGCTGCGGATATGGGTCAGCGAGCCCGTCGAAAGCAGCACCATCGAGGCCTGGCCGGAGAGGAAGGCGCTGGAGACAGCGCCACCGGCCTGGACGCCGGCCGGATGCACCTTGGCCTTGGAGACGAGGTCCGACCAGAAGGTCAGCGCGCCGAGCATGGACGGGGTATCGTAATAAACCTCGCCGCCGTAATCGACGTTGAACCACTGGCCGCCATTCGACTGCGTCAGAGCCTGCAGGATCCAGCCGCCATAGTCGTAGTTGGAGGGCATCGTGATGCCCCAGCGGGTGACGCGGTCGCCCTCGCGCTTGGTCAGCTTCTTGGCGGTGGCGGCAAGCTCTTCCCAGTTGGTCGGCAGCTTGTCCGGGTCGAGCCCGGCTTCCTTGAGGTGATCGGTGTTGACGTAGAGCAGCGGCGTCGAATTGTGGAAGGGCACGCCATAGACCGAACGGTCGATCACGGCATTGCCGTAGAGCGCCGGGAAGAACTGACCCATGAACTGGTCATTGCTCTTGCCATCGGTCTTGATCAGCCCGTCGAGCGACTGGATCTCGCCTTCGATCTTGAGGTCGAGCAGGAAGTTCGCCGACATGATCGCCGCCGCCGGCGGCTTGCCGGCCTTCATCGCGGCGCGGGTCTTGATCAGCGTCTCGTCATAGCTGCCGGTATAGACCGGCGTCGCCTTGATCGCGGGATGCGTCTCGTTGAACTCCTTGATCATGGTCGCCATGTCGCGGGCGAGCTGTCCGTCGACCGGGACCGGGAAGAACAGTTCGATCTCGGTGGGCGCCTGCGCGAAGGCCGGCTGGAGCGCAAAGCTCGCGGCAATGGCCGCGCCTGCGAGGACGGAGCGACGCGTGGTCGTCATGCGAGTGATCGTCATGTTGGCTACCTCTTACTTGATGCCTGATGAGGCGAAGGAATTGACGAAGGCGCGCTGGAACAGCGCAAAGGCGATCAGGAGCGGCGCGCTGACCAGGAGCGTGCCGGCCGCGATGACACCCCAGGCCTGCGCGCCCTCGGCGCCGCGCGTGAAGCTCGCGAGCCCGACGGTGAGCGGGCGCAGATCGGGCGAATTGATCACCATCAACGGCCAGAGGAACTCGTTCCAATGCGCGGTGACGGAAACGATCGAGAAGGCGATCAGCGAAGGCTTCGCCAGGGGCAGGTAGATGAAGCCGATGCGCTGCCAGACATTGGCGCCGTCGATCAGCGCCGCATCCTCGAGCTCGCGCGGGATCACCTTGAAGGCCTGGCGCATCAGGAAGGTGCCGAAGGCCGAGGCGAAATAGGGCGCCATCACGCCGAGCAGGCTGTCGTAGAGCCCGAGCTTGGCGACCATCACCAGATTGGGCACCATCAGCACGACCGGCGCGAGCATGAGCTGCAGCAGGAAGAGATAAAAGCAGATCGTGCGGCCGGGAAACTCGATCCGCGCGAAGACATAGCCGGCTAATGTCACCGTGACGAGCTGGACGGCGAGGATGCCGAAGCTGATGATCATGGTGTTCAGCGTGTAGCGCGGGAAATCGGCCGAGCCCCAGGCCTCGGCGAAATTGGCGAGCGTCGGGATATAGCGCGGCACCAGCGAGGCCATGCCGGCGCCGACGCTTTCGGGGTTGAAGGCCGCGACCAGCATCCAGATGAAGGGCACCATCCAGAGCGCCGCGATGGCAAGCGTCGCGCCATAGCCGAGCCTGGGCGAGATCTCGCGATTGGCGACGCTCATTGATCGCGCTCCCCGAAGGAGCGCTCGAGCGTGCGCAGCGACGAGGCGGTGATGGCAAGCAACAGCGCCAGCATCACCAGCGTGCCCGCTGCGGCGCGACCCGCGTCATAGCTCTCGACCGCCTGCTGATAGACATAAAACAGCAGGAGATTGGTCGAATCCGACGGCCCGCCCTTGGTCAGCACGAAGACATGGTCGACCTGCGTCACCACATTGAGCAGGCCGATGACCAGCACGAAGCCGATCGTCGGCTTGAGATAGGGCAGCGTGATATAGCGCAGGCGCTGCCAGGGGCCGGCCCCGTCGAGGATCGCCGCCTCATAGGCGTCGGCCGGCACGGCCTGAAGGCCCGCCAGGAAGAACAGCATGTAGTAGCCGGCGTTCTTCCAGATCGTCAGGCCCATGATCGAATAGAGCGCGACATCGGGATCGCCGAGCCAATTCGGCCCGCTCAGGGCGAGCTTGGCGAGATGGTAGTCGAGCAGGCCGACATTGGGCAGGAAGAGGAACAGGAAGATCGAGGCCGCGGCGACCAGCGGAAGCAGCACCGGCAGGAAGAACAGCGCTCGGACAAGTGTATTGACCCGGTTCGACTTGGCCAGCGCCATGGCGAAGCCGAGTGCCAGGACGAGGCTCGGGACCACCGTGCCGAAGGCATAGACGAGGTTGTTGGCCAGCGCCTTGCGGAAGGCCGCGTCAGCGAAGAGCTTGAGGAAGTTGTCGAGCCCGACAAAGACCTGCGGCCCGCCGATCTTGCGCTGGTTGTGCAGCGCCTGCCAGGCGACCTCGACCACCGGCCAATAGGTGAACAGCGCCAGGAACAGGAGTGAGGGCGCCAGCATCGCGAAGGCGAGCAGGGTCGTGCGCCGCGGCCGCCATTTCGCGACCCGCCACTGCGTTGCCATGCCCGTCACAAGTACCGCGTCCGCCATCATCCCACCTTTGGCGGGGGTCATGGCGGCGATGGGCGACGAAGCCGCTACAGATCAGTGACGAAACCATGACAGACCCGGCCAATGGCCGGGTCCGGGTGGCTTATTTTCAGGCAGCGCGCCGGATCGGCTCCGCCAAGACCGGCACGGCCAGGACCGGCGCGGCGTCCAGACGCCCCGTCGCGCTCAGCATGCCCTTGGCGCCCGCGAGCCCGCCGTCGCGCAGCTCCAGTCCGAGGAAGCGCTCGCGCTCCACCGGGCCCGGCATGGCGAGATCGCGCGTCAACGCGGTGGAGAAGCCGAAGCGCTCGTAATAGGGCGCATCGCCGACGAGCAGGATCGCGCCGTGACCATGGCAGGCCGCACGCCAGATCACTTCCCGCATCATCGCCTTGCCGACGCCCTCGCCCTGCAGCGTGGGCGCGACGGCCAGCGGGCCGAGCAGCAGCGCCGGGACGCCCCCGGCCTCGACATGCCAGAGCCGCACGGTCGCGACGACAACGCCGTCGCGCTCGGCGGTCAGGGCGAGACCCTGGGCCGGCAAACGGCCCTCACGCAGGCGCTCGCTCGACTTTGCCGCCCGGCGCTCGCCGAGGCAGAGATCGAGCAGGGCCTCGCGGGCCGCGACATCGGACGGGATTTCCTCGCGGATCGTGATCATGACGCACCTCCGGCCGGAGCGCCCAAGACAGCCAAGGCTGCGCAGACCTTCCCGGCGCCGCGCGAACGCGGCCACAAATGACAAACGATGTGGGATAGAGGGTCCGGCGGGAGCCACAATCACAGCACTCCATTCTTGGAGGCATGTTTGCTCCGCCCGAATTGCGGGCGGCCTGCCGCTCATGGCAGGGCGCTTCGCCGGACCCGATTGGTGAGGGGCGCGACTTAAACCCGCGCCCCGTTTCGTCAGATGACGTACTGCCTCAATGGCGGGAAGCCGTTGAAGGCGACGGCCGAATAGGTCGTCGTATAGGCGCCCGTGCCCTCGATCAGCACGCGATCGCCGATCTCCAGGCTGAACGGCAGCATGTACGGGGTCTTCTCGTACATGACGTCGACCGAATCGCAGGTCGGGCCGGCGAGCACGCAAGGCACCGTCGCATCGCCGTCGCGGGCAGTGCGGATCGGGTAGCGGATCGCCTCGTCCATGGTCTCGGCGAGACCGTTGAACTTGCCGATGTCGAGATAGACCCAGCGCACATCGTCGCTCTCGGCCTTCTTCGAGATCAGCACGACCTCCGCCTCGATCAGCCCGGCCTCACCGACCATGCCGCGGCCCGGCTCGATGATCGTCTCGGGCAGCTGGTTGCCGAAATGCTTCGACAGTGCCCGGAAGATCGCATCGCCATAGGACGGCACGCCCGGAATCGGCTTCAGGTAGCGCGCCGGGAAGCCGCCGCCGAGATTGACCATCGACAGCGAGAGACCGCGGGTGGCGCATTCCTTGAAGACCGCCGAGGCCGAGGCCAGGGCGGAATCCCAGGCGTTCACATTCGCCTGCTGCGAGCCGACATGGAACGAGATGCCATAGGCGGTCAGGCCCAGGCGATGGCCGTGCTCGAGCACGTCCGCGGCCATTTCGGGCACGCAGCCGAACTTGCGCGAAAGCGGCCAGTCGGCGCCGGCGCCGTCGCAGAGGATGCGGCAGAAGATGCGCGCATCCGCCACGCCGACCTTCTCGGCCGAACGGGAGACCTTGTCGACCTCGGCCGTGCAGTCGACCGCGAAGAGGCGCACGCCGAGCTCCATGGCGCGCACGACGTCGCGCTCCTTCTTGATCGTATTGCCGAAGGAGATGCGGTCGGCGGTCGCGCCGGCCGACAGCGCGAGCTCGATCTCGACGACCGAGGCGCAATCGAAGCAGGAGCCGAGCTTGGCCAGCAGCCCAAGCACTTCCGGCGCGGGATTCGCCTTCACGGCGTAGAACACGCGCGTGTCGGGGAGAGCCCGCGAGAAGGCGGAATAGTTCTCGCGCACGACATCGAGGTCGATGACGACGCAAGGCCCATCCTCACGGCGGGTGCGAAGGAATTCACGGATGCGCTCGGTCATGAGACGCTGCTCCTCCGGCGCAAGCGGCGCCGATGCGACATGAAGCCGGCTGAGCCGTCGGCGATTCAAGGCGCGATGGAGACGCCAAGAACAGCCGAACAACTAAGTTCGGACTCTGATAACCGTCGCTTGGGGAGACCCCGCACGCCCGGCAATGAAGGACAAGCCTCTTCGGTGCTGGTCTTTGGAGGACCAGCGAGACCAAAAAAAGCCCGTTCCGTCGTTGCTTTAAGCTGCGTCCCCCGTGGAGATTCGGGGTTCGCCGGTTTCGCCTCCGGCTGCCAGTCGCTGTTCGGTGACAGTTCCCTTGAGGGGGAACCGGGAGCGTGATTTGAGGGGATATCCATCCCCCTCCATCCGTCTCCAACACCTGGCGGCTGTCCGGCCTCTTGTCCGGATGCCCACCGACTGACACGCGGCCACAGGCACGTGCGAATTGGGTGAAGGCGATATACGGATTGCGGACCGCGACTACAAGTTTTTTTTGCCCCTCGCCGCGGATTTTTTGACGAACGCGGCCAGCGGACCGCGTCCGTCCTCCCGGCAAAGGACTCAGGCCCGCTTCTCGCAGAAGCGGATGGGGCTTCCGAACGAGTGTAGCTTCAGACCGGAGCGCGAGAGCCGCATGGCGACCGGGAAATTCTCGCCCGCGACGTGTCAACGACGCGCGGCGCCGCAAGCTGCCGCGCCTGTGCCCTAGACCAGCCCCAATTCATCGCCTAAGTCACTGTCTCGACACGCCTTCACGGGCAATCGCGATAGGGTTTCCGCGTCACATGATCCAGACCGACCGCCGCCAGATCCTGGCAGGCCTCGCCGCCGCTTTGAGCCTCTCGGCAGCGCCTTCCGCCTTGCTGGCCCAGCAGCCCGAGCCCCAGCAGCCTGCCCCCGCGCCGCCGCAGCCGCGCTTCGGCTTCGACGAGGTGGTGCGCCGCGCCCGCGAGATCGCCGGCGTTCCCTATGAGCCCGGCCCGACGCTGCCGGAGCCGCTCTCGAAGCTCGACTTCGATTCATGGCGCGACATCCGCTTCCGGCCGGACCGGGCGCTGCTGGCGCAGAACGGCTCGCCGTTCCGGATGCAGATGTTCCATCCCGGTTTCCTGTTCACCCGCCCGGTCGTGGTCAATGTGGTGCGCGACGGCGTGCCGACGCCGGTGCCCTACTCCGCCAGCCTGTTCGACTACGGCAAGATCAAGTTCGAGAAGCCGCTGCCGGTCAATCTCGGCTTCGCCGGCTTCCGGCTGCACTACCCGCTGAACGACCCGCGTGTGCTGGACGAATTGATCTCCTTCATCGGCGCGAGCTATTTCCGGGTGCTCGGCCGCGAGCAGCGCTATGGCCTCTCCGCGCGCGGGCTGACCATCGGCGCGGGCGTGCCCGGCGGCGAGGAGTTCCCGATGTTCCGGGAGTTCTGGGTCGAGGCGCCCGCCGCCAATGCCGACCGCGTCACGGTCTACGCCCTGCTCGATTCGGCTTCCGTCACCGGCGCCTATCGCTTCCACATCTACCCCGATGTCGACAGCGTGGTCGACATCGCCGTCACCCTGTTCCCGCGCAAGCCCATCGAGAAGCTCGGCCTGGCGCCTTTGACCTCGATGTTCTTCACCGGCGAGAACGACCGCCGCTTCCATGACGATTTCCGCACCGAGCTGCATGATTCCGACGGGCTGATGATCCATTCCGGCACCGGCGAATGGATCTGGCGGCCATTGCGTAATCCGCGCCAGCAGGCGGTCTCCTCCTTCGTCGAGCGCAATGTCCGCGGCTTCGGCCTGATGCAGCGCGACCGCGTCTTCGAGCATTATCAGGATCTCGACCTGAGCTACGAATTGCGGCCGTCCTACTGGATCGAGCCGCTGGGCGATTGGGGCGAGGGCGTCGTCGAACTGGTCGAACTGCCGACGACGGACGAGACCAACGACAATGTCGTCGCGCTCTGGGCCCCGAAGACGCCGCTCGAACCCGGCCGCGAATTCTCCTTCGGCTACAAGCTCACCGCGATGCTCGATTCAGCCGATCTGCATCCGGGCGGGCGCGTCATCAACACCTATCAGGCCAAGCCCAAGGCGCTCGGCTCGGGCGAACCGGTCACCGAGGGCGCCCGCCGCTTCATCGTCGATTTCGCCGGCGGCGACCTCGAATACCATCTGCGTCAGCCCGACAAGGTCGAAATCGTGCCCTCGATCGCCTATGGCCGCATCGACCGCGCCTTCATCGTGCCCAATCCCAAGACGCAAGGCTTCCGCGCCTTCATCGACATCGTCGTCGAACCCGGCCAGGTCGCGGAGATGCGCGCCTTCCTGAAGAGCGGCGAGAAGACCCTGACGGAGACCTGGAGCTATCCCTGGCGGGCGGAAAGCTGAGGCCCGCTCAGGTCAGCAGCTTGACCAGCCAGTCCGGATGTAAGCCCCAGCCGAGGAAACCCGCCAGCCCCATCAGGATGCCGGTACCGCCCGACACCCAGGCGAGGCACAGCAGCATCCAGCTCTCGGTCAAGGCCGCGACCGCCGCGGCCGCAATGGCGATCGAGATCAGCGCCTCAGAAATGTCGAACTGGTCGTCCTGGAAGTTGAGCTTCTCGATCGAGGCCTCCAGCCCCTTCGCCTTTTCGAACAGCGTCTTGGACGAGGCGTCGTAACCGGCGATCGCCTCGTCGTTGCGCTTCCGCTCCGTCGCAACGACTTCGGCATCCAGACCAGGCAGGTTCGCCGTGAGGCGGATCGTCTGATTGGCCGCCTCGACGATGCGCAGCTTCATCCGCGCCGCCTGATATTCGTTCCAGCTATCGACCGAATCGGCCTTGGCCGTCTGGATGGCCTGGACGATGTTGTCGTCCTTGATCTTGGAGACGGCGGTGAACACCGACAGGATGACCACCGTCACCGCGACGAGGCTGTTCATGCGCTTATTGGCGCTGTCGCTCTTGGTCTCGATATCCATGATGCCCCGCTTGTTGCGTCCACTCCTGCAATAGCTGATTCCCGGCGCATCCGGGCATCGCGTCCCGGAATCTCTCGACCACGCCCCGCGCTGCCGCTCTCACCCGTCGGAAGCCGCTGCCACGACCTCGATCTCGACCTTGAACGCCGGCAGCGTGAAGCCCGAGACGATCATCAGCGTCGACGCCGGCGGCGGCGAACCGACATGAGCGTCGCGGGCTTCCATATAGCCCTTCATATGGGCGCGGTCGGTGACATAGGCGTTGATGCGGACGATATCGGCCAGCGTCATGCCGGCTTCACCAAGGATTGCCGCGATATTGGAAAAGCAGAGATCGGCCTGGGCGCGGACATCCTCCGGAACCGTCCCGTCCGGGGCGACGCCGAGCTGGCCCGAGCAGAAGACGAGCCGCTGGCCGGCCGGCAATTCGACACCATGGCTGTAGCGGGCGAAGGGTTTGGCGATCGTGGACGGCGCGAGCGGCTTCATGGCACGAGTGGCTTCATGGCAAAGGTCTCCAGGCAGGCGGGAAGACTATGCCCCGCGAGCGGGCCCGGAACCAGAGCGCGCGGCGCGGGTTTGCAAGCAGCCGGCCCTGTTCCAGGTCATCGGCTACGAAAAGTGGGAACCGGTTTTCGGGACAAGCCGATACACAATCAAAGTTTTACAGCATCAGACCGAATACGATATTCGGTCTGATGCTGTAAAAGAGCATAACGATGTCCTGCTCATGCCATGTTCAGCCGGCGTGGCCATGATCGGAGACGAGACGTGCAGAATGATGATCGGACGGAACGCCGCATGACCACCAAGACCGCAGGCTGGCCTCGAACCGCAGGCGCGGCCACGCTCCTCAAGGCCGTCGGCCTGGTGCCCCTGCTCGCCTTGACCGCCTGCGCGGGCTCGCAGCGTTTCAGCTTCGATGGACCCGGCCGATCGGGCATGCCGACCTACGACCCGCCGCCGCTGCAATCGGCGCCGCCGATCAGCTCCGCACCCGTGACCTCGGAGCCCCTGCCCCCGCCGGGTGGCTATCCGGTCGCCTCCGCGCCGGCCTCGCCCGGTGCCCTGCCGCCGCCGCAGGACCCCTACTACAATCCCAATGCCGGCGCTCCCGTAAGCGCAGCCCCGCCCTCCGCCCAGCCCGGCGAGGTGCCGACCTTGCGTGGCGGCGGCGGCCAGATCGCCACGCTGGGCGGCGGAGCCGGCCCGGCGCGCGGCGCGGTTTCGTCGCGCGATGGCGTCATCGGCAACTGGACGGCGCGCGAAGCCACCGGCAGTTCCTGCAAGGTCCAGCTTTCGAGCGCGCCCGCGCTCGACCTCTACCGCGCCAATGCGGCCGGCTGCGCCAATCGCGACCTGCAGAAGGTCACCGCCTGGGATTATCGCGACGGCGAGGTCTATCTCTATCAGCAGGGCGGCTCGGTGGTTGCGCGCCTGCGCGCTTCCGACGGCGGCGCGATGAACGGCGCCGTGACGAAATCGGGCGCCGCGCTCTCGCTCAACCGGTAGAGCTGGATGATTTCAGATGGAATCATCAAATGATCCCATCTGAAATCTGAATCCGTCTCTCATCTAAGAGTGAGAGCAGGATGCGAAAAACCGGTGCCCACTTTTTCGTATGCTGCCCTAGGTCTGATCGATATTCGGGCTTCGCCTTGACCGGTCATTGCGAGTGCAGCGAAGCAATCTAGCGCTTTATTTTAACGCGTTTTCTTCACGCTAACCGGTGTCCACTTCGCTCGAAAATGCTCTAGCCTTCGACCTCGAAGCCGTTGAATATCTTATGCTCAGCGTGCGCGGCTGCGCCAAACCAGCAACCTTGCTTCGACGTTAGCGATCACGACCGACGCGACATAGCCGAGCAGGAAGTCCTTGTTGCGATCTTCTGAGGCGGCCTATCCGGGCCTGGGAGCCGATTTTCGTCGACGCTTTGAGCCGCATGGCGCGCGAGACCTTGTGCGAACCGATTCTGGCGGGCCGCATGCGAGGCGGGTTCGACACTGTCGGATAACGCTAAGCCGGCGGTGCTGCGATGACGACGAGCGCTTCGGCCTTCTTGCTACCGATGCTGCGGACTTCATGCTGGGTGTCTGACGAAAAATACAGGCAATCGCCGGGATTGAGCAGGATCTCCTCGCCTGCCATCTTGATGCCGATCTGGCCGCTGAGGACATAGAGCATCTCTTCGCCGGCATGGCTGGCGCGTGCTGCCGATTTGAACGGCGGCTGCATGACGAAAGGCTCCATGATCTTGCCCGTTCGGGCCGCCGCCAGCGGCGACAGCCAGAAACCGCCATAGCCGACCTTTGGCCGGTCTTCGTCCTCGCGCCGATAGAGCGAATATTGCGGCGCGGGAGCCGAATTCTTGTTGAATAATTGCGTGATGTTGACGTCGAGCGCATTGGCGATGCGGACGAGCGCCGCGATCGATGGCGTCTTCAAGCCGCGTTCCACCAGCGAGAGATAGCCGCGGGTTAGCCCGCTCAGGGCTGCGAGCTTGTCTAGCGTCAGGCTGCGGGCCAGGCGCGTGTCCTTGAGGTTCGCGCCGATGCGCTCGTCCCTGTACTCGTCCGTCACGCGTCGACCCTCATTGGCGGGCGGCAATATGGCGAGGCGCATGGCGGCCCGCAATGCTCGATTCGCGATACCATCAGTAAACTTTCGCAGAGGCTCCGCTCGCCGACGCCCTCCAGGTTGCGCCTCTGTTATAGGCAAAATGTCGCGATATTGGGCGTTCACGATATGATTCAGGCGGAGCCGCCGCAATTTCGTGCAGCGCGTCGCGTTGATTTCTGTCAGTAAACATGATGACTTTTCCACCCAATCCGCGGGGCTCACAGGATGTCACCGATCGGGGCGGTGGCCGGCGCCTGCGGCAAGGAGGTCAACATGAGCATAGCGCAAGGCCTATCTCTCAGCGACGAGGTTGCCGACAAGGCCAGGCAGATGCGTCGCGTCGTCGTCTCCAGCGTCCTCGGCACAGCGGTCGAATGGTACGACTTCCTGATCTACGGCACGGCGAGCGCGCTCGTCTTCAACAAGCTGTTCTTTCCCAACGTCGACCCCGCCATCGGCACCATCGCCGCTTTCGGCACCTACGCGATCGGCTTCCTCGCGCGGCCTCTGGGTGCGGCGATCTTCGGCCATTACGGCGACCGCCTCGGCCGCAAGGCGATGCTGTCGATGACGATCATCATCATGGGGCTCGGCACCTTTCTGATCGGCCTTCTCCCGACCTATGAGCAGATCGGCGTCGCCGCGCCGATCATGCTGGTGGCGCTGCGTTTCCTGCAAGGGATTGGCCTTGGCGGCGAATGGGGCGGTGCCGTGCTGATGGTGGTCGAGAACGCCCCGGCGAAGCATCGCGGCTTGCTCGGCTCGATGGTGCAGATCGGCAATCCGATCGGCAATCTCGCCGCGATCGGCATGTTCGCACTGCTGACGCAGCTTCCGGAGGCCGATTTCCTCGCCTGGGCCTGGCGCATTCCGTTCCTGCTCAGCATCCTGCTCGTCGGCGTCGGACTTTTCATCCGCCTGCAGCTCGAGGAGACGCCGGTATTTCGCGACCTGGAAGCCAAGAAGGAAGTCGCCAAGCTGCCCCTCGTCGAGGTCCTGACGACGCATCGCCGCGCCTTCCTTACCGCCGTCGGCCTGAAGCTGTCCGAGATCGCCTATGCCAGCATCGGCGGCGTCTTCGTCATCAGCTATGTCACCGGCAAGCTCGCGATGCCGCGCAGCGTCGTGCTGAACGGCATTTTCCTGTCGGCGGTGATCGCGCTCGTGGCGATTCCCTTCTTCGGCTGGTGTTCCGACAGGGTCGGCCGCAAGCCGATGTTCTATGCCAGCTGCCTGTTCTCGATGGCCTTTGCCTTCCCGATGTTCTGGCTGCTCGATACGAAAGACCCCACCATCATCATGTTCACGATCGTCGCCGCGATCATTCTCGGGCAAATGGTGGGCTTCGGCATCGGGGCGCCCTGGTACTCGGAGCTGTTTTCGGCGCGCATGCGCTATAGCGGCGCCTCCCTCGGCTTCCAGATCGGCGCGGCCATCAGCGGCGGCCTGACGCCTTTCGCCGCCGCGAGCTTCATGGCCTGGACCGGCGGCGCGACATGGCCGATTTCGATCTACCTGATCGTGCTGGCCATCCTCACCTTCATCGCCACGATGGTGGCGCCTGAAACGGCGGGCACGGACATCGATTGACAGGCCGGGGCAAACCCCGCCGTTGCGGCCGGCGGATATGCCGGTCGCGGACAAACTCGGAGGCGATGCAATGAACACCGAAGATGCTGACGCGATCGCGCTGGATAGCCCGACGGACAAGGGCGCGCCGTATCGGATCGCTGCCTTCGATCACGCGGCAGCAAGGATCGCGCGCGAGGTCGAGGGCGGCGCAACGGCCTGGCGCGGCACGCTGCTCCACATCCATGTCGCACCCGCGGCGAGCTACGAGATGGAGGAGCTGCCCGAGGGGCACTGCGTCGCCGGGCGCGGCATCGTCGGCGACCGCTATTTCGAGGGCAATGGCAGCTACTCGCACCGGTCCGACATCCGCGAGGTTACGCTGATCGAGCAGGAGGTACTTGACGCGCTGAGCCGAAATGACCCGCCGCTGCAGGCCGGCCCGATACAGCTTGCCCCGGCCGATCATCGTCGGAATCTGACGGTCAGGGGCGTCCCGCTCAATCACCTGGTCGGCCGGCGTTTCCGCATCGGCGCGGTGGTCTTTCGCGGCGGGCGGCTGAATTTTCCCTGCAAATATCTGGAAGAGCTTCTCGGCTTGCCTGTCTATCTTCCGCTCTATAACCGCTCGGGCCTTAATTGCGGCATCGAATGCGATGGTGTGATCCGCCCCGGGGATTCCGTCGAACTCCTGGACTGAGATCGATGAGCGCCAGGCTGATAATGAAGCTTCGTGTCGCCGCGGTGGTGAATACCACCACTGACGTCGTGCATGTGCGGCTGGTTCACCCGACGCGGCCGAAACTGCCGCCCTGGTCGCCGGGTGCGCATGTCGACCTGCATCTTCCAGACGGGCGTGTGCGCCAATATTCGCTCTGCGGCGATGCCTCGGACACAGCCGCCTACGACATCGCGGTCAAGCGCGAGGGCAAGGGGCGGGGCGGGTCGCTCTGGATCCATGATAATCTGGCCCAGGATGCGGTCGCCCATGTCTCGGCGCCCCGCAACAATTTTCCGCTGGCCGAGACCGCCGAGCGGCACATCCTGGTCGCAGGCGGCATCGGCATCACGCCGATCCTGACTATGGCCCGCTGGCTCGCCGCACGAGACCAGGATTTTTCGCTTCACTACTGCGCAAAGTCACAGACCGAGGCTCCGTTCCTGAAAGAGTTGCATGATATCTGCGGCCCTCGGCTTCGGACCTGGTTCTCGTCAGCGGGGCAACGCTTCGATCCTCAAGTGCTTGGTCCTCCGCAGAAAGCGGTTCATGTCTACGGCTGCGGTCCCGTCGGACTTCTCGAAGCGATGACTGCCGGCGCACTGGAAGCCGGCTGGCCTGCAGAGCAGATCCACGTCGAAAAATTCCAATCCGTCCTGGATGAGAACTTCGTGCCCGAGCCGTTCAACGTGCGTCTCGAATCCACCGGAGAAATCCTCGCTGTTCCAGCCTCATCGTCTCTCCTTGATATCCTTCTGGCCAAGGGCCTTCCAATCCGGTCTTCCTGCGTCACTGGAATCTGCGGGTCATGCGTCTGTGGATATCGCGATGGAGACGTCATCCATCGCGATGCCGTGATTCAGCTTTCGGAACGAGGTCATCGGATCGCGCCCTGCGTCTCGCGAGGGCGCGGTCTGCTGACGTTGGAATTCTGAGGCATTGTCGTGGCAAGCCCGGGGTTGCGCTGGAGCCGGATCCGATCAGGCACGCGAGGAGCGTCCGAACAGGGCCTGCGGCCAGAATTTGCGCTGTAGCGAGAGCGCCAGCGTGGCAAAGCCCTTGGCGTTGTCGAAGGCCTCGTCGAGGATGGTGAAGGGCGTCGGTCCGCCAGTCGCGATCGAGCCCTCGACATCGTTGTAGCCGCCGACGAGATCCGCCTCGAACTTGCGCGCGAGACGGCGCATCGCCGCATTCTCCGGCAGGCAGGTCATGTAGAGCGTGCGGATGCCGCGATTGCGCCCGGCCGTGATCAGGCGGCTGAACAATTGCTCGCCGAGCCCACGCCGGCGCCAGGCCTTCTCGACGCTGAAGGCGGCCTCGCCGGTCTGGGCGACGATATCCTCCAGCCCGCGCAATTCGGCCGCGCCGCGAACCTCGCCCCCCTCGATATAAGCATAGACCAGCCCGCCGACGCCGAAGGTCGTGGCGGCGTAGTTGACGAGGAAATCATCGTTCACGGCCGTGCCGAAACGCTCGCGCCGCGTCACCGCGTCGAGTCGGAGCAGATGGGCGGTGAAAATGTCGCGTTCCGTGGGCCAAAGCCGGCGGATTTCACCATGGCCGGTCACAGCGCCGGCTTGTTTGAAACTTGCCAATGTCATCTCCTGAAACAGCGCGAAATCGCTGCGCTACCAACCAGGAGGCGTGTCTTCCCTAACTTGGGCATCACATTGTATGTTGCAACGCACAATACAAGGGGTGCGCTGCGAAATTTCACCGCCCGATCGTGATCACATCGTCGGCCGTCGCCGCCAGCAGGGCCCGATCATGCCCGATCAGCACGAGCCCAACCCCCTCGCCCGCGACGACCTCCCGCAGCAGCGCGATCGTCTCGCGCTGGACCAGCGGATCGAGCCGCGACGTCGGCTCGTCGGCCACGATCAGCTCGGGCTTCATCAGCAGGATGCGCGCCAGCGCCAGCCTTTGCGCCTCGCCGCCCGAGACTTCGCCTGGCCGGCGACGCAGCAATCGCGGATCAAGCCGCAGCCGCTCGAGCAAGGGCGGCAGATCGCTGGTGAGGTCGAGATCGGGCGCGATCTCCGTGAGGTCGGCAAGTTGCAGGCCAATGCTGCGGCCGGGCAGGAAGACGCTGGCGGGATCCTGATGCAGCTTCTGGTAGCGGCGACGCAGGCGTTTCAGTGCCGCGCGATCGCGATAGGGGTCGACGCCGGCCCAGCTCACCTCGCCGGCATCAGGCGCCTGCAGCCCGAGCAGGATATTGCCGAGCGTGGTCTTGCCGCAGCCGCTGGGGCCGGTGAGTGCGAGCACGCCGCCGCGCGGGACATGGATGTCGAGCCCCTCGAGCAGGGCAGGCCGGCCCCGGAAGCCGAAGCGCAGGCCGTGGCCGGCAAGCACCGGAGCATCGACCGCACAGCAGCGCAGGCTCGGCCGCCAGCGCGAGGGATCGGCCTCGATCCAGGCGCGGGTATAGGGTTGGCGCGGCGCCGCAAAGACGGCTTCGCTCTCGCCTTGCTCGACGATGCGGCCTTCGCGCAGCACCGCGAGCCATCCGCCGAGCGCGCGCGCCAGCCCGATGTCATGCGTGATCACCAGGAGCGCGCGCCCGGCCTGCCGGAGAGACAATAAGAGGTCGCGCGTCTGGTCGAGCCTTTCGGGATCGAGCCCCTTGGTCGGCTCGTCGGCGATCAGCAGCGGCGCGCGCCCGACCAGCACGGAGGCGACGAGCACGCGCTGCGCCATGCCGCCCGACAGCGTCAGCGGATAGGCCTGCGCAACCTCCGGCGCGAGCCCGACGGCCTGCAGCGCCGCCACGGCATCGCCCTGCCCCGTCCTCTCGAAGAGCTGGCGGCCAACGCGCATCGTCGGGTCGAGCGCGGCGCGCGGCTCCTGCGGCAGCAACATGGTCTCGCGCGACCAGAACAGCCGCAGGAGCCCGGCCTGCCCGGCATCGACCGGAGCATGACCATTGATCGCGATCGTCCCGCTCGCCGCAAAGCCTTGCGGCAAGAGGCCCATCACCGCCTGGGCGATCAGGCTCTTGCCGCTGCCGGTCTCACCGATCAGGACCAGCGTCCCGCCGGCCTCGACCTCGAGATCGACGCCCGCGACCACCGATGCGCCATGGCCGTCGCGAATGGCGAGACCGCGGATGACCAGGGCCGGAGGGCTCATCGTTCGGTCTCCGGGCCGGAATCGGGCTCCGACAGCGCCTGCCCAAGCAGGGTCGCACCGAGCACGGAGACGAAGATCGCCAGGCAAGGCGCCGCCATCTGCACCGGCGCCTCGGAGATGTAAGGCAGGAGTTCGCTGATCATCGCGCCCCATTCCGGCGTCGGCGGCTGCAACCCTAAGCCCAGGAAGCCGAGCGCCGAGATCGACATGATCGCGGCCCCCAGCCCCAGCGTCGCCAGCGTCGTGGTCTGGCGCAGCACGGCGGGCAGGACGTGGCGGATCAACAGGGTGCGGGCCGGAAAGCCCGCCAGTCGCGCCGCCTCGACATGTGGCTCCTTCAGTTCGCCCTGCGCGATGGCGCGCGCCATCCGGGCAAATTGCGGCCACAGCGTCAATTTGATGCCGATCAGCATCGGCAGCACGCCACCGCCGAGAAATCCGGAGATCATCAGCGCCAGCAGGATGCCGGGAAAAGCCAGCATCAGATCGGCCAGACGCATGATCGCCATGTCGCTCCAGCGCCCGGCATAGGCGGCGATCAGGCCGAGCCCGAGGCCGACACCGGTGGCAGCGCCGACGCAGGCGAGCGCGATTCCCAGCGAGCGGCCCGCCCCATGCGCCAGGCGGGCGAATACGTCGCGCCCGACATGATCCGTGCCAAGCGGATGCGCCAGGCTGGGTCCTTCGAGCGCATGCAGCAGATCCTGCACTGTGGGGTCATGCGGCGACAGCAATGGCCCAAACAGAGCGAGCCCAGCTACAACAGCCAGCAGGACAAACGGCAAAGCGAGGCCGGCCTTCAGCCCATCTCCCTTCTCAGCCCTCATCCCGAGGAGCGTTGGGAATGAACGCGTCTCGAAGACTGCGCCGGCAGGCTCCGGATCATCCTTCGAGGCGCCACTGCGCGGCTCCTCGGGACGAGGGTCGATGAGTTCGGAAACCGCCTGCCCGCTCATGCCGCAACCCTCGCGGCCTGGCGCGGATCCAGCGCGAGGCAGGCGAGATCGGCTAGGAGGTTGACGCCCGCATAGACCAGCCCGATCACCAGCCCCGCGCCCATCACCACCGGCACGTCGCGGGCGAGCAGCGCCTTGACCAGCAATTCGCCCAGCCCCGGATAGTTGAACAGCATCTCGACCACGACGAAGCCATCGACCATGTAGGCGAATTGCAGCGCCGCAAAAGTCGCGACCGGGATCGCCGCATTGCGCAGGCCGTGATGGCGGAAGGCCGATGCGGCCGAGCGCCCCCTGATCCGGGCGAAGGTCATGTAGAAAGCGCCGCGCACCTCGACCACGGCGTTGCGGATGATCCTGACCGAGAAGGCCGCCAGGCCCAGCGCCAGCGTCAAGGCCGGCAAGACCATATGCGCGCCCGTCCGGTAGCCGGCCGGCGGCAACCAGCGCAGGCTGAGCGCGAAGACCGAGATCAAGCCGATGCCGACGAGGAAGCTCGGCAGCGAGGCGAGCGCGACCGCGATGCCCGTCGTTACGCGGTCGAGCCATCCTCCCGGCGCAAAACCGCAGGCGATGCCGAGCGGCAGGGCGATGAGATAGGAGACCAGCCAGCCGAGCGCGCCCAGGCCGAGCGTGAAGCGGCCGTGATAGGCGATCTCCTGCCGCACGGCTGGCGCGAGACCAGCGACTGGCCGAGATCGCCGGTCGCAATGCTGCCGAGCCAGGCGGCGTATTGCACGGCCAATGGCCGGTCGAGCCCCTCCTCGCGGCGGATGCGCTCAGTCGTCTCGACCGTCACCCGCTCATCGCCAACGCGGGCCGCAGCGACGCGAAGCGCCATGTCGCCGGGCAAGGCATGGACGAAGGCAAAGCACAGCGTCGCCAGCAGCCAGGCCGTCAGCGCAGCCTGCACGGCCCGCGTCCCGAGCAGCGTGAGCGCCGGCCTCACTTCCAGGCCATCCGTTCGACGAGGTAGCGCATCTCATAGGGGTCGATCGCGACATTCTTGATCCGCCCGGAGACCGCGACGCTGTGCTCGGTCCAGGAGACCGGCACGACGGGCATCTGGTCGTGCAGCAGGGCGATGATCTGCCCCCGCAGTTCGTCCTTGCGGGCGTCGTCGAAGCTCGCGAGATAGGCGTCCGCCAGGGCCTTGACCTGATCCCGGCCATCCCAGCGCACCGTCCCCCAGACCGAGCGCTCGCGCGCGAAATCGGGGATGATCGTCGCGATCGGCTCGGGCACATTGACATAGGTGCGCGAGACCAGCGTGAACTGCATGGTCCCGTCCTTGATCGCGGCGGGAACGCTGTTGCCCGGACCGACCTCGATCGCGACGTCCATGCCGATCCCACGCAGTTGCGCCTGGATGGCTGAAGCCATGACCGGCAGCTCCGGCCGGTTGACCAGCGTCAGGAGCTTGGCCGCGAGCCGGACGCCGTCCTTGACGCGGATGCCGTCGCCTGCCGCGATCCAGCCGGCTTCGTCGAGCAGCTTGCGCGCCGCCGCGGGATCATGGGCGATGGCGGGCAGACCCTGGCGATGCCAGCCCGTCATGATCGGCGGCAGCAGCTGCGAGGCGCTCGAATCCGGATCGCGCAGGATCGCCTTGGCGATGCCGTCGCGATCGACAGCCATGGCGATGGCACGACGGACGCGAACATCGGAGAATTGCGGCAATCCGCTGTCGAAAAACAGCGCGCGGATCCGCGGAATGGTCAGGCTCTCGACCTTCATCTGGCCGGCGGCATTGATCCGCGGCGTCGCGGTGGGGCTCAGCGTATAGACGAGGTCGGCGTCCCCAGCGATCGCGATATTGGCGCGGGTGTCGCCATTGACCACCGCCGTGTAGCGCAGCCTGGCGATGGCGGGTTTGGTCCGCGCATAGCCTTCGAAGCGGTCGAGCTCCAGCGTCGTCTTGCCGTCGATCGCGGTGAGCTTATAGGGCCCGGTTGCGACGATCTTGATGACCTTGCCCTCAGTGCCGTAAGCGGAGGGCGCGAGCACGATCGAGGCGTAATCGCACAGGAAAGCCGGCAGCACGCTGAAAGGCGTCCTGGTGCGGATCACCACATCGGCGCCATCGAGCGACACGCTGTCGAGCGGCACGGCCGAGAGGCTCTCGCCGATGAAGGACTGCTTCAGGCTGGCGGCCACGGCCTGCGCCGTCACCGGGCTGCCGTCATGGAAGCTTAAGCCCGCGCGCAGCTTGAAGCGCCAGCTCAGCTTGTCCTCGGAGACCGACCAGCTTTCGGCAATGCCGCCAACGAGCTGGCCTTCCGGCTCGACCTGTACCAGCGTCTCCGCGACCCCGAGGCGGGTCAGGATATAGCCTGTGTCGGCCGGGTCGTTCGAAGTGTACTCCCAAGGCGCGACGACGCGCAGGACAGGCTCGCCCTGCTGGGCCAGGGACGGCATGGCCGCGAGCGGCACGAATGCGCCGGCAAGCAGGAGGCGGCGGGTCAGGCCCCACGATGTCATGATCAGATCTCCGGTTAAGGCGGTTCAGCCCGGCTTGCGGGCGGACAGGATGAAGGACTGGCCCTGGGCCGCGAGCAGGCGCAGCCGCTCGCTCCAGGAGGCGGTCGCGAATTGCCGGCGCGCGATGCCGCTGAGCGGCCCGATGCGCTGGACCTCGAAGCCAACCTCGCGCAGCATCGCCTCGAGCGCCGGCGCGCGCAGGCCGTTGCGGAAATGCACGCCGTCCAGGATGCGTTGATGCGTCGCCTGATCCCAGGTGGAGGCGACACCAGCGAGCCTGTCGATCAATCCCGAGAGCCGCTTCAACAGCACCGATCTGCGCGAAAGCGTGACCCAGTCGCCATCAACGACGATGAGCACCCCGCCGGGCTTGAGCACGCGCAGCCAATCGGCCAAGGCGCGGGCGGGATCGATCAGCGTCCAGACCAGATGCCGGCAGATGACGAGGTCATAGGCCTCATCCGCCATCATCGTGTTCTCGGCGTCGCCGAGGTGGAAGCGAACGGCCGCATTCGCATGCTTCACTTGGGCACGGGCGATCATCGGCTCGCAGAGATCGATCGCATCGACGCTGCAGCCAAGCGAAAGCAGCACGCGCGTGATCTCGCCGGTGCCCGAGGCAAGCTCCAGCGCCCTGGCCCCGGCAGCAACCGGGGCATGGCTCGCGATCAATCGCGCCCAGGCCACGAGCTCGGCATCGGAGCGGATCCTGTGGCCATAGGAGAGATCGAAGGTCTCGGCGCGTTTGCTCCAATAGGCGCGGATTTCGTCCTTCAGGCCGAAATTCGTTCCTCCGGAGGCGACCGCCTCGGCGTCTAGGGGCGCTACGTTCGACATCCGTCACCGGCTTCCCATGGATGGGACGCGGCCGGTGCTTCGGCGCCGTTCGAACCCGGTTGCGCGACCAGAACGCGCAAGTGAGCGACCGTCATCAGAGCTCCTTCCGGGGCACCCCGCCCGGTTGCATGGCTTCACGACGTCGGCAGGTCTCCTGGCTCGCGGGTCCAAGCTTCGTTCGGCCTTCCCGGGGCAAGCCCAGTGGCATGATCGAACGTCGCTCGCCGCTGACAGTTGCGGGGGCAGCTCCGGAATCGCGCGCTGGCGCGCGCTCACCGGATTCCCTTTGATCTCTTTCGAGAACCGACCCCGCCAAGGAAGCACACCGCCTTGCGCCGCACAAGACGCGATCCGGCGCTCGCCACCCTTTCAGAACTTCGCGCTCAGGAAGGCGCGCACGCCGCGTCCGGGCGCTACGACATCGTCCTTGCGGAAGGACACGGCGTTACGGATCGTCTCATTGAGCAGATTGGTGCCGTTGACGCCGGCGGTGAGCTCGATCGGCCCGAGCGGCCCGTCCTTGAGCTTGACCTTGTAGCTGAGCTCGGCGTTGAGCAGGTTGTAGCCGCTGGTCGGCGTCTCCTCGGGCGCGATCCGCTTCTGCGAGAAGGCATGGATCAAACTGACCTTGGCGAACCAGGCATCGCCGCCGCGCCAGAACAGCCCGCCGCCAAGGCGTTGCGGCGGAATGCGCGGCACATTCTCGTCGCCGGAGAACTTCGCGCGGACGATGTCGTATTGCCCCTCGACCCCGAAGACGTTCGGGCCGATCTCGAAGAGGTCGTATTGCGTCTTGAGTTCGCCGCCGAGGAAAGTGGCGTTGCGCTGGGTATAGACCACCTGGGTCAATTCGTTGCCGGTGCCGCAGCTGGCGAAATCATCATCGCAGCGCACGCCTGTGACGCGGCGATAGATGAAGCCCTCATAGCGCGTCGCATAGAGCGAGGCATCGAAGCGCCAGGGACCTGCCGTGCGGCGCAGGCCGAGCTCGACCGTCTTGGCGGTCTCCTTCTTCAGATTGGGATCGCCGATCTCGAAGGTGCCGGGTGCATCATGCGCGCCGCGCGAGAACAGTTCGGAAGCCTTGGGCGCGCGCTCGGTATAAGAGCCGGTCAGGCTGCCAGTGAAGCCGAAGGGCAGATCCTGCAACAGGCCGAGGCTCGCGCTCACCGGCATGAAGCGCCGCCGCCGTGCCGAGGCAGCCGGATCGTCCGCCGTCGCCACTTGCGTCGCCGCGCCGGTCTCGGGGTCGATGCCCCCAGCGGTCGTGGAACCAGGCAGGTAGCCGGTCGGGAAGTTCGTCGCGGTGCCCTTGACGTCGACATAGTCGACACGGCCGGCGGCCTGCAGCTTCGTGCCGGGCTGCAGCTGCAATTCGTTGAAATTGTAGACGCCGGCGCTGTTGGTGTCGGCTGGCGGCAGCAGCCCACCGGCTTCTCCGGAGGTGCCGATCTCCTGGCGGCCGAGCTGCAGGCCGAAAGCCGAGGTCAGGCGGCCGATGCCGGTTTCGAGCGGCTTGAGCTGCGCCTCGACGCGCCCCTCGATCTCGCGATTCTTGAACACGGCGGCGGTCTCGAAGCCGCCGCCCTCGTTCAGCCCCTGCTCTTGATGCCTGTAGACGGAACCGCCGACCCAGAAGCGCAAGGTGTCGATGAAGCCGCCATCGATCTGGAACTCGCCCTTGCCCGCAAGCTTGGTCTGTTCGAGGTCGATGCGGGTGCGCGTCGCTCGCGCATCGGCGCCGGGGATGCCGTAGAGGCTGGTGAAATGCGACAGCGAGACGCCGATGAAGCCGCGATTATCGGGCAGGAAATAGGAACCGCCGATCGCCTGGCCGTCGGAGCGGACATAGCTGTTGAACTGGGTCCCGCCGGGGATGTGATAATCCTCGGCATTGCGGTGGTAGATGTCGCCATGGACGACGAACTGGCCCGAGCGCGCATCGATCAGCGCTGAATTCTCGATGCCGCGATCGACCGAGGACACCGAGGAGCGCGTCTCGGCATGGAAGCCCGGCGCGATCAGGAATGACGGGATGCGGTTGTTGTCGACGCTGACGACGCCGCCGATCGCCTGCGAACCATAGCGCAAGGTGCCCGGCCCGCGGATGACCTCGACGCGCTGCGCTGCGAGGGGATCGATCGGCACGCCGTGATCCTCGCCGAGATCGGAGACATCCTGCGAGCCGATGCCGTTTTCCTGGATACGGACGCGGAAATTATCGAGGCCGCGAATGATCGGACGGTCGGCCGCGCCCGGCGCAAAGCCCGAATTGGTGATGCCCGGCTGGTTGGCGAGCTGGTCGCCGAGCGTATGGCCGCCATTGCGGAGGAGTTCGCCGGCGGTCAGGAAGGTGACCGAGGAGAAGCTACGGTTGACCGCAACCGCGTCGCCGCTCGGCGCAGCCCCGGCATCAGGCAGGCTGCGCGGCTGGATCGGGCTTGGCGCCGTCACGGTGATCTCGGGCAGTTCGATCGGCGTTTGCGCTCGCGCACTGGTCGCAATGATGGCGCCAAGCGCGACGCCGGCACTGAGGATGCCGGCGCGGCGCGCCGCCGCAAGGTCGATGGTCATGAGAAGATCCGATTCGATAAGGGCTATACGACCGCCCGAGGGCGGCGAGAGGGTGATCAAGCCGCCTGCCGGTCCCAGGCGGGGAACGGATCTTCGAGCGCGAGCAGGGCTTTCGAGAGGCCGGTCGTCGGGCTCCCGGTCAGGCAGGCATCGAGCGCGGCACGGATCGCGGCCTCGTCCATCTCCGGCCCGCCGATGAAGACCAGCTCCTGCCGTCTATCGCCCCAGATCTGCGACCAGTGGCGCCGCATCAGCGAGGCGAACTCCTCCGAACGCGGCCAGCGCTCCTTCGGCACCGCCGCCCACCAGCTGCCCAGCCCCTCGGTGCGCGTGATCCGCCCGGCGAGCGAGTATTCGCCGACCCAATGCGGCCGCGTCGCCAGCCAGAAATGCCCCTTGGCGCGGATCACGCCGGGAAAGCGATTATTCATCAGCGCGTGGAGCTGGCGTGGATGGAACGGCCGCCGCGCCCGGTAGACGAAGGAGCGGATGCCGTATTCCTCGGTTTCCGGCACATGGTCGCGGAAGCCGAACAGCTCCTTGTGCCAGAGCGGATGCGTCTCCGCTTTCTCCTCGTTGAACAGGCGCGTGTTCAGCACCTGGTCGAGCGCCACCCGGCCGAAATCGGCCTCGACGATCCGGGCATCGGCATTGAGCCCGCGCACGACGCGGCGCACCCTGTCGCGCTCCCCGGCAGAGACCTCGCCGGCCTTGTTGATCACCACGACATCGGCGAATTCGATCTGCTCGACCAGGAGATCGACCAGCGTGCGCGCATCGCCCTCGCCGGCGGTCTCGCCGCGATCGCCGAGGAAATCGCGGCTGTCGTAATCGGCGAGCAGGTTGATGGCGTCGACCACCGTCACCATCGTGTCGAGTCGCGCGACATCGTCGAGCGAGCGGTCCTCTTCGTCGCGGAAGGAGAAGGTCGCGGCGATCGGCAACGGCTCGGCGATGCCGGTGCCTTCGATCAGCAGGTAGTCGAAGCGGTTCTCGGCCGCGAGCCGGCGCACCTCGCTCAGGAGATCGTCGCGCAAGGTGCAGCAGATGCAGCCATTGCTCATCTCGACGAGCTTTTCGTCGGTCTTGGACAGGTCCGCCCCGCCCTCGCGCACCAGATCGGCGTCGATATTCACCTCACTCATATCGTTGACGATGACCGCGACGCGCTTGCCCTCGCGATTGCTGAGGATGTGATTGAGCAAGGTGGTCTTGCCGGCCCCGAGGAAGCCGGAGAGCACGGTCACCGGCAGGCGACGGTCGGTCAGGAGCGAGGCAGGAAGCATGATGGGCTCGGGTGATTGCAGAAGAATTCTGTTACATTATAACATAACCTTTCTGTCAACCCGCGAAATCACGGGCCCGCCCACCCCGCCAAGAAAAAGGCCCGCATCGGATGATGCGGGCCTCGGTATCCTCACTGCTGCGGCTGTCTCAGCGGAACAGCGCCAGCGATTTGGACAGGGTGATCCAGACGCCCCAGGCCAGCGGAATGCCGACAACGGCCCAGGCGAGCAGCGCCGTACCATCGAAGCCGCCCTTGCCGATGCCGAAGGAGCCATGCGGGCCGCTCGCCGCGGCGCTGGCGGACTTGGCCTGGAGGGCTGCGACTTCCGCATCCCTCATGAACCATTTCTGCACCACCGGACGGACGAGCAGATTGGCAATGAAACCCGCCACCAGCATGCCGGCGAGGATATACATCGTCCGGTCATAGACCTGTGCGCGCGGCACGCCCGCATTGATTTGAGCCTCGCGGATATAGTTGACCACGACCGGACCAATGATGCCCGCCGTCGACCACGCCGTCAGCAGCCGGCCATGAACCGCGCCGACGAACTGGGTACCGAACATGTCGGCGAGATAGGCCGGCACGGTGGCAAAGCCCCCGCCATACATCGACAGGATGATGCAGAAAAAGGCGACGAACAGTGCCAGCGACCCGGCATGGGCGGCCCAGGGCGAGAGCCCGTAAAGCACGATGCCCAGGCCGAAGAAGGTCGCATAGGTCAGCTTGCGGCCGAGCTTGTCCGAGAGCGAGGCCCAGAAGAAACGGCCGGCGATGTTGAACAGCGAGAGCAGGCCGACGAAGGCGGCAGCGATCGTGGCGATCTGCTTCTTCTGCTCGGCGTCGAGCGCGGCGAACCCGATCTCGGGCTTGCCGATCAGCGAGCCGGCGAAGATCTCCTGCAGCATCGGCGAGGCCATGCCGAGCACGCCGATGCCGGCCGAGACGTTGAGGCAGAGCACGGCCCAGATCAGCCAGAACTGCGGCGTCTTATGCGCGTCCTTGAGATGCACATGACCAGAGGTGATCATCGCGTTCTGGGTCGCCGGCGGCGTCCAGCCATCCGGGCGCCAGCCCGAGGGCGGGATGCGGTAGCCGAAAGCGCCCGCCATCATGAAGACGAAGTAGATCGCCGCCATCACCACGAAGGTCTGCCAGACACCGACCGAGGTCGGGGTCTTGAACGCGTTCATCAGGATGTCGGCCAAGGGCGAGCCGATCATCGCGCCACCACCGAAACCCATGATCGCCATGCCGGTCGCCATGCCGCGCCGGTCGGGGAACCATTTCACCAAGGTCGAGACCGGCGAGATATAGCCCAGGCCCAGCCCGATACCGCCGATGACGCCCGAACCCAGCCACATCAGCCAGAGCTGGTGGGTGTAGACGCCGAGCGCCGAGATCAGGAGGCCGCCGCACCAGCACAGCGCCGAGACGAAGGCGGCCTTGCGCGGACCCGAGCGTTCGAGCCAGCCGCCCCAGATCGCAGCCGAGGAGCCGAGCAGCACGAAGAACAGCGTGTACATCCAGCCGAGATCGGCGACCTTCCAGTCGCAGGCCGTGGTGAAGAGCGAGCCGATCAGCCCGACATCGGCCGCACAAGCGACCGGCTTGGTGACGCCGATGGCCTGGCTGAGCGGCAGCCAGAACACGCTGAAGCCATAGGCCATGCCGATGCAGAGATGGATGCAAAGCGCTGCAGGCGGCACCAGCCAACGGTTGAAGCCGGCCTTCGCGATGATCCTCTCTCGGTCCAGCAGTCCCGAGGCAGGCGCGACCTGCCCTATATCCTGTGCGATGCTCATGTCAGTCCCTTTCCCCAAGATTCTCTAATCGGGCCGGGTTGCTCCCGGCTCGTTGAAATCGCCTTGTGCACGCCTTTTTCAGGCGCGCTCTGCTCCGCTATCCGCCCCGCGCCGGCCTGATCAGCGCCAAGGCGCGCCGCACAAGGGGTTGGAGCTCCTGGGAATCGCTGGTGAATGCGGCGAGGAAATCCTCGCGCATGCGCCGGCTCCAGAACTGGTTGATGTGGTCGGCGATGGCGGGCACCGCCTGCGCGTCGGGATAGGATTTGAAGAAATCGGCGATCTGCCCGGCCATGCGCGCGAGCTTTTCGCACTGCTCGGCCTTGTGGGCGTCCCGCGCCTCTGTCGTCGACAACGCAGCTTCGCTCATCGTGCCTGCGTCTCCAGTTCAGGTGCCAGTGCGCCGGCGAAGACGATGCAGCCATCGTCACGGGCGACGCAGACAAGATTCAAGCCGAGCCGCTTCGCCCGCTCGATCGCAAATGAGGTCGGCGCCGAGATCGAAACCAGTGTGCTGGCCCCAAAGATCGCGGCCTTCTCGACCATCTCGAAGGAGGCGCGGCTGGTGACGAGCACGAAACCGCTGCCGGCCTCATGGCCGGCGCGCAGCCGCGCACCGATCAGCTTGTCGAGCGCGTTGTGCCGGCCGACATCCTCGCGCGCCGCCAGGATCGCCCCTGTTGCATCGCACCAGACGGCGGCATGGACGGCATGGGTGAGCCGGTTCAATGGCTGGTGGCGCTCCAGGCTCGCCAACGCCGCATGAATGGCGTTTCGCGAGATCGGTTGCCCCTCCCTCGCTCCTGCCCGCGCCATCGGCAGTTCGCTCAGCGTCTCGACGCCGCAGAGCCCGCATGAGGTCCGGCCCGAGAGATTGCGCCGCCGCGCCAGATGCTCGCGGAAACGGCCGGGCGCGAGATCGACGGTGACGACGATGCCGTCCGGCTGCGGCTGGATCGCGATGCCCCTGATCTCGTCGATGCCGGTGACGATGCCCTCGGTCAGGCTGAAGCCGGCGACGAAATCCTCGAGATCCGACGGCGTCGCCATCATCACCGCATAGGGCAGGTTGCCATAGACGATGCTGACCGGCGCCTCGACGGCGACCTCGGCGCTCACTGCCGGGCCCCGGCCGCCATCGAAGCGGACCGGCTCGGCCGGCACGGCGCAGGAGGCCGGCGGCTGGGCGGGCGGGCTATTCCGCGGCATCGGGCAAACGCCCCGCGATCTGGCGCAGCGAGATGTCTTCCTCGCGGTTGCGCTCCTGCCATTGCGAATAATAATTCGTCCGCCTGACCTCGACCGCCGTCACCTTGTATTCCGGGCAATTGGTCGCCCAGTCCGAGAAATCCGTGGTGATGACGTTGGCGCCGGTCTCGGCATGATGGAAGGTCGTGTAGACCACGCCCGGCTGCATCCGCTCCGAGACCTCGGCGCGCAAGGAGATGTCGCCGGAGCGGCTGGCGAGCGCGACGAGATCGCCTGATTTGATGCCGCGATTCTCGGCGTCGAAGGGGTGGATCTCGAGCACGTCCTCGTCATGCCAGGCGAAGTTGGCCGTGCGCCGTGTCTGCGCGCCGACATTATATTGCGAGAGGATGCGCCCCGTCGTCAGGATCAGCGGGAAGCGCGCGCCAGTGCGCTCCTCGGTGGGCACGAATTCGGTGATCATGAACTTGCCCTTGCCGCGCACGAAGCGGTCGACATGCATCAAGGGCGTGCCGGTCGGCGCCTTCTCATTGCAGGGCCATTGCACGGAGCCGAGCTTGTCGAGCTTGTCATAGCTTACCGCAGCGAAGCTCGGCGTCAGCCGCGCGATCTCGTCCATGATCTCGCTGGGATGCGCATAGGCCATCTCGTAGCCGAGCGCCCGGGCGAAATCGATCGTGACCTGCCATTCGGCCTTGCCCGAGAGCGGCGCCATCACTTGCCGGACGCGGTTGATGCGGCGCTCGGCATTGGTGAAGGTGCCGTCCTTCTCCAGGAAGGAGGAGCCCGGCAGGAAGACATGGGCGTATTTCGCCGTCTCGTTCAGGAAGAGATCCTGCACCACGACACATTCCATCGCAGACAGGCCGGCCGTAACGTGCTGCGTGTTTGGGTCGGACTGGGCGATATCCTCGCCCTGGACATAGAGCGCCTTGAAGGTGCCGCCGACCGCCTCGTCGAGCATGTTGGGGATGCGCAGGCCCGGCTCCACGTCCAGCGGCACGCCCCACATCATCTCGAAGATCTGGCGCGTCGCATCGTCCGAGACATGGCGGTAGCCGGTGAACTCGTGCGGGAAGGAGCCCATGTCGCAGGCGCCCTGGACATTGTTCTGGCCGCGCAGCGGATTGATGCCGACGCCGTCGCGCCCGATATTGCCCGTCGCCATGGCGAGATTGGCCATGCCCATCACCATGGTCGAGCCCTGGCTGTGCTCGGTGACGCCAAGCCCATAGAAGATCGCGCCATTATCGGCGGTGGCGTAGAGCCGCGCCGCGGCGCGGACATCGGCCGCCGGCACGCCGGTGAACTGCTCGCTCGCCTCGGGCGAATTATGCTCCTGCGCGATGAAGCGGGCCCAGATCTCGAAATCGGCCAGGTCGCAGCGCTCGCGGACATAATCCTCGGCGATCAGCCCTTCGGTGACGACGACATGACTGAGCGCGTTGATCAGCGCGACATTGGTGCCGGGCAGGAGCTGGAGATGGTGTTCCGCCTTGATATGGGGCGACTTCACCATGTCGATCCGGCGTGGATCGGCGACGATCAGCTTGGCGCCCTGACGCAGGCGCTTCTTCATCCGTGAGGCGAAGACCGGGTGGCCGTCGGTCGGGTTCGCGCCGATCACCAGGATGACGTCGGCCTTGGCGACCGATTTGAAATCCTGCGTGCCGGCCGAGGTGCCCAGCGTCGTCTTCAGGCCATAGCCTGTCGGCGAATGGCAGACGCGGGCGCAGGTATCGACATTGTTGTTGCGGAAACCGGCGCGCACCAGTTTCTGGACGAGGAAAACCTCCTCATTGGTGCAGCGCGACGAGGTGATGGCGCCAAGCGATTCCCGGCCATAGCGCGACTGGATGCGCTTGAACTCGGAGGCCGCATGGTTGATCGCCTCCTCCCACGACACCTCGCGCCAGGGATCGGTGATCTTCTCCCGGATCATCGGCTTGGTGATGCGGTCCTTATGGGTCGCATAACCCCAGGCGAAGCGGCCCTTGACGCAGGAATGGCCCTCATTGGCCTTGCCGTCCTTGTAGGGCACCATCCGGACGACCTTGTCGCCCTGCATCTCGGCCTTGAACGAGCAGCCGACGCCGCAATAGGCGCAGGTCGTGACCTTGGAATGCTCGGGCTGGCCCATCTCAATGACGCTGTTCTCCATCAGCGTCGCCGTCGGGCAGGCCTGCACGCAGGCGCCGCAGGAGACGCATTCGGAACCCAGGAAATCGGTCGGCCCCGGGGCGACGCGCGAATCGAAGCCGCGGCCCGTGATCGTCAGCGCAAAGGTGCCTTGCACCTCCTCGCAGGCGCGCACGCAGCGATTGCAGACGATGCATTTTGTCGGATCATAGGTGAAATAGGGGTTGGAGGTGTCCTTGGCCAACCAGTTCTCATTGGCGAGGCCGTCCGCTGTCTTGGCGAAGACGTGGTTCTCGCCCTCATAGCCATAGCGCACCTCGCGCAGGCCGACCGCGCCCGCCATGTCCTGCAATTCGCAATCGCCATTGGCCGAGCAGGTCAGGCAGTCGAGCGGGTGGTCGGAGATATAGAGCTCCATCACGCCCTTGCGCAGCGTCGAGAGCTGCTCGGTCTGCGTGCGAACCACCATGCCCTCTTCGGCCGGGGTGGTGCAGGAGGAAGGCGTGCCGCGCCTTCCCTCGATCTCGACGAGGCAGAGCCGGCACGAGCCGAAGGGCTCGAGCATGTCGGTGGCGCAGAGCTTGGGGATCTTGGTTCCCGCGCTCATCGCAGCCGCCATCACCGAGGTCCCGGCCGGGACCGTGACGCTCTGCCCGTCGATCGTCAGCGTGACCTGCTTTTCGGAAACGCGGATCGGCGTGCCGAAATCGATCTCCTTGATCAGGCTCATGACAGGCTCCTCATTCGGCGGCCAAAGCAGGGAGCGGCCGGTCGAAATCCTCGGAAAAATGGTTCAGCGCGCTCATCACCGGCATCGGGGTCAAGCCGCCCATGGCGCAGAGCGAAGCGTCGGTCATCAGGCGGTTGAGATCGCGCAGGACCGCGATGTTCTTCGGGCGTTCGGTGCCGGCGATGATGCGGTCCATCACCTCGACACCGCGCACCGCGCCGATGCGGCAGGGCGTGCACTTGCCGCAGGATTCCTTGGCGCAGAATGCGAAGGCGAAGCGGGCTTGCCTGGCCATGTCGACCGTGTCGTCGAAGACGACGATACCGCCATGGCCGAGCATGGCTTTCATGCTCGCCAGCGCCTCGTAATCCATGGCGACGTCGAGCTGGCCCGCGGTGAGGTAAGCGCCGAGTGGCCCGCCGACCTGCACGGCGCGGATCGGCCGGCCCGACAATGTGCCGCCACCCATATCCTCGATAATCTCGCGCAGCGAGATGCCGAAGGCGAGCTCGATCAAACCGCCGCGCCTGACATTACCGCCGAGCTGTACCGGCAAGGTACCGCGCGAGCGGCCCATGCCGTAATCGGCATAGGCCTTTGCGCCATGCTGGAGAATCCAGGGCACGGCCGAAAAGGAGAGCACGTTGTTGACGACGGTCGGCTTGCCGAAGAGCCCTTGCAGGGCCGGCAGCGGCGGCTTGGCCCGCACCAGCGCGCGCTTGCCCTCCAGGCTCTCGAGCAGCGAGGTCTCCTCGCCGCAGATATAGGCGCCGGCGCCCAATCGCACTTCGAGGCGGAAAGCGTGGCCCGAGCCCAGCACGCTGTCGCCCAGGATGCCCGCGTTTTCCGCCTTCAGGATGGCGCGCTGCAGGGTGCGATGCGCATGCGGATATTCCGAGCGCAGATAGATGAAGCCCTTGGTTGCGCCGACCGCGACGGCGGCGATCGCCATGCCCTCGATCAGCAGGAAGGGGTCGCCCTCCATCAGCATCCGGTCGGCGAAGGTGCCGCTGTCGCCCTCATCGGCATTGCAGACGATGTATTTCTGCTCCGCTGGCGCGTCGTGCACCGTCTTCCACTTGATGCCGGTCGGGAAGCCCGCGCCGCCGCGCCCGCGCAAACCCGAGGCCTTCACCGTCTCGACGATCGCCTCTCCGGTCATCGCCAGCGCAGCTTTGAGCCCGGCCAGGCCGCCATGGGCGCTATAATCCGAAAGCGAGAGCGGGTCGGTGACGCCGATGCGCGCAAAAGTCAGGCGCTGCTGGCGCTTCATCCAGTCGAGCTCTTCAGTGACGCCCAATCGTAGCGCATGAGTGCCGCCGGACTGGAACCCCGCCTCGAACAGAGCAGCGATATCCCTCGCCGCAACCGGGCCATAGGCGATACGCCCCTCCGCCGTCTCGACCTCGACCAAAGGCTCCAGCCAGAGCATGCCGCGCGAGCCGTTGCGGACGAGCTCGATTGCGACGCCACGCGCCTGCGCCTCGCGAAGGACCGCCTGCGCGACACCCTCGGCCCCGACCGACAGGGCGGCGGCATCGATCGGCACGAAGATCTTGATGGCGACCGGGTTCATGCGCGGGCTCCCGCATGAGAACTGCCCACTTGTGAGCCGCAGAGCTCGGCGAGCCGGCCGGCATCGACGCGCCCGATCAATTCGCCATCGACCAGCGCGGCCGGCCCGAGCGCGCAATTGCCGAGGCAATAGACCGTCTCGACCGCGATATCCGCCGCGCCCGAATGATCATCGACCACGATGCCATGATCATGCGCCAGATGCGCGACCAGCGCCTCGCAGCCGAGCGCCTGGCAGGCCTCGGCGCGGCAGAGCTTGATCACGCGCCGCGGCGGCGGCACCGTCCGGAAGTCATGATAGAACGAGATCGCGCCATGGATTTCGGCCCGCGACAGGTTCAGCGCCTCCGCGATCAAGGGCACCGCCTGCGGATCGACATGGCCGAACTCCTCCTGCAGCGCATGCAGGATCGGCAGCGTCGCGCCTTCGAGATGCGCAAGGCCCGCAATGATCGAACGCGCGCTGTCCTGGTCCCAGGCGGGGTATCCGGCCATCATTCCTCCATTCGACGCGGTTCACCCGACGATCGCTTTTGATGAATGGTGGTCCATACTGGAATGATTTCAAATCGTTTGTTCCAACTGAATGATAGTCTGTAGCTATCAAAAATCGCCAGACAACCCTTTGAGAAGGGCAGTATCTTCAATCGGCTTGCGATAATCTTGGGTTATCGCCTCATTCAGCGGCGCGGCATCGTTTCGCCGGCAGGGAACGATAGGCCTCGGCTATCTCACGATCGGCTGCCGCGGCAGCGCCGCCTCGGGGACCGGCCGCGACATCATCAAGAGGTTTCTGGCCAGCGGCGCGAAGGGCTGGCGGTCGGCGACGATCAAGCCGATCGTGCGCCGCGTCTCGGGCTCGACCAGCGGCAGGGCCTTGGTGCCCAGGGGCACGCCGAAGAACTCCAGCAATTGCAGCGAGACGATGCTGGAGACGCCCTGGATGCCGGCATGTGAGCACAGATTGAAGATCGAATTGGTCTCGATCGCTGGCCGTGGCGCGAGCCCGACCGAGCGGAAGATACCGTCGATGATGCGCCGGTTCTGCATGTCGGCGGTCAGCAGGCAGAGTTTGAGCTCACCGGCTTCGGCCCAGGAGATGGTCTCTTGGCCGCCGAGCGGGCCGTCCTCCCGCGTCAACAGGACATAGGATTCCTGATAAATCGGCTTCGAGATCACCCGGTCGAGCGGCTCGTTGTCGAGATAGGTCAGCCCGACATCGAGCTCGAAATTGTCGATGCGATCCTGGATCTCGTTCGAGGTCAGCGACAGCACGGTCAGGGAGACAGCCGGATAGCGCGAGGAGAACGGCGCGGTGATATGGGCGATCATCGGCAGGGCGGTCGGGATCGCGCCCAACCTGATGCGCCCGCTGACGCCTTCCTTCAATTCCGCGATCGATTCCTTCATCATGTCGGCTTCGGCGAGGATGCGCCTTGCATGAGCGAGCACGACCTCGCCCTCCTTGGTCAGCCCCTGGAAGCGCCGCCCGCGCTCGACGATCAGCACGCCGAGCTCCTCCTCGAGCTGGACGATGGCCGCCGACAAGGTCGGCTGCGAGACATGGCAGGCCTCGGCCGCCCGGCGGAAATGCTTCTCGCGGGCCAGCGCATCGAGATAGATCAATTGGCGGATGATCATGGCGGCGGAAGAGCCCCGATGGGTTGGCGGCGCGGCGAGCGGAAACAGGCGCACGCCCAAAATCTGACGGACCAAGAGCTTCTGACGCACCAAGAGCTACTGTGTCCGCGCGCCCGCGTGCAAGCTCGCCCTCCCGAAGCGCGCAGGCAGCGATTGGACAGCGGCCCGATCCTGTCGTGGTTTTCGGTGTAGGCTGACGGGACGGCAATCCAGTGGAGATACACGCATGAAGCCGCTGACCCTTCTCGTCCTGCTGACGCTCGCCTGTACCAGTGCGCATGCCCAGACGCCCGGCCCCACAATCAAGCGAGAGCTGGCAGCCGAGAGCTGGAACAACAATCTGCCCGCGCCGGACGACCGCTACACGAACCCCAAGAGCAAGCTTTACAACGGCCCCAATGGCTGGTTCGGCACAGGCCGGGTGGTGGCCGAGATCGCCAATCCATCCAGGACCCGCTATGACTACAAGGCGAGTTTCGTCTCGACCAACCAGACATTCGTCGGCGTCGAGGCCGGCAAGCTCACGATCATGACCATGGATTTCGGCATCGAACGTCCGGCTGCCGGCGACTACAAGGCCGGGAGCAAGGCTGCCCCGTCAGCGAAGGCGGTCAAGGTTACCTTCGACGACCTGACGGACAAGAAGATCAGAGGCTGGGCCAGCGCGGATAATGCCGGCATCGTCACCGTGTCCGAGATCAACGGGTTTTTGTACTTCAAGCTCCGCGACCTCAGGCTCCAGCCTGTCGGGCCCTACAACACCGGCGACATGAAGGCCGTGATGACGATCGGCTTCGAGGGCGCCATTCCACCCGGCCGGTGACACCTATCAGCAGAGCCGCCAAGATATCGGCAGAGCCGCAAGCAAATCCGCCCATCAAAACAAAACGCCGCGCAAGGAGCGCGGCGTCTGCATCAGACTAAACCTTGCCACTCTCGCTCACGCGAGAGTGGCCGATCAGGCTAGGATCTTCTTGCGACGGGCCGGCTGGGCCGAGCGCGCGGCGGCGGCCTTGCGGCCGAGGCCCATCGTCTTGGCCAAAGCAGAACGCGCCTCGGCGTAGTTCGGCGCGACCATCGGATAATCCGCCGGCAGGCCCCATTTCGTGCGGTATTCGGCCGGCGTCATGCCGTAGGAGACGCCGAGATGCCGCTTCATCGACTTGAATGCCTTGCCATCCTCCAGGCAGATGATGGCGTCAGGCGTCACGGACTTCTTGATCGGCACGGCGGGCACGAGCGGCCCTGCGGGAGCGGCAGCCGGCTCCTCGCCAAGACCAGCCAGGGCGGCATGGGTGCTGGCGATCAAACCGGGCAGATCGGCACGCGGAACATTGTTATGCGCGACATAGGCTGCGACGACCATCGCCGAGAGGCCAATAAGCGCTTCGCTATCGTCGGACATTCTTCGACCTTAGACTTGAGAAAGTTAACGGCAATATTACTCCGCATCAAGGCAGAAGCAAGGCCTTATAGAGAAGCCGCATCTTTAGCTGTCTGAAAACTCTAGCCGCAAATGCAGATGGCCCAACGCGGGAGCAACCTGCTTGCGCGGAACGCCGTTACCCGCCGCGACACCACCAACATGCAGGAAATACAGCGCCATTCGCGCGCGCTGACAATGAAACGCGGATGAGCCAAAGCATTGGGCGAGAGGCTTGCCCGAGAGGCGGCTTACCCCAAGAGGCGCGGCCCGCAGCCTGCGCCACAGCCTGGACATCCACCAGGCCTTTCAACGATCTACGAGAAAAGCCTGGTGGAGCTGAGGGGAATCGAACCCCTGACCTCTGCAGTGCGATTGCAGCGCTCTCCCATCTGAGCTACAGCCCCAAGGCGCTGGCCTTCTAGGCTGTGCGTCGCGTGGATGTCAATCACCCGCACCACGACTTCGCGCATGACATCGTCGCGGGGTGGGCGGGCGCATCGCGCTGCCGGTCAACACTGATTCCAAGAGGAATGCCGATGCGTGCCGTTCTCGATGTGGTGATGCTCGCCTTGAACATCTACACATGGCTCTTGATCGCATCGGCCGTGCTGAGCTGGCTGATCGCCTTCAATGTCGTCAACACGCGCAACCAGTTCGTCGCCACTGTCTGGGATTCGCTCTACAAGATCACCGAGCCGGTGCTGCGGCCGATCCGCGAACGCCTGCCCAATCTCGGCGGCATCGACATCTCGCCGATCATCCTGCTGCTGCTGATCTTCTTCATCCAGAGCGTCATCGTCCGCTATATCTACCCGGCCGTCTTCTAGAGTTCAGAGGTTGCGTGCCGGCCTGGCGGGAATCGCAAACCGGCCTCCTCCTCTCCGTCAGGCTGACGCCGCGCGGCGGGCGCGATGGGCTCGACGGCGTCGAAACCCTGACTGAAGGCCGCGAGGTCCTGAAGATCAGGGTCCGCGCCGCACCCAGGGAGGGGCAAGCCAATGCGGCGCTGGTCGCGCTGCTGGCCAGGCTCATGGACGTGCCGCGCTCGCGGGTGAGGCTGGTCGCAGGTGCCTCGGCCCGGCTGAAGACCGTGCTCCTGGAGGGCGATGCGCCAGTGCTTCTGGCACGGCTGGAGGCATTTCTCGCAGCCGGGTGACCGGTTTTTGCCCAACGCTGCGACGCAACATGCGCTTGACGAAAGCCGCCGCATCCTGTTCGAGAGGGGCATGGACACGCCAGCGGCCCCATTCCCCGAGCGCCTGACCGAAGGTTATCGCGCTTTCCTCGACGACCGGTTCGACCGCGAGAAGAGCCGTTACGAGGAACTCGCCGATAGCGGGCAGACGCCGAAGATCATGCTGATCGGCTGCTGCGATTCGCGCGTTTCGCCCGAGATCATCTTCGATGCGCGCCCCGGCGAGATGTTCGTCGCCCGCAACGTCGCCAATCTGGTGCCGCCATTTTCGCCCGACGACCAGCTCCACGGCACCTCGGCGGCGCTCGAATACGCGGTGCAGGCACTGCGGGTCGAGCATATCGTCGTGCTCGGCCATGGCCGCTGCGGCGGCATCCGCGCCTTCGCCGACGATACGCAAGGCCCGCTCTCGCCCGGCGACTTCATCGGCAAATGGATCACGCTGATCGGCCCCGCCGCGCAGCGCACCGGCGGACGCGGCCGCAATGAGAGTTTCGAGGATTATGTCGAGCGGCTCTCGCTCGCTTCGATCCAGCAATCGCTGGCCAATCTGCGCACCTTCCCTTGCGTGCAGATCCTGGAAGGCAAGGGCCGCCTGCAATTGCACGGCGCCTATTTCGCGGTTGCGACCGGCGTGCTGATGCTGCTCGATCCGGCGACCGGGCAGTTCGTCCCGGCGGTCGGGGAGATGCCGAAGAAGGTTCAGATGATCCGCTGCGACGAGCCGGGCTGAGAGCCTCGCGCAGGCGACGCGTCGGGTGAATCAATGCGACTTTGGGTGCGATAAATTCCTCTCGCGCCCCCGATGACGGCTGGGCCGGCTTGCGCTAGATTGCTGCCTTCCGATCACCGCACTCTTGAAGCTCCATGTTCGATCGCAAGCCCCCCGCTGCCCAGCCTTTCGTCACCCACGAGAATATCGAAGCCAAGGTCAAATGGTTCGACCCCGAAAAGGGGTTCGGTTTTGCGTCGCCGGCCGACGGCTCCGGCGACGTCTTCCTGCATGTTTCGGCCCTCGGCCCGCTCGACCAGCAGGACCTCCAGCCCGGCGCGACGATCATCGCCGATCTCGGCGAGGGCCGGCGCGGCCTGCAGGTCGTCGCCGTTCACGAGATCGACGCCTCGACCGCGCAGCCGGCAGCGCCCCGCTCCGAGCGCGCGTCCCGTCCCTTCTCAGCCCGCCCGCCGCGTGACGATTTCGGCGGCGGCGGTGGATATGGCGGCGGTGGCTACAATGATCGCGGTGGCGATCGTGGTGGCTACAGCGACCGCGGCGGTGATCGCGGCGGCTTCGCCAGCCGCGACAGCGGGCCGATGGAAGGCCCCTTCGACGGCGCCGTGAAGTTCTTCAACTCCGATCGCGGTTTTGGCTTCATCGCCCCCGACAAGGGCGGGCCGGACGTGTTCCTGCACGTCTCCTCGCTCGGCCGCAGCGGCCTGCAGCCGCCGATGGACGGGCAGCGCGTGCGCTTCTCGATCCGCGCCGGCAAGAAAGGCCCCGAAGCGGCCGATGTCAGCTTCATCTGAGCGGCCCAGATCTGAACGGACCAAGATCTGAGCTACCCAAGCGCGCGACATGAACAAGGCCCGCCTCATCGGCGGGCCTTTTTGATTGGCGGCAAGGTTTACGCCACCTGAGCTGACGAATGTCCCCGTCGAGCTCCCGCGAACGGTCACCAGGGAGCGGCGCCACCGGCGATTTCTGATGCGGCGAGGCGGCCCAGGAGCGGCGCAAGGATCACGCCTGGGTGACCAATGGCAAGGTAGAGCCCCTTGCAGCCGGCGGCATGACCCGTTCTGGGAAGCTCGTCCGGGAACATCGGGCGTTGGCCGATCACGCCCGCCTCGAACCCGATGCGCTCGCTATCCATGACGAGCGCGCGAATGCGTCTAAGCATCTCCCGTCCCATCACATCGATGGCCCCGGCATCCGGCAGTGGATCTTTCAGGCTCCTGGCGACGATCATCGCATTGTCCGGCAACTGCCTGACCTCCAGCTCCGGGCTCTTGACGATGTGCGAGAGCAGGCGCCGATCAGAGCAATAGCGCAGCAGCAGCGCCGGCGAAATGAGGAGGCCGAAGGACAGCCCGAGCGGCCGCAGCAGCTCCTCGGTCCAAGGCCCGGCAGCCAGGACGACGAGATCAAATGCGATGGCTTCGGAAGCCGTGACCAGACCGGTCACGGCGCCGTCCGAGGCGCACAGGCTGATGACCTGCGTGTTGGTGAAGAGCTTCGCGCCGCGCTCGACCGCAGCCGCCAACAGGGTTGCCGCCAGGGCAGGCGGTTGCAGGGCGATGTCCTTGGGCGACGAGAGCGCACATGGCGGTACGCTTCGGAGGAACGGCTCGCGCCTTGCAAGCTCGGCGCCCGCGATCAGCTCCACATCGAGCCCTGCATTGCGGAACGTCCGGAAGAGGTTCTCGGTCTCGCCGGGCGTGGCCTTCCACAACAGCGAGCCGCGCGATGCGTCGCGGAAGGCGCCAGGCAGCTCCGCAGCAAGCCGTTCGTATTCCTCGACGGCCGCGCGGCGCAGCGAAAAAACCCGCGCATCGGCCGGGTCGACAAAGAGCGTGTTGACCCAGCCGAAACTTTTGCCGGTCGTGCCCACGGCCGGACCCGCTCCACGCTCGAAGACGCAGACCTCGATGCCGCGTCGAGCGAGGTGATAGGCAACCGAGGCGCCGATGATGCCGGCTCCGACGATGCCGACGCGGATATTCCGTCGTGTCATGAATTCCGTCGTGTCATGGAAGGCTCGGCGTTTCGACTGGGAATCACGCTTTCCAGAACGGCTTCGCGACTTCGATCTCGGCTTCGCGCCGGGTCAAGCCGAAATCGGCGAGGGCCTCCTTCGGCATCGAGATCAGCTCCCGCCCGAAGGCCCGTCGCTGCTGACGTCGCCGCTGCCAGGTTAGCAGCAGCGCGATCAGGCCCGTCGCCATATCCGCTTGCACATGTCGGGGATCGTCAGCGCCGCGCCGGAGCGCCTGCGGTGAACAAGGCTCACTAAAGGGTCGCGTCCACACGACGCGAAGGCGTCTCGCTGGATAGCTCCTGGCCGCAGATGGCATCAGATCCAAGCGCGGCTGCGTGTTTTCGATGGCGCGTACCATTGCCTTGTTCTCCTGGGAGGCTTATGCGCCTGCCGGGGCTGATCGCGCCATCGACTAATTCGCACCTTTTGGTGAGATAAGCTCACGAAGGACGCCCCTGCAATGGTTCGCTCGCTGCCGCCTCTCTCGGCCTTGAAGGCGTTCGAAGCCACGGCGCGGCTGGGCTCTGTCGGTCGCGCCGCGCGCGAGATCGGGAGAACACATGGAGCGGTCAGCCGCCAACTGAGCACCTTGCAGCAGCATGCCGGCGTCACCCTGTTCGAGAGGAAGGGAACGGGCCTGCAGCTGACGCCCTCGGGACAGGCTTTCCAGCGCACGGTCTCGGAGGCGCTCGATACGCTGGCGAACGGCTATCGAAGGCTGAGGGACGATGCGAGGGGCCCGAGCATTCACGTGGCCTGTTCCGCGACCTTCGCCATGCGCTGGCTGGTGCCGCATCTCGGCAATTTCTATCGCGAGCACCCCGGTATCCTGATCCGCCTGTCGATGACGTCACCACGTGACTCACGCGATGACGATGCCGACATCGCGCTGACCTGGGACCGCCTAGCATCGCCGATCTGCGACATGGACCAGGCGGTGAGTCTGGCGGATGTCGCTTTTGGGCCGGTCTGCGCACCTGGCTGCGCAATCGCGATCGAGGCCGGGCGCTTCGCCATGCCCGCTCGCATAGCGCATGAATACAACCCGCGCTCATGGGAGAATTGGGAGGCGGTTTCCGGCTTCCAGACCACGTCGGCGAGCGAGCAGTCTTTTCCGCACACCTATCTCTGCATCGAAGCCGCCTTGGCTGGTATCGGCGTCGCTTTGGCGGAACGCTATCTCGTTCAGTCGGAGATCGAGCAGGGCAAGCTCGTGGCGCCTTGCGGGTGGATCGCATTTTCTGGCGGTTTCGCGGTGATTCCGCTTTCGGATAGAGCCAGCCAGGAGCCAGGCCGTGTGTTCATCGCCTGGCTCAAGGCCGAACTCGAGAAAACCGGCACCGAGAGCCGGATGATGTCAGACGGCGTCACAAAGTGACTCCGTCTGACATCTGAATCCGTCTCTCGTCTAAAAGTGAGAGCAGGTTCAATGCGAAAAACCGGTTCCCACTTTTCCGCATCCTGCTCGGGAGACGAATTCAGACCCGCTCCAGCGCCCGGTGCGGCTGCGCCGGCAGCGTGACTTCGATCGCATCGCCGGGGCGAATCTCGCCGGCTGCCAGCACGATCGCCATGATGCCGGCCTTGCGGATGAGCTTGCCGTTCTCGTCGCGGCCGAGCACGGCGGCGAGAAGCTTTGGCCGGAACGCCTCGATCTGCGCGCAAGGATTGCGCAGGCCTGTGACCTCGACGAGCGCGTCAGGTCCCAACTGCAATCGCGCCCCGACCGGCAGGCCGAGCAGATCGAGCCCGCGCGTCAGCACGTTCTCGCCCATCTGCCCCGACGCGACGTCGAAACCCGCCGCATTCAATTCGTCGAGCAGTTCGGCCTGGAGCAGATGGACCTGGCGCAGATTGGGTTGCGTCGGATCGACCTTGACGCGCGAGCGATGCTTCACCGTCTCGCCGCAATGGGCGTCACCCTCGACGCCGAGGCCGGCGAGCAGGCGGATCGAAGACAGGTTCGGCTTACTGAAGGCATGGCCCAAAGCCGCGCTCACCGCGATGACTTTCGCTGCCAAAACCTGCGCTGCCAAAACCTGCGCTGCCACGACCAGACCTCCGCTTGCCCCGCAATGGCCCGCCTTCTGCCACGGCGCTCGGGCATTGGCGAGCCGCAAGAGCAGGATCAATGCGAATAGGTGGGAATCGGTTTTCGCTTTGATCCTGCTCCTAATATGGCTTGTCCGGAATGACGGTGGAAAATGAGGAAATCCAGGGCCCGAACCCGCTCCGCCTCCAAGACGACCCGCGCAAGAGCCCCTGCTCCAAGCACGAAAACGCCGGACCCGCATGGCGGATCCGGCGCAGGATCGAGAGGCTGGAAAGGACGAAGGCTCAGTGCCCTTCGTCGAGCCCGCCGACATGCTTCTGGGTGTAGAGTTCCAGCCCGATGCGCCCGATCAGTTCGAGCTGCGTCTCCAAGAAGTCGATATGGCCTTCCTCATCCTTCATCAGCGCCTTGAACAATTCTTCGGTCGGATAATCACCGACCTCGCGGCAGTACTTCGCCGCTTCCTGATAGAGCGCGCGCGCCTCGATCTCGGCCTTGAGATCGCACTCGATCACTTCGGGGACGGTCTCACCGATCCGCAGCGCATCCAGCGTCTGCATGTTCGGGAAACCTTCGAGGAAGAGGATGCGGTCGACGAAGCGGTCGGCATGGACCATCTCCTCGATCGATTCTTTCTTCCAGGTCTTGGCCATCTCCTTCAGACCCCAATTGTCGAGAATCCGGTAATGCAGCCAATACTGGTTGATCGCGGTGAGCTCCGAGCGAAGCCCCTTGTTGAGATATTCGATGACCTTCTTGTCACCCTTCATGGCGGAGCTCCTCGGCATCACATTAGAATGATCCTAATGTAGCTGGAGCTTTCTCAGAAGGAAAGGCCGTAAGTCGCGCGAAAGGCGCTTTTCTGCGCGGGCGACTCAGGCCGCGACGCGGTCGCTCGCGATCTCCAGCCCGTCCATCATCTGGCCAACGGAGACATGTACCGCGCATTCGATGTCGCGGCTGGCGCAGGAGCCGCACTGGCTCATGCAAACGGCGCGCGCCTCGGCCAGGATCGCGCGGACCTGCCGGGCGCAACCACCGCAGCTCGCGCTGCAGCCAAGGCAGTCATAAGCCTGGTTCGCCGTTGCCGGGCCACTGCCATCAGGAGCGATCGTGCCCTTGATCTGGCGGCACGACAAGACGTTACAGGAGCAGACGATCACGCGTGACGGCCCCCAGTCATGCGCGTCTCGATCTCCTCGCCATCGGCGCGGCGCAGCCGCACGATGACTTCGACCGAGGAAATCTCCATGCCTTCCGGCGCCTGCGGCAGGCCGGCGACCTGGATCATCGAGCCCGGGATGTCGACGACCGTCTCGTCGTCCTCATTGTAGAAATGGTGGTGCTCGGAGACATTGGTGTCGAAGAAGGTCTTCGGCCCCGAGACCGAGACCTGGCGCAGCAGCCCGGCTTCCGAGAACTGGCGCAGCGTGTTGTAGACGGTGGCAAGCGAAAGCGGCTCGCGGGCGCGGATCGCCTCCTCATAGAGCATCTCGGCGCTGACATGGCGGTCGCCCTTGGCGAAAAGCAGCCAGCCCAAGGCCATGCGCTGGCGCGTCGGCCGCAGGCCCGCGGTGCGCAGGCGCGCCTTCACCGCGCTGATCGGGCAGGACGTCGGGCTTTTCTGCGGCCACGGGATATGGTCCGCGATAATGCGGGGCTGACCCAGGTCCTTTGCAGGCAAAACACTCATCAATAACGCCTTCCAACAATGCCAGCTAACCGGCCTCGTAGTTTAGAAAACATCTAAACTACTGATATTGTTGTTATATTTGTCGTAGCGACAGGGAAATGTCAATCTGAGCAGGTGCGACATGACGCATCAGGCAAGGTCAAATCGCGCAACCTCCGCCGTCATTCCGGGGCTTCGCCCCGGGTCCGACCTGTGGTCGGCCCAAGGATAAACTCCGCGTAGAGCCCGGAACCCATATCCTCAGTCGGAGACGGGCAAAGCGCGGCAGCGGTAACGCGCTATCTGGCAAATCCCATGGTCACGGGTTCCGGGCTCGCCGCTGCGGCGCCCCGGAATGATGGCGTGGTCTCAATGCCCTCCGCCGCCGGCCGGCGCGGCCTTGGGCGGCTTGCTCATGAACAGCGCCATCAGCACGAGCGCGCCGAAGATCAGGGTCAGCCCGAGGAAGACGTCGCCGAAGGCCATGATCAACGCCTGCTTATGGGCGCGCTGGTTGATCATGGCTAAGGCCATCGACTGGGCGGCATCACCGAAATCGGAAAAACGCTGCGTCAGCGCCGCGATGTTCTCTTCGGCGATCTGGCGACCCGCAGCGACCATCTCATGCAGCCGCGTGATGTGCAGGTCGGTGCGCGTGTTCAGCACCGTGTTGATCAGGGCCAGGCCCACCGCGCCGCCGAGATTGCGGGTCAGGTTGTAGAGGCCCGACGCATTCTTGAGCTGATGCGGCGACAAGGTGCCGAGTGCGAGATTGTTGATCGGCACCATGCACAGCATCAGCGAGCAGCCGCGCAGGATCTGCGGAACCAGCAACTCGTAGAAATCCCAATCCGCCGTGATCGCGGAGGCGATATAGGTTCCCAGCGCAAAACCGCCGAAGCCGATCATCATCATCACGCGTGGGTCGAGCTTGGTCGAGAGCCGCCCGGCGATCGGCGCGGTCAGGAACATGCACAGGCCGGTGACGAACATCGTCTGGCCGATCATCAGCGCGTCATAGCCGCGGATGCGCCCGAGATAGACCGGGTAGAGATAAGTCAGCCCGTAGAGGCCGATACCCATGCAGAAGGAGAACAGCGAGCCGAAGGCGAAGTTGCGGTTCGTGAAGGCGTAGAGGTCGACCAGCGGGTCGTCCCGCGTCAGCGCCCGCCAGAAGAACAGGATCGCGCCGGCGACCATCACAAAGGAGAAGAACACGATCTCATGGCTCTCGAACCAGTCGAGCCGCGTACCTTCCTCCAGCACATATTCGAGGCTGCCGAGGAAGGAGGCCATGCCGATCAGGCCGAGCCAGTCGAAACGCTTCAGCAGCCCGGCCTGCGGCTTGTCGAAATCGATCAGCGTCCAGGCCGCGATCGAGACGCAGATGCCCGGCACGACATTGACCAGAAACAGCCAGTGCCAGGAGAAGGCATGGCTGAGATAGCCGCCGACGGTCGGCCCGATCGTCGGGGCCAGCGTCGCCACCAGCCCGATGATCGGCGAGACGATCGGCCGCTTGGACGCCGGGAAGATGGTGAAGGCTGCGGCGAACACCCCGGGGATCATGCCGCCGCCGATGAAGCCCTGGACGGCGCGCCACAGGATCATCTCGTTGATCGAGGACGACATCGCGCAAAGCACGCTGGCCATTGTGAAGCCTGCTGCCGCGATCGAGAAGAACACCCGCGTCGAGAAGGCGCGGCTCAGATAGCCCGAAAGCGGGATCATGATCACTTCGGCGATCAGATAGGCGGTCTGGACCCAGGCGATCTCGTCCGAGGAGGCGGACAGGCCGGCCTGGATCTCGGCGAGCGAGGCCGAGACGATCTGGATGTCCAGGATCGCCATGAACATGCCGAAGACCATGGCGATGAAGGCGAAGATCCGCCGCCTCGGAATGGCGTCCTCTTTCGGAGGGGCGCCGGCTGGACTGGTCAGCGTCGCGGTGGCCATGGCGGCCCGCCTTTCATCGTGGGTGTCATCCCGTGCGCGCTGCGGCGCGCAGTGCCGCTGGGCAGACACGGGATCGTCATCGGAAAGAGGCGCCTTCTCGTCACGCGATCCCGCATCTGCACCGCGACACTGCGCGCCGCAGCGCGTGCGGGCTGACCCGATGCCTCAGCGCTGCGAAGCAGGCCGCGGATCGATGCTCACCACGACCGACATGCCCGGGCGCAGCACATGCTTGCCGGCCGATTCCGGCGCAAGCGCGATGCGCACCGGCACGCGCTGGACGATCTTGGTGAAGTTGCCCGTCGCATTGTCGGGCGGCAGCAGCGTGAAGACCGAGCCCGTGCCGCCGGCGATGCCGCTGACCTTGCCCTCGAAGACCTGACCGGGCAGCGCATCGACCGTGATCGAGGCCTTGTCGCCGATCTTCAGCGGGCCGACCTGCGTCTCCTTGAAGTTCGCATCGACATAGACCTGGTCGAGCGGGACGATCGACATCAGGCGCTTGCCGGCGCTGACGAGATCGCCGAGCTGGACATTGGTGTTGGCGACGAGGCCGTCAATCGGCGCGGCGATCTTGGTGAAGGTGAGGTCGCGCTCGGCTTTCTGCTCGGCCACCTTGAGTTCGTCGGCCTGGCGAGCCGCCTCGACGCTCTGCGCCTTCAGCACCTCGACATTGGCGTCAGCTTGCACGACGCCGGCCTTGGCGCTCGCCAGAGAGGCGACAGCCTGGTCGCGCCCCGCCCTGGCGGCGTCGAGCGTGGCCTGCGAACCGTAGGATTTGGCGGCAAGGCTGTTGGCACGATCGAAATCGGCAGCCGTGCGGGTGACGGCCGCCTCGGCCGAAGTCTGCTGGGCGCGCGCCTGCACCAGCGCGGCACGGCCGGCTTCAATCTGGCTGTCGATGCGCAGCAGCGTCGCGGTGGCGGTCGCGCTCTTGGCCTTGGCGCTGCCCAGCGCAAGACGCCAGTCGCCATCATCGAGCGCCACCAGCGGTTGGCCGGCCTTGACCTCCTGGTTCTGCACCACGGAGACCGTCGCGATATTGGCCGCGAGCTTGGCCGAGATCGTCGCCATCTCGGCGCCGACATAGGCGTCGTCGGTCGAGACGATGAAGCGGCCATTCTTCCACCACTCGACGCCGTACCAGGCGCCGACGCCCACCGCCGCCGTCACCAGCAGCAGCAGGCCGGCCCGGCGCACCCCACCGCGCTTCGCCTTCGGCGCCGCAGCCGTCTCGGCCGCGTCCTGGGGCGCAGCCTCGCCGGGCTGGCGGGCATGGGCGGGCTGTGTGGTATCCATCGCGGGGTCGACCAGCTTGAGCCGGTCGCGACGCTGGTCGGTGATGGTCTCGGCGGACATGGAAACATCCTGGCGATAGTCAATTCGAACCGGTAGGTTCGATTTCGGTTGAAATAGCGCCATCGATGGCGCATATCAAGAGGAATCGAACCAGCTGGTTCGATTCTTTTTCAAGGGCGGCCGAGGGCCGCCGGGCGGCAGCACCAAACGGACATTATGAGCGAAATACTTGAGCGAGCCATTAAGTCGACATCGCGGAATCGGCGCATCGCGGGAGCTGACCCCGACAAGCGCCGCCAGATCCTCGACGGCGCGCTCGAGGTCTTCACGGCGCGCGGCTTCGACGCGGCGAGCGTGAGCGACATCGCGGCCGCTGCGAATGTCTCCAAGAGCACGCTCTATGTCTATTTCGAGGATAAGGAGCATCTCTTCGTCGCCCTGATCGAGCGCGAGCGCGAGGCGCAGAAGCGCGGCCTTTACGAGATCCTGAACAACGATCTCGATCTCGCCCATGGGCTGGCGGGCTTCGGCGAGGGGCTGGCGCGCATGCTGACCAGCGATTTCGCCGTCAGCGCCCACCGCATCGTGCTCGGCGTCGCCGAGCGCATGCCCGATCTCGGCAAGGAGTTCTACGAGCGCGGCCCCGGATACGGCACCCAATGCCTCGCGGGTTACCTCGGCCGCCAGGTCGAGAAGGGCGTGCTCGACATCGACGACACCGAGCTCGCAGCCGTGCAGTTCGTCGATCTCTGCCAGTCGACCCTGGTGCGCCCGCGCCTGTTCAACGCCAAGCGCAGCCCCGCCCCCGAGGCCGAGATCAAGCGCGTCGTTACCTCGGCCGTCACGATGTTCCTCGCCCGCTATGCGCGAGACGCTGGAAAATCGAAGGCTTGAGCCCCCTCAGCCCTCGTCCTGAGGAGCGCCGCAGGCGCGTCTCGAAGGATGCTCCAGATGGTTCCAGAGCCTCCTGAACCATCCTTCGAGACGCCGCTACGCGGCTCCTCAGGATGAGGGCTCATCTTTCCAATTGTCCTTGAGCCGATTTGCCACGAGGCCTCGCCGCCAGATCCCGCTTGACCCCGCAGGCTTGCGCGATTTTAAGCGGTTGCAAGCCTTGCGCTCCCAAGCCTGCGCTCCAGCGAAAGACCCCCGATGAGCGATTCCCGCGTTCTGTCAGATGCGTTCATTCCGGAACTGCCTAACCGCTACAACGGCAAGGTCCGCGAGAATTACGATCTGCCCGATGGCCGCCGCATCATCATCGCGACCGACCGCCTGAGCGCCTTCGACCTGATCCTGACCGCTATCCCGTTCAAGGGGCAGGTGCTGACCCAGACGGCGCGCTACTGGTTCGAGGAAACCGCCGATATCTGCCCCAACCATGTGCTGGCCTATCCCGACCCCAATGTCGTGATCGGCACCAGGCTCGACATCCTCCCGGTCGAGATCGTCGTGCGCGGCTATCTCGCCGGCACGACCAGCACCTCCATCCTGACGAAGTACAGGAACGGCGAACGCGAGATGTACGGCATGCGCCTGCCCGACGGTCTGCGCGACAACGAAAAACTGCCCGAAGCGATCATCACCCCGACCAGCAAGGCCTTCGACGGCGGCCATGACGAGCCTTTGTCGGGCACCGAGATTCTGTCGCAGGGGCTGTTGAGCCAGGAACAATGGGAAAGCGTCTCGCGCTATGCGCTGGCGTTGTTCGCACGCGGCCAGGCCCGCGCCGCCGAGCGCGGCCTGATCCTCGTCGACACCAAATACGAATTCGGTACGGACAAGACCGGCGCCATCATCCTCGCCGACGAGATCCACACCCCCGACAGCAGCCGCTACTGGGTCACTGAGAGCTATGAGAAGAGCCTGACCGAGGGCACGCGACCGGTCAGCTTCGACAAGGACTTCGTCCGCGCCTGGGTCGCGGCGCGCTGCGACCCCTATAAGGACCCGATCCCGGCGATTCCCGCCGCGCTCGTCGAGCAGACCTCGCGTGTCTATATCCAGGCCTATGAGATGATCACGGGCGAGAGCTTTGCGCCCGATCTCTCCGGCGCAACCGTCCTGGACCGCATCCGGGCGAACCTCGCACCCTATTTCGCCTGATCGGCGGGGCGTTTGACGGGCGCTGACATCCGCCCGCTAAAGCATGACATTCTGGCTCGAGGCCGCGCCGTCATTGCGGGGCAGGCCGCAGGCTTGAGCCCGGAACCCATGAACACCACGTCATCCGTCATGGTCGGGCTTGTCCCGACCATCCACGTCTTCGTGGACCGAAGCCTGTGTTCAAGACGTGGATGCTCGCCACAAGGGCGAGCATGACGTCAGGTTCATGGGTTCGGGGCTCTTCGCTACGCAAAGCCCCGGGATGACGGCGCGTTTCCGAACCCAAACACCCCGCGCTAACCCGCGCCCAATCGCTTCGACGGCTCGTATTGTTCCTCGAGCCGGTTCGCATGTCGGTGCAGCAGGCGCCAGCCGCCATCCTCGAACCGGAACACATGGGTGACCCGGTTCGACCATTGCGTCGGCTGCTCCATGCCCGACATTGTCACGCTGAAGGTCTCGATATCGGTCGTGTAGGCGAGATCGGCCCCCACCACGGTGGTGATGTTGCTGTGGCTGACCGTGCCGCCCTTGAAGCGTTCCGCCGCCCAGTCCCAGCGCCGCGAGACCTCGTCCCAACCCTTTTCATATCCGCCCCAGCCATAGAAGCTGGTCGCGTCGTCGCGATGCGAATAGAGCGCCTTGATCGGCTCGACATCGCCATTGGCGACATGGGCGAGTGCCGTTTTCAGCACGTCGAGGGCAACCCCGAAGGCCTCTTTCGCCGATAGTGATGCGCTGTCCATTCCGCCCTCCTGCAAGTCCATGAGGCTAGCATGACCGGCAGGGCGTCAGGCAAGGGCGGCCGCCGCAAAACCGCATCGGCAAACCGAGACAGCCGTCGTCCGGAGAATGACGGGCTTGCATGATTCGTAATATCCATTAATCTGGATATATGGAAATCGAAACAGCCATCACCGCGCTCGGCGCATTGGCGCAGGCGACCCGCCTCGACAGCTTCCGTCTGCTGGTTCGCCATGAGCCCGCAGGCCTGGCCGCCGGCGAGATCGCCCGCCTTCTCGACGTGCCGCAGAACACCATGTCGGCGCATCTGGCGACGCTGTCGCGCGCAGGCCTCGTCACATCGGAAAGGCGCAGCCGCTCGATCGTCTACCGCGCCGATCTGGATGGTTTGCGCGGGCTGACCCTCTTCCTCGTCAAGGATTGCTGCGCCGGAAAGCCCGAGCTTTGCGCACCGCTGATCGCCGAACTGACCCCGTGCTGCTGACTGGAATGCACATGAGCACCGACATCGTCATCTACCACAACCCGGCCTGCGGCACCTCGCGCAACACGCTGGCGATGATCCGCAATGCCGGCATCGAGCCGCATGTCGTCGAATATCTGAAGACGCCCCCAGTCAGGGCGCTGCTGGTCCAGCTGATCGCCCGCGCGCGCCTGGCGCCGCGCGATCTGCTGCGCGAGAAGGGCACGCCCTATGCCGAGCTCGGCCTTGGCGAGATGTCCTTGCCCGACGATGCGCTGATCGACGCGATGCTGGCGCACCCCATCCTGATCAACCGGCCGCTGGTGGTTTCACCGCTCGGCGTCAAGCTCTGCCGGCCCTCCGAAGCCGTGCTGGACTTGCTGCCCGCCTCCCAGCAGGGCGCTTTCGCCAAGGAGGATGGCGAGCGCGTCATCGACGAGACCGGAACGAGGATTTCGGCATGACGACCGCGCCTGCGCCCGAAAGGCTCTCCTTCCTCGATCGCTACCTGACGCTCTGGATTTTTGCGGCGATGGCGCTCGGCATCGCGCTTGGCACAGTCTTCACCGGCCTGCCCGCCGCGCTCGAGAGCCTCTCGATCGGCACGACCAACATCCCGATCGCGATCGGCCTGATCTTGATGATGTACCCGCCGCTGGCGCGCGTCCGCTATGAGGAATTGCCGGCCGTCTTCGCCGACAAGCGCGTATTGGCGCTGTCGCTGGTCCAGAACTGGCTGATCGGCCCCGTCCTGATGTTCGCGCTGGCGGTGATCTTCCTGCGCGATCAGCCGCATTACATGACCGGGCTGATCCTGATCGGCCTCGCGCGCTGCATCGCCATGGTGCTGGTCTGGAACCAGCTCGCCAAGGGCGACAACCAATATGTCGCCGGCCTCGTCGCCTTCAACTCGCTCTTCCAGATCCTGTTCTTCAGCGTCTATGCCTGGTTCTTCCTCAGTGTTCTGCCGCCGCTGTTCGGGCTGGAGGGCAGCGTCGTCGCGGTCAGCTTCTGGACGATCGCGCAAGCGGTTGCGATCTATCTCGGCATCCCCTTCCTGGCCGGCTATCTGACACGGCGCATCCTGACCGCGCGCCAAGGCCAGGAATGGTACGAGGAAACCTTCCTACCGCGCATCGGGCCGGTCACGCTGGCCGCGCTGCTGTTCACCATCGTCGCAATGTTCGGGCTTAAAGGTAGCGATCTGCTGCGCCTGCCTTTCGACGCGGTGCGGATCGCAATCCCGCTGGCGCTGTATTTCGTGCTGCAGTTCCTGATCAGCTTCGCCATGGGTAAATGGATCGAGGCCGACTATCCCCGCACCACGGCCGTCGCCTTCACCGCCTCGGGCAATAATTTCGAGCTCGCCATCGCGGTTGCGATCTCCAGCTTCGGCCTCGCCTCGCCGGTCGCTTTTGCTGCCGTGATCGGCCCCCTGGTCGAGGTGCCGGTCCTCGTCCTGCTCGTCCATGTCGCGCTCTGGCTCGGCCGCCGCTGGTTTTCCCCGCCGGTACCAGCGACCGACCTCCCGGCCATCGCCGGGCGGGCAGCGCCCTGACAACCTCTAGGTCCTGGGCTTCCCCTTGCCGGGCACCGACAGAAGCCGGTTCGACGTCGTCGCTTCCAGAATGACCATCGTCGAGGTTTCGGCCTGAGGGCGTGTGCCGCCTGGAGCGCGCCATCGCCAATTATGTCTCGTCGCGCGCCCAGCTTCAGGGGCCGGAAGCCTCGCTGCGCCATGAACGCATCGAGGCGTGAGATTAGCGCATACTACTTCAGGCCCTTGAGGCTATTGATGATGCTGGAGAGGTCCTTGAGATTCTCGGTCTCGCCCTCGGGCGAAGCCCAATAGGTCAGGACGAGGCCCTTGGTATCGGTCACCTGCAGCAGCGTCAGGCTGACATGCGTCGGACCGTCCTCGTCCTTGCCGTTCCATTTGACCTGGACACCTTCGAGCCCGTTGATCGAGAAAGGCTTCTGCTCCTGGCTCGCCTGGTCGATGACGACATCCTTGCTCTTCAGCCATGTGACCGCGTCGGCGATCGCCTGCGCCGCATCCTTGAGCTCGGTGACCTCGACGGAGACATAGACGGTCTCGTCCTCCGAGGTCGACTGGACGCCCTTGTCGATCTCGCTCGATTCCCAACCATCCGGCAGCGTGATCACCGCGACCGGATTGGGGTCGGGGATCGAATAGGTCTTGGCCGCTGCGAGTAGCGGAAATGCGACGAGGCAGGTGGCCGTCAGAACGGTGCGGATGAAAGCGGATGGCATCGAGACTGTCCTTGAGAGAGGGTGCCCGCTTTTCACGCCGGCCCCGCATACTACAAGACCGTACGGCATCCGCCTAACCCTGCGCCTCGCTGGGGAAGCTCGCGTCCCGGGGCGAGCAGGATGCCGGAAGCACTCCTGTCTCAGGCGCTCAGCAGCCGCGCCTTGATGCGCTCGCGATGCGCGGTGTAGAGGCCCGACCCCGCAATGATCACCGCACCGACCAGCGTCCAAATATCGGGCAGAACGGCGAACAGGAAAAAGCCGAAGATCGCGGCCCAGAGCAACTGCATATAGGAGAACGGCGCCAGCAGCGAAGCGTCGGCGTGGCGGAAGGCCTGCACCACCAGCCAGTGGCCGATCGTCGAGGTGGCGCCGACGAAGACGCCGAGCCAGACCATCTCCGCCGTCAAGGGCTGCCAGGTGAAGGGCATCACCGCGCTGACGATCGCAAAGCCGATCATCGCCGAATAGGCCAAGGTCGTCAGCGGGCTCTCGGTCCGGCTCATCATGCGGGTCACGATCAGCGCGAAGGCCCAGGTCGAGGCCGAGACGACCGGCAGCAGCGAGGCGAGCTGGAAGCCGGCCCCGCCCGGCCGCACCACGATCAGCACGCCGAGCAGCCCGACCAGCGTCGCGGTCCAGCGCCGCCAGCCGATGGTTTCGCCCAGGATCGGGATCGACAAGGCCGTGACGAACAAGGGCGCGATGAAGCTCGTCGCCGTGGCATCGGCGATCGGCAGATATTTGAGCCCGATCACGAACAGGATCGAGGAGCCCGTGACTCCGAGGCCGCGCAGGAACTGCAGCATCGGCTTGCGCGTCCGCAACCGCTCCAGGCCGCCGCTGCGCGCCACGATGGCGAGCATGATCACGGTGAAGACGCTGTAGCGCAGCCAGGTGATCTGCAGGGGCGGCACCGTCGTGGTGAGCAGCTTCGAGACCACGTCCGACGCGGTCAGGAAGAAGGTCGACAGCAGGATCAGCCCGATGCCGCGAAAGGCATTGTCGCGACGCAGCGGCAACGCCGCCGTCACAGGCGGCAAGGGTGTCGGTTCTGGGTGGGGAGCGTTTGGCAAATCATCGACGCGCGGGATTGAAACGCGACGCTAATCGATTTGATCGGTCCCGCGTTGCGCAAAGATCGAACGGCGACCATGCATGGCCGCGCCAAGGCATCGGCACAGCAACAAGACCCATCAAGAAAAAGGCGGGCTTTTGGCCCGCCTCGATCAGCAGATAACTGCGCCTCGCGTCACGCCGCCTGCTTGCGCGGCTGGATCAGCTTGCGGTTGATCAGCACCTCGGCGATCTGCACCGCGTTCAGCGCCGCGCCCTTGCGCAGATTGTCGGAGACGCACCAGAAGGCGAGGCCGTTCTCGACCGTGCTGTCCTCGCGGATGCGCGAGATATAGGTCGCGTCCTCGCCGGCCGCCTCATGCGGGGTGATGTAGCCGCCAGGCTCGTGCTTATCGATGACGAGGATGCCGGGAGCGGTGCGCAGCACCTCGCGCGCCTCATCGGCCGTGATCGGCTTCTCGCACTCGATGTTGACGCTCTCGGAATGGCTGATGAAGACCGGCACGCGCACGCAGGTCGCGGTCAGCTTGATCTTCGGATCGAGGATCTTCTTGGTCTCCGCCATCATCTTCCACTCTTCCTTGGTGAAGCCGTCCTCCATGAAGACGTCGATCTGCGGGATGAGATTGAAGGCGATGCGCTTGGGGAACTTCTTCGTGGTCATCTCACCGGCAGCGAAGATCGAGCGCGTCTGGTTGAAGAGCTCGTCCATCGCCTCCTTGCCGGCGCCGGAGACCGACTGATAGGTCGAGACGACGACGCGCTTGATCACATACTTGTCGTGCAGCGGCTTCAGGGCCACGACGAGCTGGGCGGTCGAGCAGTTCGGGTTGGCGATGATGTTCATCTTGGTGAAGCCTGCGGCAGCCGCCGCGTTCACCTCCGGCACGATCAGCGGCACGTCGGGATGCATGCGCCAGGCCGAGGAGTTGTCGATGACGACGCAGCCCTGCGCGCCGATCTTGGGCGACCATTCCTTGGAGACCTCGCCGCCGGCCGACATCAGGCAGATATCGGTGTCGGAGAAGTCGTAATGCTCCAGCGCCTTCACCTTCAGGACCCTGTCGCCGAAGGAGACCTCGGTGCCGATAGACCGGGAAGAGGCGAGTGCTACGACCTCGCTGACCGGGAAAGCGCGCTCGGCCAGGATATCGAGCATCTCATGGCCCACATTACCCGTGGCGCCGACAATCGCGACCTTGAAGCTCATTGTGATGGTCCTTTTGGATGAAACCGGTTTGGTCTCCCCCGGGATGCCGGCCCGCTCGATAATGTGAAGCAGGTTCGGCGATTATCCCCGCCGGGGGGAGAGAACCCGGAACCGAGGCGAAGGTCAGCGCGACGTAACCGTTTTACCGGTCGCCGTTTTGGTCGTGCGTTTCGTCGTCTGACGGACGTTCACAGGGCCAATCCCGAAGGGCTGAAGGCTTCGCGTCGGCGCTAGGCGGGTTGCCCCGCGCGCCTTGCGCCAAGTCAAAACACCCAAGGCGGCCAAAAGTCAACGTCCCCCGCTGTTAACCCTGCTCCTTGACCTCGGATTTACGCTGTTCGCGGATTGCCCGCCGGCGGTAACCCGGCGCTGACTCACAGCCGGCCAGTGTCCGCGCGGGTGAAGACGAGCCGTGCACATGACACGGCCATTAAGGCGAGTTCCGGTCGTGTCGCGTAATGTCTCATCGATCCTGCTCAGCGCGGCCCGTTCGCATTGGCCGGCGATGGCAGCCGCCGCCAACGCCGCGATCGTTCGGGTCAAGCCTCGTCTTGTGCGCTTCGACGGCGTCACGACGCTGATCCGCTGTGCCGACGCGATCGAAACCGGCTTCGCCATGCTGCTGCGCGGCGCCTTCGCCGCTTTCGGCCGTCGCGGCTCGGCCCTGAGTAGCGGCCTGGGCCTGACCGGCGGGCTGGTCTGGCGCGGGATCGCCGCCCTGACCGGCATCGGCCTGACGGCGAGCCTCGTCACCGCCTTGTCCGCCGCCGGCGACAGCGAGCCCAGCCTCGCCAGCCTGACAATTCCCGCCGCCAGCGAGAGCCGCCCGGTCCGCGACGTGCTCCTGGAGCCGCGCCAGCAGGCGCTCATTGGCGACAGCTGGTTCAAGATTGCCAAGCCGATCGCGATGTTCGGCCTGGAATCGCCCGAACTCGAGCGCCAGCAGCCGGCCTATGAGGCGATGCGCAGCCAGGACGGCGCCCGCCGTCAGGACACGCTAAGCTTCGGCGCTTTTGAGACCGACAAGCCGCATCTGCGATTGCGCCTGCTCGTCACCCATAACAATGAGGCGCGGCCCCACCCCTTCGTCATCGCATTGGTGCGCGAGGCCTCCGAGCGCGGCATGTCGATCCAGCGCAGCGGCGTTCCGACCTCGATCGAGACCCGCTTCGGCACGGTCGAGACCGCCGATACGACGCTGAGCGACGGCGATGCCAGCCGCCCCTGCATCGCCTTCCGCAAGAGCCCAGGCGACAAGAGCGCAGGCGACCTGCCGCTCGGCCTCAGCGGCTGGTGGTGTGGCGCGCCCGGCCGACCGGCCGACCGCCAGCAACTGGTCTGCCTGATCGACCGGATCGACCTGCTCGCCGCCGGCGAGGACAAGGCCCTGCGCTCAGCCTTCTCGCGCACCGAGCTCGCCCGCCAGCCGGCCTGCGCGCCGCCGCGCCTCTCGGCCACCGGCCGCAAGGCCTCCTGGCTCGACGCCGACGGCTCCGCCCCCGCGCTGAAGACGGTGGCAAGGCGCTAACCACCGCGTCATTCCGAGCTCGACCCCACGGATCGCCCCGGAATGACGGGGATGTTTCCGCGCCAGGACACTCGGCCTCGAAGAGCTGCGGGCACTCACCGCGCAAAATCTCACTTTCGCGTGCTTCGCCTCTGGCGAAGGCAAACAAAAGCGTTAACTACGAGGGAGTATCGTCGCGTCATCCCGCATCGTGATAGATGCCCCGCCGCCCGTCGCCTCAGGAGACCTTTCGTCATGCGTTCCTTCCAGCGTTTCGCCGCCGGCTTCGGCCTCTCGCTCGTGGCGCTGACCGTCGCGACGACGATCGCCGAGGCGCAGAACCGCCGCGCCCCGCTGCGCGTCACCGTGCAGAAGCGCAGCTACTTCGACCTCGGCAATGTCGTGCCGGTCGGCTCGATGAACAATTACGCCAGCCAGCATTTCGCCGCCACGCCGGTCTATGCCAGCACCGGCGAATTCTACGGCGAGGGCACCTTGCCGGGCCGCATCGGCTCCGGCGTCAACCCCTTCGCCAACAGCTTCTCGACCCCCCGCTTCTGAGCGCGGGTGTCATACCGCACGCGCTGCAGCACGAAGTGTTGCTGCGCAGATGCGGGACCGCGCGACGAAAAGGCACCTCTTTCTGGTGACGGTCCCGTGTCTGCGCAGCGGCATGAATGCCGCAGCGCGCACGGGATGACAGCACCCTACGGCAGCGCCTTCAGATAGCGCACCGGCCGGCCTGGCGCCGCCGCTTGCGCGGCATGCACGATCGCATTCGCATCGATGCCGAAATGGCGGTAGAGGTCGGCGACCGTGCCGGTCTGGCCGAAATGCTCGACGCCGAGCGCCTTCTGCTTGTGGCCATGCACGCTGCCGAGCCAGGCCAGCGTGGCGGGATGCCCGTCCAGCACCGAGACGATGCCGCAATCGCGGGACAGCTCGCCGAGCAGGCGCTCGATATGGCTCGTCGCCTGCTGGTTGCCGCGCTGGCGCGCCCGCTCGGCCGCCTGCCAGCCGGCATTGAGCCGATCGGCGGAAGTGATCGCGAGCAGGCCGACATCGCGCCGGTCCTCACCCAGCAGCCCGACGGCCTCGATAGCCTCCGCCGCGACCGCGCCGGTATAAGCGACCACCACCGAGGCGTTGGGGCCGGGCTTGCGCAGCCAATAGGCGCCGTCGATGATCGCGTGCTCGAGCTCCGGCGTCATCGCCCGCTTCGGCTGCTCGAGCTGCAGCGTCGAGAGCCTCAAATAGACCGAGCCGCCGGTCTCGTCGCGCAGCCAGGTCCGCTCATTGGGGTCGCCCTCGCCATCCCTCTGCAGATAGTCGAAGGACCAGCGCATCATCACCGAAAGCTCGTCGACGAAAGCCGGCTCGAAGGCGCAAAGCCCATCCTGGCTCATCCCGATCAGGGGCGTGGCGATCGACTGATGCGCGCCGCCCTCAGGCGCCAGCGTGACGCCCGAGGGCGTCGCCACCACCATGAAGCGCGCATCCTGGTAACAGGCATAGTTCAGCGCATCCAAGCCGCGCGAGATGAACGGGTCGTAGAGCGTGCCGATCGGGATCAGGCGCTCGCCGAAGATCGAATGCGACAGGCCCAGCGCCGAGAGATTGATGAACAGGTTCATCTCGGCAATGCCCAGCTCGATATGCTGGCCCTTGGGCGAGAACTCCCATTTCTGCATCGAGGGGATGCGCTCATCCTTGAAGGTGTCGGCCATCTCCGCCCTGGCGAACAGGCCGCGCCGGTTGACCCAGGGCCCGAGATTGGTCGAGACGGTGACGTCGGGCGCGGTCGTGACGATGCGGTCGGCCAAGGGCCCGCCGCGCTTGGCGAGATCGTCCAGGATCTTGCCGAAGCCCATCTGGGTGGACATCGTCGCCTGGATGCCAGCCTCCAGCACCTTGGGCACCGGCAATTTCGGCGCGCTCTTACGGCGCCGGCCCTCTGCGAAGAACGGCACCTTGTCGAGGAAGGCGCGAAGCTCGCTCTGCGGCAGCGACAGCCCTTCGAACAGATCCCACTCATGGCCGAGCCGGACCGCATTGGCGGTCTTGAAGCCCTCCATCTGATCCTTGGTCATCAGCCCGGCATGGTTGTCCTTGTGCCCGGCGAGCGGCAGGCCGAACCCTTTGACGGTATAGGCCAGGAAGCAGACCGGGCGGTCATGGTCGATCGCCTCGAAGGCTTCTAGGATCGACGGCAGGTCATGCCCACCGAGATTGCACATCAGCCTGGACAGCTCAGTGTCAGAGCGGCTCTCGATCAGCTTGGTGACCGGCCCCTGATCGCCGAGATCGTCCATCAGGCGCTTGCGCCAGGCCGCCCCGCCCTGGAAAGTCAGGGCGGAATAGAGCTGGTTCGGGCAGGAATCGATCCAGGCCTTCAGCCGCTCGCCGCCCTTCTCCTTGAAAGCGGCCTGCTGCAAAGAGCCGTATTTCAGCGTGACGACGTCCCAACCGAAATTCCTGAACATCTGCTCGAAGCGGTCATAGAGCCCTTCGCGGATGACGGCGTCGAGCGACTGGCGATTATAGTCGATCACCCACCAGGTGTTGCGCAGGCCGTGCTTCCAGCCCTCCATCAGGGCCTCGAAGATATTGCCTTCGTCGAGCTCGGCATCGCCGATCAGCGCGACCATGCGGCCGTCCTGGCGCTTCTCGCCCCAGCCATGCGCCTTGACGTAATCCTGCACCAGCGAGGAAAACAGCGTCTGCGCGACGCCCAGGCCGACCGAGCCGGTCGAGAAATCGACGTCGTCGATGTCCTTGGTGCGCGAGGGATAGCTCTGCGCGCCCTTGTAGCCGCGGAAATTCTCCAGCTTCTCGCGCGTCTGCAGCCCCATCAGATAGTTGATGGCGTGGAAGATCGGCGAGGCATGCGGCTTCACCGCGACCCGGTCCTGCGGCCTGAGCACGCCGAGATACAGCGCCGTCATGATGGTGGCGAGCGAGGCCGAGGAGGCCTGATGCCCGCCCACCTTCATGCCGTCCTCGCTGGCGCGGATATGATTGGCGTTGTGGATCGTCCATGAGGCGAGCCAGAGAATCTTCTTTTCCAGCTCGGCGAGAATGGGCAGGCGCGGATCGGACATGCATGTGCCTCCAAAAGAGGCCGTGATCATGCATGGTTTCCGCGGCGTTGGCAGCTAAAGACGTGAGCCGCGACTTCCCCAATTGGTGGTTTCCGCTAATCCCGGCCCTGAAAGCGAGAGACAATGCCAGATCATAAACTCGACGACATCGACCGCCGCATCGTCCACGCTCTCCAGGCCGACGGGCGCATGGGCATTCAGGATCTCGCCGGCAAGGCCGGGATCTCGCCAATCACTTGGGCGGCGGCGTCGGGCCCGGCCGCTGCAGGAGCCAGCTCGTGAAGTCCTCGGCGAAATTTCCCGTCAGCCTGTCTATCGGATCGGGCATGAAGGCCGCATCGACAAGCGTGCCGCCAATCCCCTCGCCGGCGCGTGCGACCGCCCGCAACCCTGGGTAGGACAGGACCGGCCGGCCGCTCTTCGCGTCGACGACTGTTACATCCGCCGTCATCTCATGAGGTCCACCGACCAGGATACGCTGGATGATCGAAGTCACGCGCAGATTGCGCAAGGTCACCATGACCTTGACAGGTTGCTGGCCGGTGAGCGCCGGCCTGAGCTCGCGTTCAAGCGCAGCGGCAATCTTGCCCGAAGCGGCCTTGGCGATGAAGGCGCGCGCCTCCGGCGTCTTCGACAACGCCTCCGACTCCGTTTCCGGCAGGCTCTTGCTGCGGGCATAGGCCCGGTCGCCATCGCCCCACCACAAGGTCGCGGCCGGATCGACCTCGACGGCGACGGAGGCCAGTCGCAGCGCCTCGCGCTGTTCCAGCGTCAGCGGGTTCGAGACGGTGACGCAGCCGGCAAGCCCGACAGCGAGAAAGGTTGCGACGATCAGACGGACGAGCATGTGGCCTCCCGGAAATGGAGACACCGCCGGTAGTTGAGCCGCCCCTTCCGAACAACCTGCACTCACATCGGCAACGCCGAGTTCCTACAACTGTTGCGGGAAAGCGACAGCCTTCGCACCCAAGGCACTGACACGCGGGATGCTGCCGCGCTCATCGGCCCGTGCTATCACCCGACCGGAAGCAGAAAACCATGCCAGATCACAAACTCGACGACATCGACCGCCGCATCGTCCAGGCTCTCCAGGCCGACGGGCGCATGAGCATTCAGGATCTCGCCGGCAAGGTCGGGCTCTCGCCCTCGCCTTGCGCGCGGCGCGTCCGGCTGCTGGAGGAGGCGGGCGTGATCAAGGGCTATGTCGCGGTCGTCGACCAGGACAAGCTCGGCCTGCCGGTCTCGGTCTTCGCCTCGATCAAGCTCGAGCGCCAGCGTGAGGAGGAGCTCGACCGCTTCGCGGCCATCGTCGCCCGTTGGCCCGAGGTCGCCGATTGCTATCTGATGACCGGGCCACGCGATTACTTGCTGCGCATCATCGTCAGCGACCTCGCCGCCTATGAGCGCTTCCTTAAGGACAAGCTGACCCGGCTCGACAATGTCGCCTCGATCGAATCGAGCTTCGCGCTCGGACAGGTGAAGCGTTCCTTCTCGGTCCCGGTGGAACTGGGCAAGGGCGTCTGAGGCAAGGACGCCTGAGGCAGAGGTGCCTGAGGAGGAAGCTGCCATCGGCAACGAAGTGATGCAGAGACAGCATATCGGCGCAATTATATGACGACAGACATGCGTTGCGCGCATTGATTGCCAATCGGCTTTCCGCTATGGCCGCCAGCTTCGCAAGCTCGATCATCGAAAGTATCCCCGTGTCGTCCCCCGTTGCCGCTCCCGCCGCCAATTCGCCGGCCCGCATTCTCTTCGCCAGCCTCATCGGCACGACGATCGAGTTCTTCGACTTCTATATTTACGCCACCGCCGCCGTGCTGGTGTTCCCAAAGCTGTTCTTCCCCGGCGGGGACGCAACCTCGGCGATGCTGCAATCGCTGGCGACCTTCGCGATCGCCTTCTTCGCGCGGCCGATCGGCGCGGCGATCTTCGGGCATTTCGGCGACAGGATCGGGCGCAAGGCCACGCTCGTCGCCGCCCTGATGACGATGGGCCTCTCGACGGTTCTGATCGGCCTGCTGCCGACCTATGCCAGCGTCGGCGTCATGGCTCCGCTGCTGCTGGCGCTGTGCCGTCTCGGCCAGGGCCTCGGGCTCGGCGGCGAATGGGGCGGAGCCGTGCTGCTCGCCACCGAGAACGCCCCTCCCGGCAAGCAGGCCTGGTACGGCATGTTCCCGCAGCTCGGCGCGCCGATCGGCTTCATCTGCGCCACCGGCAGCTTCCTTCTGCTTACCGACCTGCTCAGCGACGCGCAGTTCTACTCCTTCGGCTGGCGCATTCCCTTCCTGGCCAGCGCGCTTCTGGTCTTCGTCGGGCTCTATGTCCGGCTGCGCCTGACCGAGACGCCCGAATTCCAGAAGGCGATCGACAAGCATGAGCGCGTCCGCATGCCGATTGTCGCGGTGGTGTCGCAGCACAAGGCTCATCTCCTGCTCGGCACCATCGCGGCGCTGGCGACCTTCGTGCTGTTCTACCTGATGACCGTGTTCTCGCTGAGCTGGGGCACGACAGCGTTGGGCTATGCGCGCGGGCAGTTCCTGCCGGTGCAGATGGTCGGCGTCGTCTTCTTCGGACTGGCGATCCCGCTCTCGGCACTGCTCGCCGACCGTTTCGGCAATCGCCGGGTGCTGTTCTGGACCACGCTGGCGATCGCCGCCTACGGCTTCCTGTTCACGCCGCTGTTCGTTGCCGGCAACCTGACCGCGATCACGCTCTTCTTCGTGCTCGGCTTCGGCTTGATGGGCTTCACCTATGGCCCGCTCGGCACCGCGCTGGCCGAACTCTTCCCGACCGCCGTGCGCTATACCGGCGCCTCGCTGACCTTCAATCTCGGCGGCATCGTCGGCGCATCGCTCGCGCCCTATATCGCGACCTGGCTCGCCAGCAATTACGGGCTGTCGGCCGTCGGCTGGTATCTCACGCTCGGCGCGCTGCTCACCGCCGCGGCCCTGGCGGCGATCGGCGCCGTGGTCCGCGCCCGCCTGCCGGCTGCGGGCAAGCTCGCCTGAGGGCCGCTCCGCTAGCGCCGCAGTTAGGCTGGGAAACACGCCGTCATCCTGGACAAGCGGCGAAGCCGCGCAGATCCGGGATCCATCGTAGAGCGCAGTTCCCTACGATGGATCCCGGGACGACCTTCGGTCGCCCAGGATAACGGCGTGGTTCAGAGCCAGGACGACAGACTTTACCGCCGCTCGAAATCCCTGTGCACGTCATGCGCCACGATTCCGGCGCCGTCGGGCGGGATCGTCAGCCAGTCCTTGCGGGTCAGCGTCTGCTTGGTGTCCTCATAGCCTGACTTCCAGTGTTCCTGCATCGAGGTGCGCGAGAACTCGTAATCCTTGGCGTGGCCCTCATAGGATTTCTGCTGATAGATCAGTTGCAGGATGGTGTGCTCGGGCATCAGCGCGAGCTCGTCGCGCAGCGTCCGCTCCTCCTCGCTCAGGCTGCCATCGGGCACTTTCGAGAGCGCCTGATGCGTCTTCTTCTTCCAGTTCTGGATCAGCGCGAACAGATCGGTCGTCAGGCGCGTGCGCGAGGAATAGGTGATGTCCTTCTGCCGGCCCATCACATCCTGCAGCGTGCGCGGCAGTGCGCCGCGCGCCGAGAACAGATCGACCTGGAAGATCAGTGAATTCAGCGTGTCCTCCTGCGCCAGGAGATGCTGCAGCGGCGTATTGGAGACGATGCCGCCATCCCAGTAATGTTCGGTGCCGATCTGCACGGTCGGGAAGGCCGGCGGCAGCGCGCCAGACGCCATCACATGCTCGGGCCCGATAGTCTCCTGGGCGTTGTCGAAATAGACGAAATTGCCCGAGGCCGCATTGACCGCACCGACCGAGAACCGGACCGCCTTGCGATTGATCAGGTCGAAATCGACCAGCTCCAGCAGGGTCTCGCGCAAAGGCGAGGTGTCATAATAGCTGGTCGCGTCGCTCGCGCCGGCCGCCGCGAAGAGCGGGCTCGTCCGGCGTGGCTCGAAGAAGCCGGGCTGGCCCAGCAAGGTGGTGAAGAAGGACGAGGTCGCGTTGCGCGCCTGGCGGTAGATGTCGCCCTCAGGCGTGAACCACCAGACCTTGCGATCGGTGATGCGGTCCCAAAACGCCTTGAGGCGCTCCAGCCGGCGCTCGCGCGGGTTGCCGGCGATCAAGGCCGAATTGATCGCGCCGATCGAGACGCCCGAGACCCAGTCCGGCTCGATATCGGCCTCATGCAGCGCCTGATAGACTCCGGCCTGATAGGCGCCGAGCGCCCCACCGCCCTGGAGCACGAGCGCGACGCGGTCGCAGCGCTCGGGCCGCCAGCCGAGATAGCGGCTTTCCGAGAGGGAGACGGAGGGAGGAGCGTTCATGGCGCGGATGTCCTCAAGCTGATCGCACTGCAACAATGATAATGCCGATCTCGCTCAGGAAACAGCGCTATCGAGTGACAGCGATATGACGCGCACATGCGGGCGAAGGCTGACCAAGCGACCGTCATCGTCCCGTCAGGCAAGCTTCATCGCTGCGTCAGCTTCCTCCGTCACGCCTCAGGCACGGATTTTGCGGCGCAGCATGCGCCGGCGGACCAGTCCGGGCTTTGGAGGGAGAGAGCAGCATGCTGAAGGGCAAGACCGCCGTCGTCACCGGCTCGACCTCCGGAATCGGCCTCGCCATCGCCCGCGCCTATGCGGCTGAGGGCGCCAACATCGTCATCAACGGTTTCGGCGCGCCAGACGCCATCGAGACGGAGCGCGCCGGTATCGAGGCCGATTTCGGGGTTGCCGCGCGCTATTCCCCCGCCGACATGGCCCATGGCGGCGCCATCGCAGCGATGATCGCCGAGGCCGAAAGCGAGTTCGGCTCGGTCGACATCCTGGTCAACAATGCCGGCATCCAGTTCGTCTCGCCGATCGAAGACTTCCCCGTCGAGAAATGGGACGCGATCATCGCGATCAACCTCTCGGCCGCCTTCCACGCCATCCGCGCCGCGCTTCCGGGCATGAAGGCGCGCAAATGGGGCCGCATCATCAACACGGCCTCGGCCCATGCCCTGGTCGCATCGCCGTTCAAATCGGCCTATGTCGCCGCCAAGCACGGCATCGCCGGCCTGACCAAGACGGTCGCGCTCGAAGCCGCGACCTTCGGCGTCACGGCGAACGCGATCTGCCCGGGCTATGTCTGGACGCCGCTGGTCGAGAAGCAGATACCTGAGACCATGGCGGCACGCGGTCTCACCAAGGAGCAGGTCATCAACGACGTGCTGCTGCACGCCCAGCCGACCAAGCAATTCGTCACCAGCGAGGAGGTCGCGGCGCTTGCCGTCTTCCTCGCCTCGGACGCCGCGAAATCGATCACCGGCGTCATCCTCCCGATCGATGGCGGCTGGACCGCTGAATAGGCCAGAGCATTGCGCGAAAAATGGCTATCGTTTTTTCGCGTGAGCAGTGCTCTCAACTTTTAGAAGCGACGTGAGCTAAGGGGCGACATCGCCATGAATCGCAAGGACATCCTCGATCTGCCCTCGATGCCGCTGGCGGGGCCGAGCTACCCGGCCGGGCCCTACCGCTTCGTCGACCGCGAATACATGATCATCAGCTACGAGACCGATCCCGAGGCGATCCGCCATCAATTGCCCGAGCCCTTGATGCCTTTGGCGACGCCGATCGTCAGCTATGAATGGATCAAGATGCCCGATTCCTCCGGTTTCGGCAGCTACACCGAGAGCGGCATCGTCATCCCCTGCAAGTTCGGCGAGGAGGAGGTCTCCTTCGTCTCGCAGATGTATCTCGACGACGAGCCGCCGATCGCGGCCGGCCGCGAGATCTGGGGCTTTCCCAAGAAATACGCCCATCCCAAGCTGGAAGTGGTCAAGGACACGCTCACCGGCACGCTCGAGTATGCCGGCCAGCAGGTCGCCATGGGCACGATGGGCTACAAGCATGAGAGCCTGGCCGGCAACGGCGTCAAGACCACGGCGATGCTGACCAAGACGCAGGTCAACCTCAAGATCATCCCCGGCGTCGACGGCGAGCCCGAAATCTGCCAGCTCGTGGCGCTGAACCTCACCGACATCACGGTGAAAGGCTCCTGGATCGGCCCCGGCCGTCTCCATCTGATCCCGCATGTCAACGCGCCGGTCGCCGACCTGCCGGTGCGAAAGGTCATCGGCGCGCACCACTTCATCGCCGACCTGACCTTGCCCTTCGGCCGGAAGATCCATGATTACATGAAGGGGTGAGGCGGCAGGTCTCCGGAGCGCGTCATGGTCGGGCTTGAGCCGACCATCTCGTAAACCAGAGTGCTCTGGTCATGAGATTCTCGGGGCACAAGCCCGAGAATGACGCCCAGTCCTCACCCACCCGGCAGGAACGCGACCCGCCCGTCCGCGTCCCGCACGGTCTCGATCGCGACCCCGTAAAGCTCGCTTAGCCGCTCCGGCGTCAGCATCGCGGCGGCTTCGCCCGTCGCGATCGCCTGCCCCTCGCGCAGCAGCATCACCCGGTCGGCATGGGCCAGCGCCTGGTTGGGATCATGCGTGGTGAAGAGCACGCCGAGTCCCTCCGCCGCGAGCCGCCTGATCTGGCTCATCACCTTGCCCTGATTGCCGAAATCGAGGCTCGCCGTCGGCTCGTCCAGGATGACATAGGCCGGCTCCTGCGCCAGCGCGCGGGCGATCAGCACGAGTTGGCGTTCGCCGCCCGAGATCTGCGTATAGGGGCGCTGCGCCAGCTTTGCGATGCCGAGCCGCTCCAGCATGGCCTGCGCGACTTCGCGGTCATGGCTGGACGGCGCGGCGAACAGCCCGCCATGCGCGGTCCGCCCCATCAGCACCACCGAGAACACCGTGAAGGCGAAGGTGCCGGCATGGGCCTGGGGCACATAGCCCAGCGCCCGCGCCCGCTGCTCGACCGAAAGCACCGCCAGCGGCCGGCCATCGAGCGTCAGCGTTCCGCCATGGGGTGGCAGCAGGCCGAGTAGGGTCTTGAGCAGCGTGGTCTTGCCACCGCCATTGGGCCCGAGCAGCGCCAGGACCTCGCCGGCCTTCAGAACGAGCCCGATATCGCGGCCGATCCGGCGCTCAGGGTAGCCATAGGCGAGGTCAGCCGCGCTCAGGCTCACGACCAGCCTCCGCGCGCCGAGGCCAGCAACCAGATGAAGAAGGGCGTGCCGATCACGGCGGTGAGGATGCCAAGCGGCGTCTCGACCGGCGCCGCGGTGCGCGCCAGCGTGTCGATGATCAGGAGATAGCCGCCGCCAAGGAGCGCCGCCGTCGGCAGGAGCTTGCCGAAATCGGGACCGACCAGAAAACGCGCCAGATGCGGCACGACGAGCCCGACCCAGCCGATGATGCCGGCCGCCGCGACGCTCGCCGCCGTCACCAGCGTCGCCGCCGTCACGATCGCGATGCGCAAGGGGCCGGTATTGAGCCCGAGCGCCCGCGCCTCCTCCTCCGGCAGCGACATCACATTCATCCGCCAGCGCAGGGCGACAAGCACGGCCGTGCCCAGCAGCACCGGGCCGAGCAGCGGAGCGAGGTCCGGCTTGGCCGTTCCGGCGAGGCTGCCGAGCAGCCAGAAGGTCATGGCGGGCAATTGGTTGTAAGGATCGGCCCAGTATTTCACCAGCCCGATGCCCGCCCCCAGGAGCGAGCCGACGACGACGCCGGTCAGCACCAGGACCAGCACCGGATCGCCGCGCCGGATGGTCGAGCCGATCGCATAGACCGCGCCGACCGCGACCAGCCCACCCGTGAAGGCCGCGAGCTGGATCGCAAACAGACCCAGCGAAAAATAGATCCCGACGACCGCCCCCAGCGCTGCACCCGAGGACGCGCCCAGGATATCGGGCGAGACCAGCGGATTGCGGAACAGCCCCTGGAAGGCCGTGCCCGCGACCGCCAGCGCCGCCCCGCAAAGCAAAGCGGCAACCACGCGCGGCCCGCGAATGTTCCAGATCACGGCCTCGATCTGCGGCGACAGGCCCGAAGGCTGACCGCTCAGGCCCGCCCAGACGAGCCGCGCCAGATCGGCGGGCCCGACAGGAAAGCGCCCGAGCCCGAAAGCGAGCAGCACGGCGACGCCGAGCAGGCCAAGCGCAATGGCGTTTCCGCGAAGGGAGGATGGCGACATGGCGTCAGGACCGATCCGGTCGGCAGTGAAACACGCCGTCACCCCCGTCCCGACAGGATCAGGTCGAGCTGCGCCTCGCTCGGCGTGACCTGATAGAACAATGTGTGGAACTCGCGCGCAATGGCGCGAATGTCCTCGGGGAACTGCGCCGGATAGAGCAGCTTCGCCAGCCACCACAGGCCGACCATGCGGTTGACCGAGGGCGGGAAATCGACCCAGCCGAAGGGCAATTTCGGCGAAAGATGCACGCGCCCCGCCTTCACCGCCCGGATACTTGACCAGGCCAGATCGGCGCGCACACTTTCGGCAAAGCCGAGATCGATGGTGACGATCACCTCCGGATCCCAGGCCATGACCTGTTCGAGCGAGACCTGCGCCAAACCATTGCCGGGCTGATCCGCCGCGACATTGCGCGCGCCCAGAAAGCTCAGCGTCTCCACATTGATTGAACCGCCCAGGCCGGTCTCGAGCCCGCGCGGCCCGCGTGCGTAATAGACCGAGGGGCGCTGTTCTGCGGGAATCGTCGCGATGCGGCCCTTGATCGCCGTCATCGCGCTCTCGCACCAGCGCGCCAGCGTCTCGGCCCGCTCGGTGCGCCCGGTGAGCTGGCCAAGAATGCGATAGCTCGCAGGGATCGCCTCAAAACGCCCGTCGAGCAGCGCATAGGGAATGCCGGTCTGGCCCTGCACGCGCTCGGCGAGCTCGACATAGCTGCGCCCGGTCGAGCCGGCATCGACGATGAGGTCGGGCTTCAGCGTCAGCACCGCCTCCAGATTGGCGCTGTTGCCACGCCCGGTGATGCGGCCGATTTCGGGCTTGTCGCCGATGCCCGGCAGCAGGAAGGGCAGTTCCTCCGGTCGGTTGGCGCGCGGCCAGCCCAACAGCAGGTCCGGCGCAAGCGTGTAGAGCTGGATCGCGGCCGGCGGCCCGGCGGGAAAGACGCGTTCGACCTTGGCCGGTATCGCGATCTCGCGTCCGGCCCCGTCGCGGATGGCGGCCGCCCAGGCCCCGCGCGGAACCGCGAGCGTGGCAAGCCCGGCCAGAACCAGGCGGCGGTCAGGATGTGGCATGGCGATGCTCCTGCGCTGGCGACTGGGCGCAGCGATTCGGCTTCACATCGAGCAGGGGCGTGCCGTCGAGACAGTCGAGCCCGCGCACGATCAGCGCGCCCTCCTCGACGCGCAGCAGCCGCACCCGCGACAGCGCGATCGGATTGGGCCGCACCGGCGAGCGCAGGGCGAAGGTGCCGAGCGGCTCGGCCCCGCGCGGCGTCTGGGTCCCGAGATCGCGCCGCGCCTGATGCATCCAGTAGAGCAGGTCGAGATGGGCGAAGGCCGCGATCCCGATCAAGGCCGCATGCCAGGGTGCGTCGATCTCGACGCGGCATTCCGGACCATTTTCGCTGTCGCCCTGGCGCGGGCACTGGTCGCGCGTCGCAAAAGGCGTGCAGATCCGGCCGATGAAGACAAGATGTGCGTCCTGCCTCTCGGGCAGGGGCGCAGATGTCTCGCCCGGTCGCGTCGCCTGCCAATCCATCCGCGCTTGCTCCGTTCAGTTCGTGTCGCGCGGCAAGGTCGGCGCGGCGAAGCCATGCTTCGCCAGGATCTCCTGCCCGGCCCGCGAGAGGATGAACATGGCGAGCCGCCCGGCATTTGGCGAGGCCTTGGCCATCACGGTCAGGCCGTAATCGGCCCCGACCGACAGCCCGGCCGGCAAGCGCACCAGCTGGAGGCCGGGCTGTTCCCGCGCGATCGCTTCGGCATTGGTGCGATAGGCCAGGAACAGATCCGCCGCCCCTGTCGCCAGCTTGTGACCGTAGACATTGACGCCGGAGGGCGCCGCGATACTCGCCGGCCCGCCGGTCAATTGCAGCGCCTTGGCCTCCAGCGCCGCTTTCGCCCCGGCTTGCAAGGCCTCTGCCCGGGCAAAAACCTGGAAGGCGTAGTCGCCGGAGGGGTCGGCCTTCGGCGTCGAGGTGCCGAGCCGGATCGCCGGATCGAGCATGCGTTCAAGCAGCGTCTCGGGAGAAACCGTGACCTCCGGCCGCGCGAAGGCGCAAAGCTCGTTGCGCGCGAACAAGACGACCGGCCCCGCCAGCCCCGCTTTCGCCAAAGCTTCGGGGTTGCCGAGATCGGCCGAGGCGAAGAGATCGGCCACCTCGCCCTGGGCGATCCGCTCTTTCAGCAGGCCCGACGCGCCGCAGACCAGTTCGACCGCCAGTCCGGTCCTGGCGTCGAACGCCGCCGCGACCTCGCCCAGCGCCGCGCGCAGGCTGCCCGCGGCCAGGAGCCGGATCGGTGGAAGGGCCGCAGCCATCGCCGTCAACTGCCCTCGTGCGGCGCGGTCGGGGCGGTGAAGCCGTGCTTGGCGAGGATGCGCTGGCCTTCAGGCGACAGGATGAACATCGCCAAGCGGAAGGCATTGTTCGAGGCGCCGTTCATCACGGTCATCCCGTAATCGGCGCCCACGGCAAGCGCCGGCGGCAGCCTGACCATGTGCTGGCCCGGCTGTTCGCGCGCGATCGGCAAGGCATTGGTGCAATAGCCCAGGAACAGATCGGCCGCCCCCGTCGCCAGCAGATGGCCCGTGCCGTTCCTGTCGGCCGGGGTCGGCGCGCTGTCGGGACCGCCGACGAGCTGGAGTGCCTTGGCCTCCAGGGCCGCCTTGGCGCCGGGCTTCAGCGCCTCGGCCTTGGCGAAGATCTGCCAGGCATAATCGCCGGACGGATCGGCCTTCGGCGTCGAGGTGCCGAGCTTGATCGCGGGATCGAGCATGCGCGCCAGCAGCGTTTCAGTCGTCACCTCCAGCCCGGCGCGGGCAAAGGCGCAGGTCTCGTTGCGGGCGAAGAGCACGACGGGCCCGGCCTTGCCCTCGTGTGTCAGGGCAAGCGGATGCGACATGTTTGCGGAAGCGAAGACCTCGGCCGCCTCACCTTTGGACAGGTTCTCGCGCAACAGGCCAGAGGGTCCGAAGCTGGTCTTGACCGGCAGCTTGGCCGTCGCCTCGAAGGCCTGGGCGACTTCGGTCAGCGCATTGCGCAGGCTGCCGGCAGCATGGAGCAGCACGGGTTGCTCGGCCTGCGCGACGGAGCAGGAGAGCCCGAACAGGGCGGCAAGGATCAGACGGCGCATCGATTCAGGCTCCCGCCTGCGTCGCATTCGGGAAGAATAATTGCTGCCCGTCGATCTTGTAGTCGGCGATCGCCTTCTGGCCTTCCGGGCTGACCAGCCAGTTCACGAAGGCCTGGCCGTCATTGACCTTCACATGCCGGTGCTTGGCCGGGTTCACCGCCATGACGCCATATTGGTTGAACAGGCGCCGGTCACCCTCGACCGCAATCGTGAGATCGCCGCGGTTCTTGAACGAGATCCAGGTACCGCGATCGGAGAGCACATAGGCCCCCATGCCGCCGGCCGTGTTGAGCGCAGCCCCCATGCCCTGGCCGACATCGCGATACCAGGAGCCCTTCTTCTGATCGAGATCGATGCCCGCGACCTTCCAGAGCGCCAGTTCGGCGGAGTGAGTGCCGGATTTGTCGCCGCGCGAGACGAAGGGCGTGCCCTTCTCCTGGATCGCCTTCAGCGCTGCGACGATGTCCTTCGTGCCGGCGACGCCGGCCGGGTCGCTCTTCGGGCCGATCAGGACGAAGTCGTTATACATCACCGGCTTGCGCTCGAGCGCGAAACCCTCAGCCAGGAACTTCTCCTCCTGCGCCTTGGCATGGACGAAGACGACATCGGCATCGCCGCGCCGCCCGGTGTCGAGCGCCTGGCCGGTGCCTTGCGACACCACCCGCACCTCGATGCCGGTCCTGGCCTGGAACAAGGGCAGGATATGCCCGAACAGCCCGGAATCCTGCGTCGAGGTCGTCGAGGAGACGGTGATGAAGCGCGCGCCCGCTGCTGCAGGGGTCGATGCCGCCGGCGGCGCGACTGTGGTCGTCTGGGCAAGCGCAAGGCCGGCAAAGGCGGCCGAGAAGCCAGCCGTGAGCAAGAGGCGTCTGGTCATGATCATGGTCGTCTCCTCGGATTTCTGGTTTTGGCAGCAATCGGTTTCTCGGGAAGAGCGCCTCACCAGATCAAGTCCCCGGCAAGGAAGGCGCGGGCCTCGATCGTCTGCGGCTCGGCAAAGAAGTACTCGGCGAGGGAATCCTCGATCAGCCGGCCCCGGTGCAGGAACAGCACGCGATCGGCCAGCCGCTTCGCCTGGCCGAGATCATGCGTCGACATCAAGACCGTGATGCCCTCCGCCACGAGACCGGTCAGCAACTCCTCGATCTGCCGCGTCGCGGCGGGATCAAGCTGCGAGGTCGGTTCGTCCAGGAAGAGCAGTTCGGGCCTCAAGCTCCAGGCGCGCGCGATGGCCAGGCGCTGCTGCTCGCCACCCGAGAGCAACCGCGCCGGCTGCGTCGCGCGCTCGGACAGGCCGAAGCGCTGCAGCGCGGCCTGGGCGCGTTCGCGCCGCTCGACGCGCGCGACGCCCGCCGACGCCAGCGCATGATCGATATTGGCCTCGACCGAGCGGCGCAGCATGATCGGCTTCTGGAACACCATGGCGTGGCGTTTCGCGCCCCCGGTCACGCTCGCCGCCCAGTGCACGCGGCCCTCGCTCGGCGTCAGCAGGCCGTGGCAGAGCCTGAGCATCAGCGATTTGCCGGCGCCATTGGGCCCGAGCAGCACGGTGACCCCGCCCGCGGGCAGGTCGAGGCTGACCGCATCGACCAATCTGCGTCCCTCCCCGAGGAAGGAGACGGTCTCGAGGCTGAGCGGCAGGATCGAGGTCACGTCACGCATCATGCTCATCCGGCATAGCGGGCGCCGATGCGGCTCGCCCCGAAGGCGACCGCATTGATCGCCAGCGTCAGCGCGATCAGCACGAGCCCGAGCCCCAGCGCCAGCGGCAGGTCGCCCTTGGAGGTCTCCAGCGTGATCGTCGTCGTCATGGTGCGGGTGTAGCCGGCGATGTTGCCGCCGACGATCAGCACCGCGCCGACCTCGGCGCTCGCCCGGCCGAAACCGGCGAGCAGCGCGGTCGCCAGCGCAAAGCGCCCATCGAAGAGCAGGGTCGGGATCGCGCGCATCCCCTCCAACCCGACCGAGCGCAGATGGTCGCGATACTCGCTCCACAGGTCCTCGACCGTCTGGCGTGTCAGCGCGATCACGATCGGCAGGACCAGGATCACCTGAGCCGCGATCATCGCGGTCGGCGTGAACAACAGCCCGAGCGGGCCGAGCGGGCCAGAGCGCGAGAGCAGCAGGAAGACGAAAAGCCCGGCCACGACCGGCGGCAGGCCCATCAGCGCATTGAGGCAGACGATGACGACCGAGCGGCCGGGAAAGCGCGCCAGCGCCAGGGCCGCCCCGAGCGGCAGGCCGATCAGCCCCGCGATCAGCACGGCGGTCAGCGTCACCCTGAGCGACAGGCCCACAATCGCCAGGAAACCGGGATCGAGCCCGACCACCAGCGCGAAGGCCGCCTTGAAGATCGCCGCGAAGTCCACCGTCCGTCGCGCTCCCCCGAAAGCCAAACCTGCCTGAAAGCTCAAAGCCTGCGAACAGCCAAGACCTGCAGATACAAGACCTGCAGACACTTGTGATTTCTAGAGTTCAATGCGACCAATTGCCAATCTTGGAACAGAAACAGCCCAGCGCAGTCAGATGCAGGACCGGATTTACCTGACCACCGAGGAGGCCGCTGCCTATCTGCGGCTCAAGGAACGCAAGCTCTACGAGCTCGTCGCCCATAGTGCCGTGCCCTGCACAAAGGTCAGCGGCAAATGGCTGTTCCCGCGTGCGGCGCTCGACCGCTGGCTCGAGGCCGGGCTGGCGCGGCCCGAGGGCATGCAGCCCGCAAACCCGCCGCCGATCATCGGCGGCAGCCAGGATCTCGCTGCTCGAGGTCGCCGTGCGTGATTCCGGCTGCGGTCTCGCTCTGTTGGCGGAAGGCTCGCAGGCCGGGCTCGACCGGCTGACGCGCGGCGAGGTCGCCATCGCCGCGATCCATCTCCATGCGACGCCCGATGATGACGCGGCCAACCCGGCCGCGATCCGGGCGGAGCCTGGCCTGTTCGACGCGGTGGTGATCGGGTTCGCCAGGCGCGAGCAGGGCCTGCTGATGGCGCCCGGCAATCCGCTCGCCCTTGCCGGCATCGCCTCGGCCGTCGAGAAGCGTGCCCGCTTCGCCCGCCGCCAGCAGGGCGCCGGCGCGCAATTGCTGCTGACGAGCCTGATGGCGCGCGACGACGTCCCCGACGGCCGCATGGTCATGGCCGAGGGCGTCTGCGCCACGGGCCAGGACCTCGCCTTGGCGATCCGCACCGGCCGCGCCGATTGCGGCATCGCCTCGCGCGCTATCGCTGCCGCCTTCGGCCTCGATTTCCTGCCGCTGGTCTGGGAGCATGTCGATCTGGTGATGCGCCGCCGGACCTATTTCGAACCGGCGACGCAAACCCTGCTCGCCTGGATGCGCAGGCCCGACATGGCAGCAAGGGCGCGCGAACTCGGCGGCTATGATCTGGCGCGGAGCGGCGAGGTCAGGCTGAATCGCTAAGGGGGCGGGCCCGTCATTCTCGGGCGAAGCGCAGCGTAGACCCGAGAATCTCGACCAGGAGATGCTCGGGTCAAGCCCGAGCATGACGGCATAATAGCTACCCCCTCACGTCCCAAAATTCCGCCAGGCGCCGACCCGGTGCACCGCTTCCCGATCCGGCCCGGCCTCCCCGAATGGCGAGACCGGCCAGTCCCAGCTCTCATCCGCTTCGGGGAGCGCGACGCCGCGCATCAAATCGAGCCGCCCGATCACCGCCCCGGCCCGGTCGCGCTCGACCATCTCGACATCGCTGAGCAGGACGACGCGCCCCTGAAAGCGCGCGAGATCGTCGAGATGCCAGGCGATGCAGCGCGCCGGCAGATCGACTGGGAAGGCGGCAGCCCGCCCCGGATTCTCCTCCAGCCAATCCTCCACCGGCCAAGCGAGCTGCGAGAGCAGATTGGCCGAAATCACGAGGTCGATGCCCGCATCCATGACGAGGTCGGCAACGGGGTCGGTCCGCCCCTCGCGCTCGCCGGCGAGCCAGCCCATCACGCCGCTGAGATCGCGCGTCATCAGCGTGACCTTGCGGCGAAGGGCCATGCGCAGCCTGACCGGCGGCAGATGCACGGCGTCGACCAGCAGCACGCGCTGGAAGCCCGCGCAGAGCAGCTCGAGCGGCACGTCACGCACCAGCCCCGAGCCAAGCACGACGACGCAGCGCCGGGATGGCAGCGCCGCGACCACCTCAGTCACCACAGCACGGCAGTGGCCATGATGCGCGGCCCAGGCCTTGCGATGGCGAAGACCGCGCGCCCATAGCGCCGTGCTCTCCGACAACAAACCCAGCCGCCGCGTCATCCGCCCGGCCGGTGTGATCAGCCTGAGCGCGAGTTCGGCGAGCATCGCATGCTCCGGGATGGGTTCAGGTCAATGCGCCGCGCGCCGCCACCGGCCAGAGCGCCTCGACATGGGCGTCAGGCCCGTGCATCCCGCGCACGCAGACATACCAGTCGTGCAGGTTCACCGTCGGGTCGCAATGGCCCGGCACGAGCAGGATATGCTCGCCGCGATGCGGCAGCGCGATCGGGTCGCCGGTCAGCACGCCATGCTCGTCGGAGGGTTTCGTGTAGACCGCGCCCTCGCGCCGGAACGGCATCGGCATGCCGGAATCGATCGCCGCCGCCTTGTGCCCGGCATCGACGATGGCGCGGTCGGGCACCGGCTTGCTCATCACCCCGGTCAGGATGAAGAGCGCGTGCTCGAAGGCGCGGAACGGCGTGCCGTCCGCCTGCCGGTTGCGGGCGTAATCGGCGTCCATGAAGATGTAGGAGCCGGCCTGGATCTCGTTCCAGATGCCCGACCCGGTCTCGATCTCATAGGTGCCGGTGCCGGCCCCGCTGACGACGCCGCAGGTCAAGCCGGCCTGGGCCAGGCGTTCGACCGTGTTGCGGGCCGAGAGGCCGGCGCGCTCGATCGCCTCGCGCCGCTCGTCGATCGAACGCATATGCTGGGCCGTGCCGTGATAGGCCTGCAGGCCGCCGAAGCGCAAAGTGTTGCTGCGCGAAACCGCCTCGGCGATCCTGACCGCCGCCTCCCCGGGCGCGACGCCGCAGCGCCGCCCGCCGACATCGATCTCGACCAGGACATCGAACACGACATCATGGCGCGCGGCGGCTTCCGCAGCCTCGCGCACGCCGTCGAGATGATCGACACAGAGGCTGATCTTGGCGCTGCGGGCGAGCTGCGCCAGCCGGTCGAGCTTGGCGGCACCCGCGACTTCATTGGAAACCAGCACGTCCTGCACGCCGCCCGCGACCAGGATCTCGGCCTCCGAGACCTTCTGACAACACTGCCCGACGGCGCCATGGGCGATCTGGCGCAAGGCGATCTCGGGGCTCTTATGCGTCTTGGCGTGCGGCCTCAGGCGAATGCCGTGGGCCTGCGTATAGGCCGCCATCGCGACGAGGTTGCGTTCGAAGGCATCGAGGTCGAGCACCAAAGCAGGGGTGTCGATCTCGCTGAATCTCTGGCCGGCTTGGGCCGGCGGATGCAAGGGCATGGGCTGTCGCAATCTCCTGAATCGGTTGTGGCTATCGGACGCCAGCTTCGTGTCTGGAGCAAGACCTCGCTGCGCGTGCCTACCTTCCGCGCTGCGCGTGCCTGCCTTGCGAGGCTGCGAATCCTTCGGAAACACGAAGCCCGGTAGCGCTTGCGCCAGCGTCGTGATAGGCCCCGCGCCATGAAGATCGGCCGCGTTACCGACGACACTTTCGCGCTTTTCGCCCGCGTCTGGCGCGAGCAGGGCAAGACTTACCTGCCGCAAATGGCGATGATCATGGGCCTCGTGGTCGTGATCGCCGCGACGACGAGCTTCTATCCACTGCTGATCAAGGCGGCGTTCGACGCTTTCGCCGACCCGCTCAGCGCCGAGGCGACCGGTTTCGTGCGCCGGATGGAGCGCCTCGTCTCGAAATCGATCGCCATCGAGATCGGCGTCGTCAACGCCGTCGCGATCGTCGTCGTCATCGTCACCGCGATCAAGGGCTTCTCCCTGCTGACGCAGACCGTGATGACCAACAGCGTCGTCAGCCGCATCGAAGCCGACATGCAGACGCAGCTCTATGCTCATCTGATCGACGCCGACCTCGCCCAGCTTCAAAAAGAGAATCCCGCCTCCCTGACGCAGCGCTTCACCACCGACTTCACCTTCGTCAAGGAGGCGCTGACGCGGCTGGTCAACATCGCTGTGCGCGACGTGCTGACCGCCATCGCGCTGGTCGGCGCCCTGCTCTGGATCGACTGGCAGATGACCTTGGTCGTGCTGCTGATCGCGCCGATCGTGGCGCGGCCGATCGGCCGTATCGGCAAGAAGCTGCGCCGTATGGCGGTGTCGCAGCAGGAACAGACCGGCGTGATGGCAAGCCTCGTCACCGAGAGCCTGCAGGGCGCGCGCGCCGCCAAGACCGATTCACTCGAGCCCTATCTCAAGGCGCGCGCGGCGGCCGCCTTCGAATCGATCCGCGCCGTCAAGATGAAGTCGGCCAATGCGCGCGGCCGGCTCGATCCGCTGCTCGAGGTCGCGGGCGGCATGGCGGTGGCGGGCGTGCTCGCCGCGATCGGCGTGCGCATCACCTCGGGCGGCTCGACGGTCGGCGATTTCACCGGCTATGTCTCGGCGCTGCTGCTGGCGGCGCAGCCGATGCGCTCGCTCGGCAACCTCAACGCCATCGTCCAGGAGGCCGGCGCCTCGCTGAAGCGCTATTACGCCCTGATCGACGACAAGCCGGTGATCACGCAGCGCCCCGACGCCAAACCGCTCGCAGTCGGGGCCGGCGAGATCGCCTTCAAGGGCCTGCGCTTCCGCTATCGCGACGATGCCCGCGCGCTGGAGGGCATCGATCTCGTCGTCCAGGGCGGCAAGATGACGGCGCTTGTCGGCCGCTCCGGCTCCGGCAAATCGACCTTGCTCGCTTTGGTGCCGCGGCTCTACGACCCCAGCGAGGGTCGCGTCGAGATCGACGGGCAGGATCTGCGCGACCTCTCGCTCGCCAGCCTGCGCAGCCAGATCGGCGTGGTCAGCCAGGATGTCGTGCTGTTCGACGATACGGTGCGCGCCAATATCAGCTTTGGCCGGCCCGACGCGACCGAAGACGAGATCGTCGCCGCTGCCAAGGGCGCCGCCGCGCATGACTTCATCATGGCGATGCCGGAGGGCTATGACAGTCAGGTCGGCGAGCGCGGCTCGAAGCTTTCGGGTGGCGAGCGCCAGCGCATCGCGATCGCCCGCGCCATCCTGAAGGACGCGCCGATCCTGCTGCTCGACGAAGCCACCAGCGCGCTCGACACCGAATCCGAGCGTCTCGTCCAGCAGGCGCTGGCCCGCCTGATGCAGAACCGTACCACGCTGGTGATCGCGCATCGTCTCTCGACCGTGCGCGAGGCTGACCTCATCGTCGTGCTGGAGGAAGGCAAGATCGTCGAGACCGGCAGCCACGACGCCCTGCTGGCGCGCGATGGCAGCTATGCCCGGCTGCACCGGCTGCAATTCGTCGAGAGCTGAGGCGTCAGCACCCCGCTCCAGATCGAAATTTTTCGCTGAACCACCCCGTCATCCCGGGCGTAGCGCAGCGAAGACCCGGGATCCATTCCGGAGCGCTATTCGGAAAGGTTCAGGAATGGATCCCGGGTCTCCCTTCGGTCGCCCGGGATGACACGGTGTTTCCGTGTGTGGTCAGGAACTGCTCAAGGCTCCCGCGCCAACGCATCGGCCGCCGCCTGGAAGCCGCGGAAGGAGAAGGGCAGCGTCACCGGCCGGTTCGCCGCGTCCTGGAAGCGCAATTGCCCGCCTTCCGAATAGCCGCGCCAGCGCTTCAGCAGATCCTCGCTCATCGCGACCTCGGCGAAGCAGCCGCCGGGAATGCAGCGCGAGAACGCAGCCAACGTGCCCTCGTCCTTCTCGCCCAGCGCGACGCGCACGCCGGCATTGGGTCCCAGCGTCACATTCGGCGCAACCTGCACGACGAGCTTATAGGGCTCGGTCTTGACCGGTCGGCCGACCGCGACGAGCGCCACCGGACCCTGCTGGCCCTGGACCTGCAAGGTCTGCACGACCTCGCAGATGCGGGTGCCGACGCCCTGCTGGCAGCGATGCGTCCAGTCACCATAGGTCGCGGTGGTGTTGTCGGGCTGCGAAACGCCGCCGGGCGCGGGAGCCGCTGCAGCCGGGCGCTGCTGCCCTTGGGCCGCCGCCGGGCTGCGTTGCGCCTGGGCGAAGGCCGAGCCGGCGCAGATCAGGGCCAGCAACACGGTCGGGGAAGTGAGCTTCTTCATGTCGCGGCGTTTCCAGAGATTTCGTTGGAAACACTATTGACGCGACGCCATGCCCTTGCGCAAGGGCCGCCGCCATCTTGGGAACGGCGGTTCGCAATCCTGTCACCGGTTAGAGCAGGATCAATGCGAAAAACCGGTTCCCATTTTTTCGCATCTGGCTCTCGCCATCACGGCCGCCAGCCGGTCTCCTCGACAGGGGCGTTCTCGCGCGCCTCGTCCTTGCGCGCTTCGTCGACGATCGCAAACAGCGCCCGCAGCGCTGCCTCGACGCCCTCGCCCGAAGCCGAGGACAGGATGATCGGCATGCGCTTGCAGGCCCGCTTCAACCGCGCCACCTGCTCCTTGAGCAGTTCGGGGCTGAGCGCATCGACCTTGGACAGCGCCACGATCTCGGGCTTCTCGTCCAGGCCTTCGCCATAGAGGCTGAGCTCCTGCCGCACGGTCTTGTAGGCCTTGCCCGCATGTTCGCTGGTGCCCTCGACAAGATGCAGCAACACGCGGCAACGCTCGACATGGCCAAGGAACCGGTCGCCCAGGCCGTGCCCTTCATGCGCGCCCTCGATCAGGCCGGGAATATCGGCGAGCACCATCTCGCGCGCATCGACCCGCACGACGCCCAAGCCCGGATGCAGCGTGGTGAAGGGATAATCGGCGATCTTGGGCTTGGCCGCGGTCACCGTGGCAAGGAAGGTCGATTTGCCGGCGTTCGGCAGGCCGATCAGTCCGGCATCAGCGATCAGCTTCAGCCGCAGCCAGACCCAGCGCTCCTCGCCGATCAGGCCCGGATTGGCATGGCGCGGGGCCTGGTTGGTCGCGGTCTTGAAATAGGCATTGCCGAAGCCGCCATTGCCGCCCTTGCACAAAACGAAGCGCTGCCCGGCCTGCGTCAGGTCGGCGATCAAGGTTTCGCCGTCCTCGTCGAAGATCTGCGTGCCCGGCGGCACTTTCAGCACCTTCACTTCGCCATTGGCGCCATGCCGGTCGGCCCCCATGCCGTGCCCGCCGATCTTGGCCTTGAAGTGCTGCTGGAAGCGGAAGTCGATCAGCGTGTTGAGGCCTTGCACGCATTCGATCACGACATCGCCGCCGCGCCCGCCATCGCCGCCATTGGGCCCGCCGAACTCGATGAATTTTTCGCGCCGGAAGGAGACGCAGCCCGCGCCGCCATCGCCCGCCTTCACATAGATTTTTGCTTGGTCGAGGAATTTCATAGCGCTTCAGTAGTGGGACGGGCGCGGAAGGGCAATGCGGCTCTCATTCCTTCTCCCCTCGCGGGGCAACGAATAGGGGCCGTCGCGCCCTTCGTCATGGTCGGGCTTGTCCCGACCATCCACGTCTTCGCTGGTCGAGGGTCGTGTTCAAGACGGGGATGCTCGCCACAAGGGCGAGCATGACGGGAGGGGACACAGGTGCTCACGCCGCCAGCCGCGGCGCGGCCATTTCATCGCGCAGTGCGTCGGCGAAGCGCCTTGCCGCGAGCCCCGGCTGCGGCCCGATGATCAGGCCGACCGAGAGATCAAACAAAGCAGGCAGATCCTCTGCCGGGCCCAGGCGCCGCAAGCTCGGCGGAATCGCGCTCTCGGTCAGGGCCGTGACGCAAAACCCCGCCTCGACGGCCGAAAGCATGCCCGAGGTGTGCGAGCAGGAGAACACCAGCCGGTGCGCCTTGCCTGCCGCGCCAAGCGCCGAGAGGATGCGCGGGCGCGCCCGGCAGCCCTCCGCGAACAGCGCCAGCGGCAGCACCTCCTGCAGTTCCGGGCGATGGCCGCGCCCCGCGACCCAGATCATCGCCTCGCGCCGCAAGACCTCGCCGATCGGCCGGTTGGGATCCTGCGTCACCACGGCGAGGTCGAATTCGCCGGCCGCCAAGGCGGGCTCGATCCGCTTCGAGAGATCGCAGTGCAATTCGAGCTCGACCTTGGGGTGTTCTGCCGCGAAGCGCGCAATCAGCGGGCGTAGATATGCGTCCATGTAATCGTCGGGAATGCCGATGCGCAGCCGGCCCGAGGCCATCTCACCCCCGAGATCAGCCAGCGCCTCGCGCTCGATCGTCAGAAGCCGGCGGGCATGCGCGATCAAGCGCTCGCCCGCATCGGTCGGCGTCACGCCCCGGCGCGAGCGTTCGAGCAGGCGATGGCCGACCTGGCTCTCGAGATCCTGGATGCGCACCGAGATCGCCGATTGCGTTCGGCCGAGCCTGGCGCTCGCGGCAGTGAAGCCGCCGGTCTCGGCGACCGCGACCAACATGTCGAGCGCGGCAAGATCGAAATGCGCCGCCATGAGGCAATCTCCTTCGATCGATTTTAAGAATGCGATCGATTTTAAGAATGGCTAAATCAGAATAATCCGTTTTTCCGATTGATGGAAGTTGGCTATATCGCAGGCTATTGCTCAGGAAGTCGCCAGATGTCCACGCCTGCCCTCGTCATGCCCCGCCCCGCCACCCCGGCGCTGGCGATGTTCGTCGCGCTGCTCACCGGCGCGACCTGCATCGGCTTTTCCGGTGTGTTCATGCGCCTGGCCGATGTCGGCCCGGCCGCCGCCGGCTTCTGGCGCATGCTGTTCGCATTGCCCGTGCTCGCGCTCTGGACCGCTATGGAGCAGCGCAAGGCGGCCTCGGGCACGGTCCGTCCCGGCGCGCTCATCCCGATCGCGCTCGCCGGTCTTACCTTCGCGATCGACGTGGTGCTCTACAATGCAGCGCTTGGCCACACCACGATCGCCAACGCCTCGCTGCTCGGCAATCTCTCACCCGTCGCGGTCGTGCTCGGCGGCTGGCTCCTGCTCGGGGAGAAGCCGACGCAGCGCATCCTCGGCGCGCTTGCGCTGGCACTTGGCGGCGCGCTGATGCTGGTGCTGCCGAAATTCATCGGCGCCCCCAGTGCCGCCTCGCCCAGTGGGCTTCTCGGCGACATGCTGGCGACCGGCGCGGCCTTCTCCTATGCGGGTTACATCCTGGCCGTGCGCCGCGCCCGCGAGCGGGCCGATGCCGGCCGGATCGGCCTGATCTCCAGCGCGCTCTGCGCCGTCTTCTGCCTCGCAGCCGCGCTCGCACTCGGCGAGACCATCATCCCGGCGAGCCTGCAGGGCTGGCTTGCGGTGATCGCGCTAGGCCTGGTCTCGCATGCGCTCGGCCAGGGCCTGATCACACTCTCGCTCGGCAGCTACGGTGCCAGCGCTGCCTCGCTCGTCATGGTCTGGCCGGCGCTGGTCAGCGTGCTTGCCGCCTGGGCGATCTTCGGCGAGCAGCCCTCGCCCGCTCAGGCATTTGGCGGCGTGGCGATCCTGGCGGCGGTGCTGCTGGTGCGGCGCGGCTGAGCCGCGCCCGCTTCGCCGCTCAGCTGCTCAAGAAGCCTTCCGAACCGGAGGATCATAAGCCTGGATCGGCGGCAGATTGCCGTCGAAGCGCTCGACCTGGACGGTGGTCAATTGCCCCGTGCAGCCCTGCGCCAGCGCCGAGGTGCCGACATCCCGGGTCAGGACGTTGGGATTGCCGTGGACGCAGAGCGGCTTGTCCTCCTCGGGATCGACCGGATCGTACCAGGCGCCGGTCGGCAGCTGGACCACGCCCTGGCGGATGCCGTCGGTGACATGGACGCCGGCGAGGCAAGCGCCGCGCTCGTTGTAGATACGGATGATGTCCCCATCAGCGATGCCGCGCTCCGCCGCATCGTCGGGGTGCATGCGCGCGACCTCGCGGCCGCGATGCTTGGCCCCGCTGCTGTGGCCGCCGAAGTCGAACTGGCTGTGCAGCCGCGTACGCGGCTGGTTGGCGACGAGGACGAAGGGCGAGGCCGCGTCGGGCACATTGGTTTCCCCCAGCCAGGTCGGATGGCCGGGGCAATCCGCCTCGCCGAAGCTCGCGATCCTCTCCGAGAAGATCTCGAGCTTGCCGCTCGGCGTCGGCAGCGGATGCGCCACCGGGTCGGTGCGAAAGGCCCGCAGGCGCCCGCCATCATCATCCTGCTGGGGCATGTCGTAGCCCTCGCTCGCCTGGAACTCGGCGAAGCTCGGCGCCGGCAGGCCAGCCTGCGCGAGTGCGGCCCGTGTCGGCTCATAGAGATGCTCGAGCCATTGCCGGACTGAACGGCCCTCGGTGAAGGCCTGTGCCGTGCCCAGCCGCTCGGCGAGATCGGCGAAGATCGCGTAATCGTCGCGCGCCTCGCCATAGGGGGCGATCACGGGTCGCATCGGCACGAGCAGCGGATCATTGGCATTGCCGCCGATGTCCTCGCGCTCCAGCGTCATCGTGCAGGGCAGGACGATGTCGGCGTGGCGGGCCGTCGCCGTCCAGGCCAGCTCGTGGACGACGAGCGTGTCGAGCCTGGCGAAAGCCTGCTTCAGCCGGTTCAAGTCCTGGTGATGATGGAACGGATTGCCGCCGGCCCAGTAGACCAGCTTGATCTGCGGATAGGTCCGGGTCTGGCCGTTATAGCGGTAGCTCGTGCCGGGGTTCAGCAGCATGTCCGAGATGCGCGCCACCGGAATGAAGTCGGTGACGGCGTTGCGCCCCTGCGGCAGGGTCGGCATCGGCACGGCGTTGTAGCGCCGGCCATAATAGCCGATCGCACCCAGCGCATAGCCATAGCCGCCGCCCGGCAGGCCGATCTGGCCGAGCGCGGCCGCCAGCACCATGCCCATCCAGACCGGCTGCTCGCCATGCTCGGCCCGCTGCAGCGCATGCGCCACGACGATCAGCGCTCGCTTGCCATGCAGCCGCCTGGCCAATGCCGTGATCGCCTGCGCCGGCACGCCGGTGATGGCGGCGGCCCAGGCGGCATCCTTGGGCTGCCCGTCGGTCTCCCCCAGCAAATAGCGTTCGAAGACCGGCCAGCCGACGGTGTAGCGCTCCAGGAAATCGCGGTCATGCAGCCCGGCGACGACGAGGCTGTGGACCAGCGCCATCATCAGCGCCGTGTCGGTGCCGGGGATGCTGGAGAGCCATTCGGCGCCGGCCTCCTCGGGCAGGTCGCCGCGCAAGGGGCCGACCAGCACGAAATCGCAGCCGCGCTGATGGGCGCGCTGCATCGCGCCGCGCTCGACATGCTTGCTGCTGCCGCCGCCGGTGACCATGCTGTTCTTCAGCGCCATGCCGCCAAAGGCGAGCACGATCTCGCTATGCTGCGCGATCTGCTCCCAGGAGACATTGCGCTTCACCAGGTCCTCATAGTCGCCGATGATATGCGGCACGAGGACGGAGGAAGCGCCCGAGGAGTAGCTGTTGACCGACTTCACATAGCCGCCGGTCGAGGTGTTGAGGAAGCGATGGACCTGGCTTTGCGCATGGTGGAAGCGCCCGGCGCTGGACCAGCCATAGGACCCGCCGAAGATCGCGCCCGGGCCGAAATCATCGCGCACCCGCCTGAGTTCGCCCGCGAGCTTGTCGAGCACGGCGCTCCACGACATCGGCACATAGTCGTCGCGGCCGCGGCGCTCATCGGGGCCCGGGCCGTTCTCCAGCCAGCCCCGGCGCACCATGGGTTGCGCGATCCGGGCGCGGTGACGCAGCGCGGCGGGAAAATTCTGGATGATCTCGTTGGGATCGGGATCGCCGGCATGGGGCCTGACCTCCAGCTCGCCATCCTTCATCCGCGCCGAAAACACGCCCCAATGCGAGGTGTGCGGCCGGAAACCCTCATCCAGCGGAGCCTCAGAGATTGGGGCGGTCAACGTCGTCATCGTGGTGCTTCCAGCTGCCGGACAGGTGACGGGGAGCCTAGGGCATCTTCGCTGGGAGAACGAGAGCCGTGGCGAAAGGGGGGAATGCGTCCGGCGTTGGTCTGGGCGCTGGTCGGCGCATACGCCGCCCGAGCATTCTTCGGCGGGCAGCCCTCGCCCGCGCAAGCCTTTGGCTGCGGTGCTGCTGGTGCGACGAGGACAGACCCGGGAGGACCCGCTTACGTCTTCCTCAGCCCGCAGGAGAGCTTCCCGCCATAAAGTTGTCCCTCCTGCCAGCATCCGGTCTTGCGGCACTCGTTCAGCTTCGGCGTGCAATGGTCGGAGACGCAATTGGCGTCCTGCGGCGCCCGCTGCTTGCAGCGTGCCGCACAGAGCGACTGGAAGCTGGCGCATGTCTCTGCCGCGGACGCGCTCGCCGGAGCAAAGAACAATAATCCTGACAGGGCTGCGGACGAGAAGACTGCGATCGTAAGTCGTCTCATCATATCGCGGCTCCTGTCGGCGCGAACCCGTGCAAATCATCTGCCTGGATACAGATGAACTCTGCAGGGACGCTATCTTCGCATAGTAAATCCCGCAAGCGGCAGGCCCTTGAATGGGTGGTCTGCATCCGGCGGTGAACGGATGCGCTTTCCTTCTCTGCTCGGGAGAAAATAGCGTCCACGCCGCAGATGAATGAGAAGTCTGAGGCGCGGGGAACCCTCTCCAATCCAAGTCGGGTGTTTCCGACTTGGAACACTATCCGTGCCAATCTCGGGCAAGCCCGAGATTGGTGGGAGAGGGCAGGGTGAGGGGTCGGCCGTTTGACGCTTGGGCTACGACCTCACCGCTGCCTGCTGTGAAGTTGGCTGCGAACTGGTCCAGGGGCCTACGCCTCACCCCTACCCCTCTCCTTTTCACTGCAGCCGCCCCACTCCACATTCGCCCCCCTGCGGGATTGCGATAAGCCGCGCCAGCCTTCATCCTTGCAGCCCCTATCTGCCGAGGCGAGCATGATACGTGGCGTTCTCCTGGCTTCGACCTTGCTGCTGGCGCCGATGGCGCAGGCTGCGGGCCCCTATGGCAAGATCGTCGTCGGAAACTGGTCGGGCGGCGCCTTCACCAACGACGCGACGGGCGCCTTTTCGCATTGCGCCGTGAACGCTGCCTACAAGAACGGCACGCGCATGCTCACCTCGATCACGGCCGATTTCAAATGGCTGATCGGGTTCTCGCACGCCAATTGGAAGCTCAAGCCGGGCGAGAGACTGGCGCTGCAGCTCGTCTTCGACCGCAGATCGCGCATCGATGTCACGGCAGACGTCAAGACGCCGGTCCTGATGACGATCGCGATGCCCGCAGATTCGCAACTGATCAACGCCTTCCGCCATGGCGGCTATCTGGAGCTGGTCGCAAACGACCAGCGCCTGGCCTTCGCCCTGACCTCGACCTCGGAGATGCTGCCCGCACTGGTCGAATGCGCCCGCCAGAGCGCCAGCATTCGCGGGCCGGTGACCTCGTCGCCCGGCCAGAACGCGCCCCGGCCAGCGGAGGCCGACGCGCAGGCTAAGGCGGAGAAGAAGGCGGTCCTCGAAAAGACCCGCGACCTGATCCGCGCCAGGGCGCTTGCCTGCATCGGGCGGGAAGGCGGGCCGATGCTGCTGACCGACGAGAAGGCCGAGGTCGTCGCCAAGGCCGCGATGATCTTCTGCAAGGCGGATGTCGATGCACTGGTGCAGGCGACCGTCGAGATCATCGAACTCGACGGCGCGCGCCCGGCGGACAGGGAGGCCATCCGCCGCGCCGCCGAGCAACGCGTCCAGGATGTCGTCATGGCGCAGATCATCCGCTCGCGCGGCGAGATGCTCAACCGCCGGAACCAGCCACCGGCGGCGCCGTCGAGCGGGTCATCGCCCTCCATTTCGCCGACGCTTTAGACCTCGCCCACATTTGTGGCCGGAACCACACCGTCATCCTGGACAAGCCGCGTAAGCGGCGCAGCTCCGGGATCCATCGGAGGGCTCCGACGCTCTACGATGGATCCCTGTGTGTTTGATTGGTGTCATGATTGGTGCGGGCGGGAAGCCGTTGGATCCCGGGTGGCAAACACCGCGTTCCGGCTCGGTTCCCGCCCGCGTTCGAAGACCCCATCCTGAACAGTTGACCGAGGCCGCTTGCACCGGACCTCGCAGCACAGGGACAGGCACCATGACCATACACCCCTGCTTCATCGGTTGCGATATCGCCAAGAGCCATCTCGACCTGTTCGAGGAGACGAGCGGGACGAGCCTTCGGATCGCCAATACGAGCGAGGCGATCGCGACCTGGCTGTCGTCGCTCGACTGCCAGGCCAGCTTCGTCGCCTTCGAGGCAACCGGCCCCTATGACCACACGCTGCGCCAGACCCTGGAGCAGGCCGGCTGCCGCTTCGCCCGGATCAATCCGGCGCGCGCCCGCGACTTCGCCCGCGCCACCGGCCGCCTGGCCAAGACCGATGCGATCGACGCCGAGATGCTGGCTGCGATGGCGCGCATGCTGGCGCTCATGCCCGACGCAGCCTCCGATCCCGCTCGCAACGCCTTGGCACAGCTGCACAAACGCCGCGATCAGCTCGTCGAGATGCGCGCCGCCGAGCGCGTCCGCGACAGCGAGGGGCAAGATCCCACCGGCAGCCTCGCCCGCCATCTCGCCTGGCTCGATGCGGAGATCGCCACGCTCGAGCACCTCGTCAGCGAGGCCTTGCGGGCAGATGAGACCTTGGCCAGGACGCAAGCTCTGCTGCGCTCGGCGCCCGGCATCGGGCCCGTCACAGCCGTCACTCTCATCGCCCTGATGCCCGAACTCGGCCACGTCTCGCCAAAGGCCATCGCCGCGCTCGCCGGTCTCGCGCCCTTCAACAATGACAGCGGGCGCAGGCGCGGACAGCGCATGATCAGGGGCGGAAGGCGACGCGTCCGCAAAGCCCTCTACATGGCCGCGCTGGCTGCCATCCGGACATCTGCGCGCTTCAAGACCTTCTACGACGCCGTCCGCGCAAGAAGCGCAGCCGCAAAAGTCGCCATCATCGCCGTCGCAAGAAAGCTCCTCGTAACCCTCAACGCCATGCTCAAAACTGACACCGCCTTCCAACCATGACACTCCAAACAACACAGTTGCCGGGACTTCGCTACGCGAAGCCCAGGATGACGGCCTGGTTCCGAGCCAGGACAACAGGGCCAAGACAGCAGGCGCTAGTCGCGAGGCGGGCGAAAGCCCGCCCCTTCACTCCGCCGCCAACCGCGGCGGCGGCAGCTTGGCCATTGCCTTGGCGCTCGCTTCGCCCGGCGTCGCGTGTTCGTCGATGGTCTCCCAGGCGCTCTCATCCTCGGGCTTGCTGAAGAAGCGGCCGAAGATCCAGCTCGTCAGGCGCGAGAGATCATCCATCACCGCGTAGAAGGACGGCACGAAGACGAGCGAGAGCACGGTCGAGACGATCAGGCCGCCGATCACCGCGATCGCCATCGGCGCGCGGAATTCGCCGCCGTCGCCGACACCATAGGCCGAGGGCATCATGCCCGCCGCCATCGCAATCGTCGTCATCACGATCGGCCGAGCGCGCTTGCGGCCGGCTTCGAGCAGCGCGGTGCGGCGGTCCTTGCCGCGCGCCATCTCCTCGACCGCGAAATCGACCAGCATGATCGCGTTCTTGGTGACGATGCCCATCAGCATGAGCAGGCCGATATAGACCGGCATCGAGACCGGCTTGTCGGTGGCGAGCAGGGCGATGACCACGCCGCCGAAGGAGAGCGGCAGCGAGAGCAGGATCGTGATCGGCTGGAAGACCGAGCCGAAGAGCAGGATCAGCACCGCCAGCACCAGCATCAGGCCGGTCGCCATCGCGGTGATGAAGCCCTGCACCACCTCGCCCTGGATCTCGGCGTCGCCGGTCGCGGCGATGCGCACGCCCGCGGGCAGGCCGACTTGCCTGACGATCTCCTTGAAGGTGTCCTGCGCGGTGCCCAGTTCGAAGCCGCGCTTGAGATCGGCGCCGATCGCGGCCCGGCGGACGCGGTCATAGCGGTCGATCGAGCTCGGCCCCTCGCCGAAGCCGATCTCGGCCACCGCCGTCAGCGGGATCGAGACGCCATTGGCATTGGTGACGCGCAAGGCCGCGATGTTGCGGATATCGGCGCGGGCGGCCTCGTCGAGCTGGACGCGGATCGGCACCAGACGGTCGCCGGCGTTGAACTTGGCGAGATTGGCCCCGACATCGCCGATGGTGGCGACGCGCACAGCCTCCGAGATCGATTCCGGCGTGACGCCGAGATTGGCGGCCTGTTCGAGCTTGGGCGTGACGCGCAGTTCCGGCCGGCTGAGCGAGCCCGAGGTCGCGACATTGAGATAGCCGTCGATCTTGCGCATGCGGCTTTCGATCCGCGCCACGGCCTCGTCGAGCGCCGCGCCGTCCTTGGACAGGATCGAGAAGGCCATTTCGCGCTCGCCACGCTCATTGACGTACCAGGCGCGGGTATCGGGCACGCCGGCGAGTTTCTGGGCAATGACGACCTTGAGGTCTTTTTGGCGCGCCTTGCGCTCGGCCTTGGGCAGGAGCTTGATCGTCACCGCGGCGCGGCGCACCTCGCGCTGGCCGGTCGGCGAGGAGCCGCCGAGCACGAAGACCTGCGTCACCTCGGGGATCGTGCGCAGGCGATCGACGATCAGGTCGGTCGCGACGCGGGTGTCCTCCAATGTCGAGCCCGGCGGCAATTCGACCGAGGCCACGACACGCGAGGTGTCCTCGTCGGGAATGAAGCCGGTCGGCAGCAGCGCCGTCGCCTGAATCGAGGCGAAGAGGAAACCGAAGCCGATCAGCAGCGTGACATAGGCCATGTTGAGCGGCAGTTTGCGCCAGCGGCCCGAACCGTCGAAGCGCGGCAATAGCGGGATTTCGCGTCGCGCCAGCGTGCCGCGCAGCAGGCCGACATAGGCGCCCATCACGACGCCGTCCTTGGCGTCGGCGTGCTTCACCGGCTTCATCAGATAGGCCGCCATCATCGGCGTGATCAGACGCGCGACAAGCAGCGAAAACAGCACCGCGACCGCGACAGTCAGGCCGAACTGGCGGAAATACTGGCCCGCCACGCCCCCCATGAAGGAGACCGGCGCAAAGATCGCCACGATCGTCAGCGTGATCGCGATGACGGCGAGCCCGATCTCGTCGGCGGCCTCCATTGCGGCGCGATAGGGCGATTTGCCCATCTTCATATGCCGGACAATGTTCTCGATCTCGACGATGGCGTCATCGACCAGGATGCCGGTGACCAGCGTGATGCCGAGCAGGCTGACGAGGTTGAGCGAAAAGCCCATCAGCTCCATCGCCCAGAAGGTCGGGATGGCCGAGAGCGGCAACGCGATCGCCGTGATCAGCGTGGCGCGCCAGTTGCGCAGGAACAGGAAGACGACGAGCACGGCCAGCGCCGCGCCCTCGATCAGCGTTTCCATCGCCGCCTTGTAGTTGCCGTAGGTATAGGCGACGGCGTCGTCGATCGGCTTGATCACGATGTCGGGGTAGCGCTTGTTGAGCTCGGCGATGCGCGCCGCAACGACATCCTTGACCGACAACTCGCTCGAACCCTTCGAGCGGAACACCGCGAAGGAGACGACCGGCACCTTGTCGAGCCGGCCGAAGGAGCGCGGCTCGGAATTCGAATCCTCGACCCGGCCGAGTTCCTTCAACCGCACCTCGCGGCCGCCGGTCAGCGTGATCTTGGAATCCGCCAGCTCGGCTACGGTGCGCGCGCTGGCGAGCGTGCGGATCGCTTGTTCCTGCCCGCCGACCTCGCCGCGCCCGCCGGCGAGATCGACATTGGTGGCGCGGATCTGGCGATTGACCTCGCCCGCCGTGGTGCCCAGCGCGAGCAAACGGTCGGGATCTAGCGAGATGCGGATCTCGCGATCGACGCCGCCGAAGCGGTCGATCCGGCCGACGCCCTTGAGGCCCTGCAATTCGCGCGCGACGACATCGTCGACATGCCAGGAGATCTGCTCCAGCGTCATGCCCGGCGAAGAGGCGCCGAAGGTCATGATCGACTGGCCCTCGACATCGATGCGCTGAATGATCGGCTCGTCGATCGTGCGCGGCAGATCGGCCCTGATCTTGGCGATGGCGTCCTTGACGTCGTTGACGGCGCGGTCGGTGTTGGTCTCTAGCCGGAACTCGATCGACGTCACCGAGGAGCCGTCGGTCAGCGTCGACATCACATGCTTGACGCCGGTGATGTTGGCGACCGCGTCCTCGACGCGCTTGCTGATCTGGCTTTCCAGCTCGGCGGGCGCGGCGCCCGACTGGGTCACCGTGACCGAGACCAGCGGCACGTCGATATTGGGAAAACGCGTCACCGGCAGCTTCGAGAAGGAGAGCAGCCCGAGCACGCAGAGCACGACGAAGAGCAGGATCGCGGGAACCGGCTTCCGGATCGACCAGGCGGAGAAATTGATGTCCACGAGAGCTGGCTCCGTCAGTTCGTCGCGACCGGCGTGATGACGTCGCCGTCACGCACGAAGGTGCCCGCCCGCGCCACGACGCTCTCACCCTCGGCAACGCCGGAGACGATCTCGGCGCGGCCATCGCCGGCCAGGCCGAGCTGGACCTTCTTCGTCGTCACCTTGCCGTCGCTGACGCTCTGCACCGTCGCGCCCGAGCGGGCATAGGTGATCGCCGACAAGGGCAGCGTCACCGCGTTCTTGCGGCCGGTCTCGATCAAACCGCGCGCGAAGGAGCCGATCGCGACTGGCGGATTGCCCTTGAGCGCGACGCGCACGCGGCCGAGCCGCGACTGCTTGTCGACCTCGGGCGCGATCAGCCGGATTTCGCCCGCCAAGGCCACGCTCGCGCCCGCCGGCGTCACCGCGACCGACTGGCCGAGCTTGAGGCCCGGCAATTCGACCTCGGCGACATCCGCCTGAAGCTCGATTGCGCCATCGGCGATGATGCGGAACAGCGGGTCGGCCGCGGCCAGGGCCACGATCGCGCCGAGCCTGGCGTTGCGGCGGCTGATCAGGCCTGCGGCCGGGGCCTTGATCTCGGTGCGTGCGAGCTTGACCTCGATATCGCGCCCCTGGGCCTTGGCCAAGGCCAGATCGGCGGTCGAGATCGCCAGCGCCTGCCGCGACGAGTTCAGCCGCGCGCTGGCCGAGCGGGCGGCCGCGTCGCGCTGATCGTAGGTCTCGTTGCTGGCATTGCCGCTCTCGCGCAGGGCCTTGGTGCGGTCGAAGGCGTTGCGGGCCTGGACGAGATTGGCCTCGGCCTCGACAATCTGCGCGTTGGACTGGGCGATCGCCGCCTCGGCGCGCGCGACCTGCGCATCGTTCTGGGCCTTCTGTACCTCAAGCGTCGTCCGTGACAGGCGCGCCAGAACCTGCCCGGCAGCGACCTTGTCACCCTCCTCGGCCAGCAATTCGACGATGGCGATCCCGTCGACCTCGGGCGAGACCAGAACCTCGTCGCGCGCGATCATCGAGCCGGAGACGACGACGCTCTGCACGATCTCGCTGATCTTCGCCTTGGTGATCGTGACGGACGGTCCGGCGCCAGGCGCCGGCTGGGCCGAAGTCTGGGCCTGTGCCTGCGCCTGCAGCGGCGCAGCCCAGCCGAGAGCGAGCGCCAGCAGCGAAACGGAGAGAAGACGTGACATCGGGCGGACTTTCGCAGCGGAAACGGGTTTGATCATGGCGGAAGCGGCGATCATGGCCGGGCCTCGTCCGGCTCGGGCAGCAGCAGCACCTGCGCCAGCCCGCGCATGGCGGCAAACAGCGTGTCCGCCCCCGCAGCCGCGTCGAATTGCGGATCCACGGCGCGCCGACAGAAGAAGCCGTCGGCCATCATGAAGATCGCCTGCAGGAAGCGGGCATCGTCGAGATTGGCAGGCAATTCGCCGCTCGCCTTGGCCCCAGTGATGGCGGCGACGAGCCCGCCGATCACCGCCTCGTCGATATCGGCGCACATATTGGCCATTGCGGGATTGCGTGCGGCCTCGGCCCAGATCTGCAGGGCGATGACTGCCTTCTCGCGCGGCTTCTGGGTCATATGGCGCCGGCCGAGTTCCTCGAGCTGGTCGAGTACCGCGCCCTTGGCGGGGTCGAGCTGGGTGAAGTCGGCCGCGATCTGGGCCCGGTCGCGCTCGGCCATGCCGGCGATGATCGCGTCCTTGGAGGCGAAATAGCGATAGAGGTTGCCCTGGCTCATCCCGGCTTCGACCGCGACGTCATGCATCGTCGCGGCATGGAAGCCCGCGCGCGCAAAAACGCTCTCGGCAGCGTCGAGAATACGGATATGGCGCTCCGAAAGGGAGCTATCGGGAGATGGCGCAGCGATTGATGTCACGTTATGTCGATCAAATGAGAATGAACGTTCATTCTCATTTGCCCAACGGCACCCGCAATGTCAAGCCCATTTACATCGACAGAGCCTTGCGCGAAAAAGTGGGTACCGGTTTTCGCGTGAGCAATGCTCTAAACTTTTAGAATCGGTCACGTTTTTCGCATTCGGACGATTCCGTCCGAATGCGACGTGATCTAGCCGCAACCAGCCGGCGTCATGCCCTTGTCGCCACCGTCCCATGCCGATCATGGCTTACAATTTGCTTGCCTCGTCCCGATTGGAACCGCATTCTCCGGATATGGCATGGCGGCGCGCGCATTTCCCTCCCCTGACCGCGCGCCAGCGACCGAAAACCTCGCGATGAACGATCACTCCCTTCGTTTCCGTGCCGCCCGCCCCACACGTTCGCCGCTCGCGGCTCAGCCGGCACGCAAGCCTGTGCTCATCGTGCTGCATCAGGAGCATTCGACGCCCGGTCGCGTCGGCCGCCTGCTGCAGGCGCGCGGCCATGCGCTCGACATCCGCAAGCCGCGCTATAGCGACCCGCTGCCGCAAACCATGCGCGGCCATGCCGGCGCAGTGATTTTCGGCGGGCCGATGGGGGCCAATGATTCCGACGACTTCATCAAGACCGAGATCGACTGGATCGGCACCTGCCTGAAGGAGGATGCACCCTTCCTCGGCATCTGCTTGGGCGCCCAGATGATGGCGCGCCATCTCGGGGCCAGGGTCTATACCCATGGCGAGGGCCGCGCCGAGGTGGGCTATTACCGGCTCGACCAGACCGAGGCCGGGCGCTGCCATGCGAATGAGGCCGGCTTCGCCTGGCCTTCCACCGTCTATCAATGGCACCGCGACGGCTTCGATTGTCCCAGCGGGGCACAATGCCTTGCCACCGGCGGCGATTTCCCGGTTCAGGCGATCCGGGCCGGGAGCAAGGTCTACGGCATCCAGTTCCACCCCGAGGTTACGCCTGCGATGATGTGCCGCTGGTCGATCCGCGGCCATGAGCGCACGCTGATGCCCGGCGCGCAGTTGCGCCATTTGCATCTCGAAGGCTGGTATCAATACGATCCCGCCATCCGGGCCTGGCTCGACGGCTTCCTCGACCATTGGCTGAAACAGCCTGCAGAGACGGCGCCAACCCTGTCATGAATCGCAGTATCGTCGTCCTCGGCGCCGGCATGGTCGGCGTCTCCTGCGCGCTCGCTTTGCAGAAGCGCGGCTTCACCGTGACGCTGCTCGACCGGCGTGCGCCTGGCCAGGAGACCTCCTACGGCAATGCCGGCGTGCTGGCGCGCTCCTCGATCGTGCCGCTGAACAATCCCGGCCTCTGGTCGAAGCTGACGAGCTATCTCGGCAATACCCATCCGGCGCTCAACCTCGACTGGCGCCGTGCATTGACGCGGCCCGGCTGGCTGCTGCGCTTCCTCTGGGAATCCAGGCCCTCGCAGGCCGCCGCCCGCATCGCCGCGCTGGATTCGCTGACGGCGAGCACGGTCACCCGCCATCGCGAATTGATGGCGGCGGCGGGCGTCTCGCACCGCCTGCGCGAGACCGGCACGCTGAAACTCTGGCGCGGCGAGGACGGCCACGCCGCAGCCCAGGCCGAGCAGGATTTCCTCAAGCAACACGGCATCGCCTCGGAGGTGCTCGACCGCCAGGGCATCTCGGCGCTCGAGCCCGCGCTAAAGCCGATCTTCCCGGCCGGTTTGCTGACACCCTCCAACGCCTCGGTCGATTCGCCCGGCGCCGTCACCGCCGCCTATGCCGCACTCTTCGCCCAGCGCGGCGGCAGGATCGAGCAGGCCGAAATCCGCACGCTCAAGCGCAACGGCGATGGCTGGCGGGTTGAGACCGACAAGGGGCTCTACGAGGCCGATCTCGCCATCCTTGCGCTCGGGCCCTGGAGCAGCGACCTGCTCGCGCCGCTTGGCTTGAACTCCAGGCTCGATGTCGAGCGCGGCTATCACCGCCATCTGCGGCCCGAGGCGGGCGCCGCCCTGTCGCGGCCGGTCTTTGATGTCGACGGAGCCTATTTCATGGCGCCGATGGAGCAGGGCTACCGCGTCACCAGCGGCGTCGATCTCAGCCTGCGCGACGCGCCCGACAACCACCGCCAGATCGACCAGGCGACGGCGAGCGCCCGCGAGGCTTTTCCGCTCGAGGAGGTCGTCGGCGAGACCTGGCGCGGCTGCCGGCCGACGCTGCCGGATTCATTGCCGATGATCGGCGAAGCGCCGCGCAACCCCGGCCTCTGGCTCGCCTTCGGCAACCAGCATATCGGCTTCTCCACCGGTCCGATCACGGGCGAGATCATCGCCAGCATGATCTGCGGCGAGACGCCGCCGGCTGATCCGAAACCGTTCGCGCCGGGGCGGTATCTTTGAATGGATGCACCCGCGGCAATCGCGAAGCGAACATTTGAACTCAGTCAGAGCGGACGCGTCGAAGTCAGTTTCTTTGCGCCGATGGCAGATGGCAATGATTGGCGCTGCGAGTATCGGATCGAATGGCCGGATCGCACGAGAAGCCACAGAGCTTTTGGCGTCGATAGCGTGCAAGCGTTGTTGCTTGCGATGAAGAACGTGCAGGCGGAACTCACCAACGCACCCGAGACACTAGCTGAGGGATTGACCTGGCTTGGCAACGTCGATCTGGATCTGCCCAGCGTGCGCCCTGCCGAGGACTCCCAAAGCTGAGCGTTACGGCGCTCCCGCCCAGCACTGACGCGTACTGCCGTCAGCTCGCCTTGTGGCGAGCATCCACGCCTTGAACACCGCCCTCGACGAAGGAAGACGTGGATGGTCGGCACAAGGCCGACCATGACGGGAAGCTCGTAGATCGTCGCAGCATTGGCTGCTGCGAAAATTCGCCAGCGTGAGTCGGCTGGCGTGATTGGCGAGAACCGGAGCGCAGCGGACTTTTGTCCGTGAGCACCGGAAGCGCAGCCGATCGCGTCAGACGGCCGCGCTCGCGGATTTGCGCACCTCAGACCTGGCGCGCCACCATCATCTTCTTCACTTCCGCAATCGCCTTGGCCGGGTTCAGGCCCTTCGGGCAGGCATTGGCGCAGTTCATGATGGTGTGGCAGCGATAGAGCCGGAAGGGGTCTTCCAGATTGTCGAGGCGCTCGCCGGTCGATTCGTCGCGCGAATCGATCAGCCAGCGATAGGCCTGCAGCAGGGCGGCGGGGCCGAGATAGCGGTCGCCATTCCACCAATAGCTCGGGCAGGAGGTCGAGCAGCAGGCGCAGAGGATGCACTCATAGAGCCCGTCGAGCTTCTCGCGGTCATCCTTGCCTTGCGCCCATTCCTTTTCCGGCGCCGGCGTCGTCGTCTTGAGCCAGGGCTCGATCGAGGCGTGCTGGGCGTAGAAGCGGGTCAGATCAGGGACGAGGTCCTTGATCACCGGCATATGCGGCAGCGGGTAGATCGCGACCCGGCCGGCGCTCTTGCCATGGCCGGTGCATTCGTCGATGCCGGTGGTGCAGGCGAGGCCGTTCTTGCCGTCCATGTTCATGGCGCAGGAACCGCAGATGCCCTCGCGGCAGGAGCGGCGGAAGGTCAGCGTCGGGTCGATCTTGGACTTGATCCAGATCAGCGCGTCCAGAACCATCGGCCCGCAATCCTCGCGGTCGACGAAATAGGTGTCGGTGCGCGGGTTCTCGCCGGTGTCGGGGTTCCAGCGATAGACCTTGAACTCGGTCAGCTTCGCGGCCCCGGCCGGCTTCGGCCAGGCCTTGCCCTCGGTCAGACGGGAGTTTTGGGGAAGATTGAATTCAGCCATGACGCGTTCCGATTCCAGAAAAACGCTTACGTGCGACCGGTCCCAACACACACCCAGCCGCGAACGGCAAGGTGAGAACCAGCATCAGCACCGCAAACTTCACAGACCTGTCCCATGCGCCTGCAACACCATACTCGACGATCATAAAAGCCAGCGCGGCGATCCAAAACGCAGCCACGAACAGCACCAAGCGCTTGGGCGCAACAGTGCTAAGCGCCCAGCCAGTTAGAAATAGAACGGCAAGCGGAATGACACTGACAAGCGCTGGCATTTCGCCGCCAGCCGCATAAGCAGGACTAACGGTCAGTTGACCTAGCAGAACCCACCCAAGCGTATCGAAGCCGCCGAGCCGCACCATCACTGCTTCCCCACGGGCGGTAATCCATGAGCTTTCCTGAGCCGGACCATGCCAGCACTTGCCGTCGCTCCGTCTATTGCCCGGCAGCCCTCGCTTTGACAGCCGGCATCATCGGCTAACTCGAACGAGAACTCGCGCGCGCCTATAGTGCCTGAGCCGCGGCCATCGACTCCGTTCGCGCCGGAATCGCTCGACACGAAGCGAAGCTTTGCCACCTCGCCCGTGGAGCATAAGAGCTCGCCACCATACTCAGCATTGGTGAAAGCCAGCATTCCAATGCGAATGGGTTGCCGCTCCAACCGCATCGAGCCAGAACAATAAAGATCCCTTCGCGTATCAGTTATCTCAACGTGTGAAGACCGGTAAGTGCCATCGGAATAGGAGACAGACCCCAAAACGGGTTGCCCTGTAGCCGCTATTTGCCCCTTCAAACCTGAGCGATGCAGGAAAGAGCAGGAGCTTAGCCCCAGCGCCAAGACTCCAACCGCAGCCACTGTCGCCTGCGATGTCATGCATGGGTAGCCGGGGACCATCCTCAATACACCCGCGCCTTGGGCTTGATGTACTCGATGTCGTTCGAGAGCGTGTAGGTGTGCACCGGCCGGTCATCGAGCGTGACGCTGCGCTTCTCGTCGTCGATCCAGGACAGGGTGTGCTTCATCCAGTCCTTGTCGTCGCGGTTGGGATAATCCTCGCGGGCATGCGCGCCGCGGCTTTCCGGACGGTTCAGCGCCGAATCCATGGTGACGACCGCCTGGGTGATCAGGTTGTCGAACTCCAGCGTCTCGACGAGATCGGAATTCCAGATCAGCGAACGGTCGGTGGTGGCGATGTCGGTGATGCCGCCCCAGACCTCGTGGATCAGCTTGTGGCCCTCTTCCAGTGTCTCGCCGGTGCGGTACACCGCGCAGTTGTCCTGCATGGTCTTCTGCATGCGCCCGCGCAGTTCGGCGGTCGAGGTGCCGCCCGAGGCGTTGCGGTACTTGTCCAGGCGGATCAGCGCGAGATCGGCCGAGTTCTTCGGCAATTCCGGCTGCTTCTCGCCTGCCGTCACAGTCTCTGCACAGCGCAGGCCCGCGGCGCGGCCGAAGACGACGAGGTCGATCAGCGAGTTCGAGCCCAGGCGGTTGGCGCCGTGCACGGAGACGCAGGCCGCCTCGCCGATCGCCATCAGGCCCGGCACCACAGTGTCGGGATTGCCGTCGACCTTGGTCAGAACCTCGCCGTGGAAGTTCGTCGGGATGCCGCCCATGTTGTAATGCACCGTCGGCAGGACCGGGATCGGCTCGCGCGTCACATCGACGCCGGCGAAGATCTTGGCGCTCTCGGAGATGCCCGGCAGGCGCTCATGCAGGATCTTCGGGTCGAGATGGTCGAGATGCAGGTAGATGTGGTCCTTGTTCTTGCCGACGCCGCGCCCGCCACGGATCTCCATGGTCATCGAGCGTGAGACGACGTCGCGCGAGGCAAGATCCTTGGCTGAAGGAGCGTAGCGCTCCATGAAGCGCTCGCCCTCGGAATTGGTCAGGTAGCCGCCCTCGCCGCGCGCGCCTTCGGTGATCAGGCAGCCGGCGCCATAGATGCCGGTCGGGTGGAACTGCACGAACTCCATGTCCTGCAGGGGCAGGCCGGCGCGCAGCACCATGCCGCCGCCGTCGCCGGTGCAGGTATGGGCTGAGGTCGCCGAGAAATAGGCGCGGCCATAGCCGCCCGTCGCCAGGATCGTCTGCTGCGAGCGGAAGCGATGGATCGTGCCGTCATCGAGCTTCAGCGCGATCACGCCACGGCAATGGCCGTCCTCGTCCATGATCAGGTCGATGGCGAAGTATTCGATGAAGAACTCGGTGTTGTAGCGCAGCGCCTGACCATAGAGCGTGTGCAGCATGGCGTGGCCGGTGCGGTCGGCGGCGGCGCAGGTGCGCTGGGCCGGCGGGCCCTCGCCGAATTCGGTGGTCATGCCGCCGAAAGGCCGCTGATAGATCTTGCCGCTCTCGGTGCGCGAGAACGGCACGCCCCAATGCTCGAGCTCATAGACGGCGGCCGGCGCGTTGCGGACGAGATATTCGATGGCGTCCTGGTCGCCGAGCCAGTCCGACCCCTTGACGGTGTCGTACATGTGCCACTGCCAGGTGTCCTTGCCCATATTGCCGAGCGAGGCGGCGACGCCGCCCTGGGCCGCGACGGTGTGCGAGCGCGTCGGGAACACTTTTGAGATGCAGGCCGTGCGCAGGCCGGCCTGCGAGCAGCCGACGGTGGCGCGAAGGCCGGCGCCGCCGGCGCCCACCACGACGACGTCGAAGGTGTGGTCGGTGATCGGATAGGCCTGACCGGCATAGGTCGCGGTCGAACGGGCTTTGGTGATCGCCATCGGATCAGCCTCCAAACGAGAGCTTCAGCACCGCGAAGACGCAAGCAGCGCCGATCGCGATCGCGAAGAAGGTGTTGGCCATCACGGCAGCGATCTTGAGGCCCTCGCCATGGATGTAATCCTCGATGACGACCTGCATGCCGAGCCGCATATGCACCGCGCCCGAGATGATGAAGAGCAGCATCAGGATCGCGACCAGCGGATGCGACAGCGTCGCCATCGCCGCCGGATAGGGCTTGCCGAAGAGCGAGATCACGATGCCGAGGAAGATCACCGTCAGCACGACATTGGCCACCGCCGTGACGCGCTGGAGCCAGAAATGCCCGGTGCCGGATTTGGCGGAACCCAGACCACGAACGCGGCCGAGCGGGGTACGCATGGAGGAGTTGGACTGCATGATGATGCTCCTCAGCGCAAAGCGTAGGCGAGGATCCAGACGAGCAGAGTGAGCCCGCCTGAGACGACGACGCTGTACTTCGCCAGGTTCATCCGGGTTTCCGGCTCATAGCCATAGCCCATGTCCCAGACGAAATGCCTGAGGCCCCCGACCATGTGGTGCAGCAGCGCGAAGGAATAGCCGAACAGCACCAGCCGCCCGAGGATCGAACCGGCGATCGCCTGGGCGGTCTCGAAGGCGGCAGGACCAGAGGCGGCGGCCACGAGCCAGGCGGCGATCAGCACGGTGCCGGCATAAAGCGCGCAGCCGGTGCCGCGATGGACGACCGACATCGCCATGGTCCAGGACCAGCGGTAAATCTGCAGATGCGGCGAAAGCGGGCGCGCCGCCTGTTTGACCTCGGCCAAAATCACTCTCCGACTCTGCCGCCCATCAGCGGGCATTTATCCATTTGGGATCGTTCTAGAGTGATTGGCTCTGTAACGAAACCGGTCCCGCGCTGCAATGCGGCATGCGGGATACGAAGTTACAGAAATCGAAATCTGTAACTTTTTGTTCGGCGCGACGCGCTGCAACTCTCCTAGCTCTCATTCTGTGGAGCCGTAAAGCCTGCACGGACCCAAGCCCAATGGACCCAAGCCTCAGCGCGGCAGCAGAGCCCAATAATCGAAGTCGAGGATGACGCCGTCATCATATTGGTCGCCATGCCTGAGCGGAAATTCGCCGCAGGGCCGGTTTTTCGTCGCGATCAGGCGCAGCCGCAGCGCGCCGACATCGCTACGACCGGGCAATTCGGCGGCTTCCAGCACCTGGCTCCAGGCGAAGACGGTGTCGCCGGCGAAGAGCGGCGAGACATGGCGCCCGCCATTGATCGCGGCGATGTGGAAGGCGTTGCCCAGGCCGTTGAAGGACAGGGCCCGCGCCAGGCTGATGACATGGCCGCCATAGATCAGGCGCTTGCCGAAGCGGGTCTCGCGCGCGCCATAGGCGTCGAAATGCACCTTCGCGGTGTTCTGGTAGAGCCGGGTCGCGATCTGGTGCTCGGCCTCCTCCACCGTCACGCCGTCGACATGGTCGATCTGCTCACCGGCGCCATAAGCCCCCCAGCGAAAGGACGAGCCCGCCAGCGCGTCGTCATAGGCCGAGAGCTCGATCGCCGGGCAGCCCTGGCCGAGCTCCTCCGGCAGCACGGCCTTGGGCAGGTCCGGCACCTGCTCGGCATGGGCCGGCGTGCCCGGCTGGCGCTTGCGCACCAGGACCCAGCGCGCATAGCTCAGCACGATTTCAGCCCGCTGATTGCGTCCGATGGAGCGGACATAGACGATACCGCTGTCGCCGGCCGAGGTCTGCTTCAGCCCGATCACCTCCGAGGTGGTCGAGAGCGTGTCGCCGGGAAAGACCGGCCTCAGGAAGCGTCCATCGGCATAGCCGAGATTGGCGATCGCGTTCAGCGAGATGTCGGGCACCGTCTTGCCGAAGACGATGTGAAAGACGAGCAGGTCGTCGATGGGAGCGGCGGGATAGCCCAGCGCCTTGGCGAAGGCGTCGGAGGATTGCACCGCGAAACGCGGGCCATAAAGCGCGGTGTAGAGCGAGACGTCGCCTGTTGTGACCGTGCGCGGCGTCGCATGCACGATGGTCTCGCCGAGGTTGAAATCCTCGAAGAAGCGGCCAGGATTGGTTTTCGCGACGGGCTCTGACATCAGCTCACACTCGTTGGGCTCACACGCGTTCAGTCGGAAAGAATGTGCGCCGCCATATGGCGAGGCGTCCAGCCCCAAGCCGTCCGGGCAGGAGAGTTTAGGGTGAGGAGGCGGCCGTTTCGCCATTCGCGATCTGCGCGACCTTCTTCCCTTCTCCCCTCGCGGGAGAAGGTGGCGCGCAGCGCCGGATGAGGGGGCGCCGTGCCCTTTCCGGCTGGCGTCGCAAGGCAAAACGGCAATCGTCGAGCGCCCCCTCATCCGTCTCGGCTTCGCCGAGCCACCTTCTCCCGCGAGGGGAGAAGGGTTTTCCGCGCCCTTCGCCGCTACCGCAACGCTCGCAAAGGCAAAGGTTTCCGCACCACTGGTCCAGGGGCCGACATCTCACCCCACCAACGCACCAAGCTTGCCCAGATCGACATTCGCCCCGCAGACCAGCACGCCGAGCCGCTCGCCGGGCGCCGGCTTGTAGGCCCCGCAGAGCAGCGCACCCAGCGCGGCCGCGCCGCCGGGCTCCACTGCCAGCCGGAAATCGCGCCAGAGCGTGCCCTGCGCCTGGGTGATCGCCTCGTCGGGCACCAGCGCGACATGGTCGACCGTATCCTTGCAGACCTCATAGACCAGAGGGCCGACATTGCGCGCGCCGAGCGAATCGGCTGCAACCGAGGCGACTTTGACCTCGACCGGCCCCTTCGCCTCCAGCGCCGCCTGCAAGGCGCGCGAGCCGGCAGGCTCGACACCAACGACCTTGACCTTGCTCCCAGCGAACCAGGCGGCGATGCCCGAAATCAAACCACCGCCGCCGACCGCGACCAGCACGGTGTCGAGATCGGGCTCCTGGAGCTGCCATTCGCGCCCGAGCGTGCCCTGGCCGGCGATGGTTTCCTTCGCCGCGAAGGGATGGATCTTGAGCGCGCCGGTTTCCGCGACGAAGCGATCGCAGGCTGCCTGCGCGTCGTCATATTGCGCCCCACCGATGACGACTTCGGCACCGAAGCGACGGATCGCCTCGATCTTGGCCGCAGGCGAGATCTCGGGCACGAAGATCGTCGCCTTGACGCCGCGCGCGCGCGCCGCATAGGCGACCGCCGCCCCGTGATTGCCGCCCGAGGCGGCAGCGACACCCGCAACCGGCACCGGTAGCGAGAGCAGGTTGTTGAAGGCGCCGCGCGTCTTGAACGAGCCGGCATGCTGCAGGCATTCGAGCTTCAGCGAGATCGCCGCCGGCGAGCCGAAAGCGCCGGCCCCGAGCCGCATCACCGGCGTGACGCGGGCATGGCCGGCAATGCGTTCTGCAGCCGCCTCGATCATCGGGCGCGGCACGGGTCGATCGGTCATGACGGAATCCTATGAAGGCAGGCGCTCGGGCGCAAAGGTCCAGATCGCGATGGGAAGCCCATGGCTATCGCGTCCCGGCGGATCGGGAAAGGGCGCTCCACGCCCGGCCAGGATGTGCTGGGCGACGACCAGGGCGGCAAGCGCATCGAGGGCGTCATCGGCGCCAGCGCCTTTCGGCGGGCGGGCCTCGACGATCTCAGCCGGCAGCCCCGCCGCGATCAAAAGCGCCCGGCGCTCGGCCATGCCGAGGGGATTGATCACGCCCTTGATCTTCTTGGGCTGCGTCAGCGGCGCGCCGCGCATGGTGCGGAAGGCGAGTTCGGGATGGACCTCGAACAGGCGCTCCCGCAGCGCGGGCTCCGTCCTGAGCAGGGTGTCGATCTCGCGGATCCGCGGAAACAGATGGAAGCCCTGCTTGGAGACCTTTCGCGGCGGCTCGGAGGTTTCGAGCGCCAACCGGCAGGCCTCGCGATAATCCACGCAATAGACGGCAGACCGCGCCGGAATCGAGAACACCGAGGATTGCCGCTCGCCCAGCAGCGGCCTGACGAGGCGCTCAGGCCCACGCCCCACGCCGGAAACCCGGTCCGGCAGCCCGATCGGCATGTCCACGGCCAGGATCGCTGGCGGGTGTTCGCTGGCAAGCAGATCGGCCAGTTTCGGAATCACGCGCAGCGAGGGGGGCTCTTGGGCGGCAGTGTCGATGAGCGCCGCGATCCAGCCCGCCTTGCAGCCATCCACCCCCGCGATCCACGCCATCCCTGCGCCCTCCCGCATCCGCCTTTTGCAGAACTGACGTTGCAAGTGCGTCGCGTCTAGTGTGCAGTGCAGCGAAGAGTGGCAGCGATGCCGCCCGAGCTGGATGCGAAACAGCGATAACCGGCCTTTCGCGTGAGTCCCGCGTTAGATTTGAGAGATTGCCATGACCACAATCCGCCCACGCCGCAGCGTCCTCTACATGCCCGGCTCAAACGCCCGCGCGCTCGAAAAGGCCCGCGAGATCGCCGCCGACGCCTTGATCCTCGACCTCGAAGACGCCGTCGCGCCCGACGCCAAGGAGATGGCTCGCGCCCAGGTCTGCGCCGCCGTGAAGGCCGGCGGCTTTGGCCGGCGCGAGCTCGTGATCCGCACCAACGGCCTCGACACGCCCTGGTTTGCCGCCGATCTTGCCGCCGCCGCAGAGGCCAAGCCCGACGCCATCCTGATCCCGAAGGTCTCCTCGCCCGAAACCCTGCAGCAGATAGGCACCTTGCTCGACGGCCTTTGGGCCGCCCCCGAGATCCGAATCTGGGCGATGATCGAGACGCCGCTCGCCGTCCTCGACGCCGAGCGCATTGCGCGCGCGGTGCAGGACCGCCGGACGCGGCTGGCCTGTTTCGTGATGGGCACCAACGACCTCGCCAAGGAAACGCGCGCCCGCTTCGTGCCCGGCCGCGCGCCGATGCTGCCCTGGCTGACGACGGCGATCCTGGCTGCCCGCGCCTATGGCATCGACATCGTCGACGGCGTCTATAACGACCTCAAGGACGAGGCCGGCTTCACAGCGGAATGCGAGCAGGGCCGCGATCTCGGCTTCGACGGCAAGACGCTGATCCATCCCGGCCAGGTCGCGACCGCCAACGCGGTCTTCGCGCCCGACGACCTCGAACTCTCGCGGGCGAGGGCGATCATCGCCGCCTTCGACCAGCCGGAGAACGCCGACAAGGGCGCGATCCAACTCGACGGCCGCATGGTCGAGCGACTGCATGCCGAGATGGCCAAGCGCGTGGTGGCGCTGGGTGAGTCGATCGGAGTCTGACGGAAACACTCGTCATGGTCGGGCTTGACCCGACCATCTCCGGACGATGAGGCCAGCAGGAGCCTCAGCTTGCGCGAGATTCTCGGGTCAAGCCCGAGAATGACGTGTCAGCCCGTCTTCGCCGCTTTGGCGCGATCCATCGCCTCGAGGATGAGCTGCTTGGCCTTGGCGGCGTCGCCCCAGCCGGAGAGCTTCACCCATTTGCCGGGCTCGAGATCCTTGTAGTGCTCGAAAAAGTGCTGGATCTGGTCGAGCGTGATCTTCGGCAGATCGGTATAGTTGTGCACGTTCTCGTAGCGCTTGGTCAGCTTGGGCACCGGCACGGCGATGATCTTCTCGTCGCCGCCGCCCTCGTCCTCCATCATCATCACGCCGATCGGCCGCACGGCGATATAGGAGCCGGGGATCAGCGGGCGGGTGTTGGCGACCAGCACGTCGCAAGGGTCGCCATCCTCGGACAGCGTATGCGGAATGAAGCCGTAATTCCCGGGATAGCGCATCGGCGTATAGAGGAAACGGTCGACGAAGAGCGTGCCGGCCTCCTTGTCCATCTCGTATTTGATCGGCTCCCCGCCGATGGCCACTTCGATGACGACATTGACTTCGTCGGGAGGGTTCTTGCCGATGGAGATCGCGTCGAGGCGCATAAGTCTTGACCTGTGGAGATGGAAACTGGCGGGTCTTATGCGTGTTTGGCCGCAAAAGTCCAAGCTGAGATTAAAAGCCGGGTCCGGCTCAGCTCACCTTGAGGCCGAGTTCGGCCAACATCTGCCCGGCCTGCTGCCGTGAAATCGTCGCGCCCCGGAACAACGCGGCATCGCCGAGCCGCAAGCCGCCGAGATCCGCGCCGCGCAAATCGGCCCCCTCAAAACGGGCGCCGGTCAGGTTGGCGTCGCGCAGGCTGCAATCCTCCAGCACCGCTTCGCGAAAATCGGCTTTCCTGAGATCGGCCTGGCCGAGATCGAGCCGCTGCAGCCGCATCTTCCGGAAGGAAAAACCCGGCAGCTTCGCGGCAACCAGCAGCGTCTCCTCGAAGCTGGCCCCCAATGTCTTGGCCTCGGACACATCTGCGCCCGTCAGCTTGCAACCTCGGAAAGCCGCGGAGGCCAGCAGCGAGCGCCGAAAGCTCGCATTGTTGAAGTCGCTCGCCTGCAAGACCGCTTCGGTCAGGGTGCTCCCGCTGAAATCGGCGAAAGCCCCCCGACAGCCCGACCAGCGCGAGCCGTCGAGGCGCGCACCCTTGAAGCTGGTCCGGCGCAGCAGGCAGCGCTCAAAAACCCAGCCAGCCAGCCCGAGACCAGCGAGATCGACGCCCTCGATATCGCAGCCGACGAGCAGCGCCGGCCCTTCCGTCGCCAGCGCCTGGACGGCCGGGCGGGTCAGCGCCACCTCGGCGATCGATCGTGTGGGCGAGGGTGTGTCCATGCCCCATCCCTAGAGCATCGGTTCGAAAAGTGGGAACCGGTTTTCGGAACAGGCCGATGCAAGATCAAAGCGCGACTGTATCAGCCTGAATATCCTATTCGGGCTGATACAGTCGCCGAATCGCCCCATATGCCCAAGGCCCGCGCACCGCGATCCGCGATCCGCAGCCGAGCCGCATGTCGCTGCGGATCCGCAAATTTGCACCGCGCGCCCGGCACTGGTATCGGGCGCGTTATGACCTTGGATCAAACCAGCTCCCGCGAGACCCGTCCTTGCTGAACCGCCTGCGCCCCGACGAGGACCGTTATGCGCGCCGCATGGCTCGCATCGCGCGCTGGGACCGGCCGATCGGCGGCAAGGCCGACCGCCTGCGCGCCTGGGCCAATATGCTGCTGGTCGATCACGGCATCTTCCGGCTCGCCTATCTCAATGCCCATCGCGTCACGCCACAGCTCTGGCGCGCGGCCCAGCCCGCGCCGGGCCAGATCGCGAAATTCGCCCGCGAAGGCGTCAAGACCATCGTCAATCTGCGCGGCGGGCGCGAGCACGGCTCCTGGCCGTTGCAGCGCGAGGCCTGCGAGCGCCACGGCATCGCCCTCGTCGACTTCGTCCTGCGCTCGCGCGGCGCGCCCGAACGCGAAACCATCCTGGGCGCCAAGGCCTTCTTCGCCTCGCTGCAGGAACCGGCGCTGGTGCACTGCAAGTCCGGCGCCGACCGTGCCGGCTTCTTCGCGGCACTCTACCTGCTGATCCATGAGGAACGGCCGCTCGACGAGGCCATGAAGCAGCTCTCGCTGCGCTACGGCCATTTCCGCTTCGCCAAGACCGGGATTCTCGACGCCTTCTTCGAGGCCTATCGCCGCGAGGGCCACGCCAAGGCTATGCCCTTCCTCGACTGGGTCGCGAAAGACTATGACCCCGAGCGGCTGGAGCGCGACTTCAAGCCGGGCTTCCTGTCCTCGCTGATCGCCGACAGGCTGATCCGGCGGGAATAGCCGGGGCTAGAGTACTGCGCGAAAAAGCGGGTACCCGCTTTTTCGCTAGGAGCAACGCTCTCGACTCTTGGAATCGCTCATCCCCGCGCGACGGCAAACCCGTCCACGCCGAAGCGCGTCCAGGCAAACTGGACATGCGCCAGCATCCGCGCCAGCGAGACCAGGCCGATCGCGCCGAGCAGCGCCAGCGACAAAGTACCGAACCAGGCCATGACGAGCCCCGCGGTCAGGAGCGCGACCGCGTTGGTGAGGACTTGGCGGCGCGGATAGCGCGAGAGCGAAGCGATCTCGTGCAAGGGCGTGACCAGCGCGATGCCGCCATAGAACAGCGCCATGATCGCGACGGTCTCGCCGACGCCTTCCCATTGCGTGCCGTCCAGCAACACCGCATCGGCGCCGATGGCGACGAGAGCGATGGCGGCAAACAGCGCCGCCGCCGCGACCATCAGGCCAAGCGTCACGAAACGGACCCAGGATTGCCGGCTCTCGGCAGTGCGCGCGCGCAGGCTCGACAGCACGAGCGGCACCGAGACCGCGGAGAACATCTGGGTCGGCACCTCGAGCAGGCGCATCGCCAGCGCGACATGGGCCGCCAGCAGCGGGTTGCTCGCATAGGGCAAGGCGAGCAGCGGCGCTACCATGAAGCCGAAGGACAGCAGCGCCGAGGGCAAGAGGAAACGCGGCGCGGTGCGCCAGCGGCTCGCCGATGCCCTCAGTTCAAGCCGCGACCAGGCTTCGCGCCGCACCAGACCCGCCAGCGCCGCGCGCCGGCGCCAGACCAGATAGCAGGCCGAGACGACATGGCCGATCGCGTCTGCAGCAAACAGCGCGACCGAGGTCGCGCCCAGCGGCCAGATCAGCAGAACCATCATGCCGGGCTGGACCAGCGCCTGAACGACATTGCTGTTGCCGATCGCGGCGAAATCCCCTTCCGCCGTCGCCTCCGAAGAGACCAGCCGGATCACCGCCCGCCCGGCAAGCGACACCAGGAACAAGGCCCCGTAAGTCGCGACCACCCAGCCGGCCGCGCCCGCAACAGTGATGGCCAGCGCGGCCACAGTGAGGAAGGCTACCCCTGCCGCAAGCGCCAGCCGGAACGCCCGCGCCAGCCTGTCCTGGTCGCTGCTCTGGAAGAACACCGCCTCGAAACGCAGCAGCGTCGCGATCGAGATGAAATTGGCGAGCGCCGAAAACATTGCGAAATCGGCGAAAACCTGCGCCGGGCACAAGGCCGCAGCCGCAAGCAGGCCCCAGACGGAGAGAAAGCGCGCCTGGACAAAGCGCAGGGCCAGCATCAGCCCCGAGGCCAATCCGGCCCGGGAGGCCGCCGAGCCTTCGGCCGCGATCTCCTCGGCAGGCGTAACCGGCGCCGACGGCGCGACGCCGACCGGGAACGCCGTCCGCTCGAGGATCAGATGCGCGGCCATATCCACGTCCATGCTCGGGATATCGGACAGGTCATCGCCGCTGGCTTCCCGGAGGTCACGACGAGAGGACGCAGCTGCCAACGGATCAGGAGTTCTGATCACGGAACACAGCTCTGCCCGAGACACGGTGCGCCTTCATGGTTAACGAATTCTTATGCGGGCGAATGACCACGGAGCACGCCTCGGAGAGAACAGCGCTCTCCGTCAAGTCCGTGGCCAAAAAATGGCGAAATTTGACGCTTGGTAAGGGAAAATTGCCCAATTCTATTTGGAAAAGCTCCAGAAAACGCAGATTCCAGAGCGAAATTTGGCAAACTCTTCCCTAGCGTCACAACGCTCCGGAAACGCGGCGGCCCAACTTGCCGCCCCTCCTGTGCCGACGTCGGAGGCCTGATCCGCACCCGGCTTTCAAGACCGATTCAATCGATACGATCGCGCTCGCCCCCGCGAATCGGCACGGCAAGGCGGTTCTCGCGCGGAGAGAGCGGACAGACCCAGGCTTCCGAATAGGCGCAGGACGGGTAGTAGGCGAAATTGAAATCGAGGATCAGCCGGCCGTCCGGCATCGCGCCAAGATCGGCGCTCTTGATCGTGTCGAGCAGATAGCGACCGCCAGTAAATGTGTCGCAGCCATTGCTCGCATCGCCAAAGGGCAGGAAGGTGCCGCCGCCATAGCCCGCAATCCAATACAGCGTCAGCTCCCGGCCGAGCGGCCCCGCCAAACCGTCGGTCAGCGCATAGGGAACGAGCCCCATCGCCCCATCCTTGCCGGCCTCGACCGGAATCGTCTCGCCATCGACGGCAGGCACGAGGCCAACCTCGAAACGCAGGGCCGGATCGTAGGGAAAGCAGGCGATGCCGGTGAATTCGGCACGGCCCTTCGCCGTCAGGGGCGATTGCGGATGCTCGCGAAACAGCCTGTCGCGCACCGCCCGCCACTGCCGCCAGCCGGTCTGCGGCGGCAGCGTCCGTATCGCCGCATAGAGATCGGCGATCTGCCGCCGCCAATCCTGCAGCGTGCTGAAGCGCGTGAAATCAGCCACGGAAGGAGCGGGAGCGGACAAAGCCATGGCGCGTGCAGTCATCACAAATCCTCCCGGCAAATCCTCGCGGGCTTCGCGTCTCCAGCAGGCAACGCCGACACGGCGCGCCCGTTCCATGAGACAGCCTTGCGCGAGGTTTAATCCCCGGCGCTGCCAGAACCTGTCAGCGGGCAGGATGGGGTCGCGCTCGGCCCCATGACGCAGCCCGATGACGGCTGTCACGAATCCGCGAGGCGGACGCGATTGCGCCGTCGAGTCCGCCTTGATCGCGCAGCTCCATTATTTTAAGCTTAAAATAATGGAGCTCTGGAATCGGGACTGAGATCATGTCGGAAACGCCCCGCAGACTGTCCTATGGCAGCTATCTCCAGGTCGACCGGCTGCTCTCCTGCCAGGAGCCGGAAAGCCTGAAGACCGGCGTGCCGGCTCATGACGAGATGCTCTTCATCATCGTCCACCAGGCCTATGAGCTCTGGTTTCGGCAGATCCTGCACGAGCTCGACCGGATCCAGGCCGATTTCGCGGCGCGCACGGTCGCCGACGAGCATCTCGGCCGCATCAATGCCGGGCTCAGCCGTATCCACGAGATCCTGAAGCTGCTGGTCGGGCAGCTCGACGTGCTGGAGACGATGACGCCGGCGGGCTTCCTCGAATTCCGCGACCTGCTGACGCCGGCCTCGGGCTTCCAGTCGGTGCAGTTTCGATTAATCGAGGCGCGGCTCGGCTTGCATGACGACGCCCGCATCCGCATCGACGAGCAGAGCATGCGCGAGCGGCTCGCGCCGGAAGACCGCGACAAGCTGAGCGCGGACACAAATCCCTCGCTGCTCTCCCAGCTCGACGCCTGGCTGGCGCGCACGCCCTTCGTGGCGCTGGGCGACTACAGCTTTCGCGAGAGCTACCGGGCCGCGGTGATCGCCGCGTTGCAGCGCGACGCCAGCAGCATCAGCGCAGACCCTGCTTTGCCCGAGCCGCAGCGGCAGGCCGACGCGGCCGCGATCGAGCAGGCTCTCGCGCGCTTCCGGGCCCTGTTCGAGCCCGACGCCACGACGTCGACCTGGCGGATGTCGGCCCGCGCCATCGAAGCGGCCCTGTTCATCTCGCTCTATCGCGACATGCCGGTGCTGCAACTGCCCTTCCGGCTGCTGCAGGCGCTGATGGACATCGACGAGAGCCTGACGCTCTGGCGCCTGCGCCATGCTTTGATGGTCGAGCGCATGATCGGCGTCAGGCCCGGCACCGGCGGCTCGTCGGGCTCCGGCTATCTCAAGGCGACGGCGGAGAAGCACCGCATCTTCATCGATCTCTTCCACCTCTCGACCTATCTGCTCGGCCCGCGCGACCTGCCGGCCCTGCCCGACGCCTTGCGGCAGCGCATGGGCTTCAGCTACGGGGCGGCCTGATGGCAGGAACCGGGAACTGGACGCGCCACTTCTCGCGCTTTCGCGGCGCCGCTCCTGAACGCATCAACCTCGCCGCGCACAGCCATCATGACTGGCCTGACGTCACCTTCGCGGCGCAGGGGATGGCGTGGCTGGATGCGGCACAGCGTGCCGGCGATAAATGGGATGTCGTCTTCGGCGAGGTCATTCCGGCAGTCCAGGCCGGCATCGCCCGGCATCTTGCTTTGCCCGATCCGGCGACGATCGCCTTTGCGCCCAACACGCATGAATTCCTGTGCCGCCTGCTCTCCTGCCTGCCGGAGGACGGGCTGCCCCGCATATTGACCACCGGAGCGGAGTTCCACACCGCGCGGCGGCAGCTATCGCGGCTGGCCGAAGAGGGGCTGATCGTGCTGGACGACATCCCGGCCGAGCCCCTGGCGAGCCTGCATGAGCGGCTCAAGACGGCGATCGCAGCCGGCGGGCACGACCTGATCTATCTCAGCCAGGTGCTGTTCAATTCCGGCGCGACCAGCGGCGATCTCGCAGCCCTCGTCGGTGCCGTGCCTTCACCCGAGACATTCATCGCCATCGACGGCTATCATGGCTATCTCGCGCTGCCGACAGAGCTCTCCGCCATCACTGAGCGCGCCTTCTACATCGCCGGCGGCTACAAATACGCCATGGCCGGCGAGGGCAGCTGCTTCATGCACTGCCCGCCGGGCTTCGGTCCGCGCCCACGCGACACCGGCTGGTTCGCAGCTTTCGGAGCGCTCGCAGCGCCGGCCGGCAGCACCGTCGGCTACCCCACTGACGGCGGGCGCTTCCTCGGCGCGACCTTCGACCCGTCTGGCCTCTACCGCATGCGCGCCGTGCTCGACTGGATGGAAGGAGAGGCTCTCGACGCCCAGCGCATCCACGAGCATGCGATTGCCCTGATGCAGCGCTTCCTCGCCGGGCTCGATGCGCTGGACCTCCCCGGGCTCGCCCGCGACGCGATCATCACGCCGCTGCATGACCCCGCCGGTCACGGCAATTTCCTGGCCTTCAGGACGCCAGCCGCCGGCGCATTTGAGGCCGCATTGGCGAAGCTCGGCATCGCCACCGACCACCGAGGCGACGTGCTGCGTTTCGGCTTCGGCCTGGCGCTGTCGGAAAGCGACATCGACGCCGCGCTGGAGCGGATGAAGGTGCTGCGGAGCTGAAAGACTGCCCAGGACTACCATGAGCCCTCATCCTGAGGAGCCATTCCGCTGGGAATGGCGTCTCGAAGGATGCTCCAGGAGGCTCCGGAGATATCTGGAGCATCCTTCGAGACGCCGCTTCGCGGCTCCTCAGGATGAGGGCTGAGATTCCAGTCGGCTTGCAAGTCGCGGGATCCAGGCAATTCACCCGCGATTCATCCTGAATCCAGGCTTCACCATATCGCTCAACCGCTGATTCACCGGCACCGCGCGAGATCTGCCGCAACCTGGATTGCGGGAGGTTCAATCGTGACCAGACGCCATACTCCGATCGGCCTGCTCTTTGCGGCGGCGATGTCGCTGCTCTTCATCGCCTTCGCCAGCCGGTCCGCGCTGGCGCGCGAGCTCGTCGAGGCGCCCGATGCGCGCTATCTGCCCGGCACGATCGTGATCCACACGGCCGAGCGCCGGCTCTATTTCGTCAACGCGCCGGGCACCGCGATCCGCTACCAGATCGCCGTCGGCAAGGCCGGCAAGCAATGGCGCGGCGTCAAATATGTCGAGGAATTGCAGGTCGATCCGGCCTGGAGCCCGCCCGCCTCGGTCAAGCACGACAATCCGCGCCTGCCCGACGTCATCCCCGGCGGCTCGCCACGCAACCCGATGGGCGCGCGCGTCATCGGGCTCGGGCCGGGCGGCGAATATGCAATCCACGGCACCAACATGCCCAAGACGATCGGCACCTTCGCCTCCTATGGCTGCTTTCGCATGCATAACGAGGATGTCGTCGATCTCTACCAGCGCGTCCGCATGGGCACGCCCGTCGTCGTCCTGCCGTAGATCACGTCGCATTCGGACGGCTCCGTCCGAATGCGACGTGATCGTTTCCAAAGGCAAGAGCATCGCTCTTGCGAAAAACCGGTACCCACTTTTTCGCGCGATGCTCTAAAACGCCTTACAGCACGACCGGCGAGAGCAGCGGCTTGCCCGCGAAATAGGCCTCCAGATTGCCAAGCAGCAGATCCTGCTGGGCGATCTGCGCCGATTCCGCATTGGCGGCGATATGCGGCGTCAGCACGACGTTCTCGAGCACCTTGAGCCGGTCGGGCACCTGCGGCTCGTGCTCATAGACATCCAGCGCCGCACCCGCGATCAGATTGGTCTCCAGGGCCTCGCACAGAGCCTCCTCATCGACCGCGATACCGCGCGAGATGTTGATGAGATGGCCCTCCGGCCCAAGCGCGCGCAGCACCTGCGCATTGATGGCGTGGCGGGTCTCGATGCTGGCGCGCACCGCAACGATCAGGACATCGGCCCAGCTTGCGAGCCCAAGCAGGCTGTCGTGATAGAGATAGGGCAGCTCGCGCCGCTGCGAGCGGTTGTGATAGCCGATCGTCATGTCGAAGGCGGCCGCGCGGCTGGCGACGCGGGCGCCGATGGCTCCCAGCCCATAGATCCCGAGCTTGCGCCCGGCCAAACCCGGCACATTGGCCATGCGCTGGACCGAATTGCCCTGCCAGCGCCCGGCCCGCACGAAACGCTCTGCGGCGCCGATCCGGCGAGCGGAGGCCAGCAGCAGGCCCATGGCGAATTCGGCGACGCTCGTCGCATTGGCGTCGGCGGCGTTGCTCAGCTTGATGCCGCGCGCCTTCGCACAGGCCCGGTCCACGCCCTCGATGCCGGTGCCGTAACAGGAGATCAGTCCGAGCTTCGGCAGCGCATCGATCAGCGTGGCGTCGGTGGTCAGCGATCCCATGGTGAGCAGCGCCTGCGCGGCCTCGGCGCCCTCCGGCAAGGCGTCGGGCGTGGAATGCTCCATCGGGCCCAGCAGCACATAACGCTCCTGCAAGCGCTCGACGAGGCGCGCGGGCATGCGCGGCGCCATCAGGATCGTCGGTTTCATCGGTCTTCCGTCTCCAGTTCACTCGCATTGCATCGCAGCATTCCCTGCGCCGCTTCTCAACCCGTCCTGGAGCGGGAGCCGACATATCGCTCGCGCAGAACAGGATGTGTCCGATTGTTGCGGCGCAACATTGAAAAAGCCGAATCCCGGCTTTTTCGCCCCTCGCCTGCGACAAAAAAGCGCGTTAACGTTTGCTTGCTCGACATCAGACACGCCAAGCGCGCAAGCGCCGGGCTCACAAGGGGCTACAGATGGATCATCTCGCTGACGTCAAGAAATTCGCCAAGAAGCCGCTCAATGAGGCGGCCTTTGCCGGAATGTCGAAATCCTACGCCCTCGTCATGGGCAAGCCCGACACGCGCTACGTCGCCTGCTCCGACCCAGCCGAGCTGGATCGCGTTCGCGAGAATTTCCTGAAGAAGAAGCTCGGCCTGAAGACCGCCGATCTCGATGCCTCGATCAAGGCGACATGCGAGCACATGAAGGCCGACAAGACCAAGTCGCGCCTGACCTTCTACTATCTGCTGGCCGAGCATTACGGAAAGCTGGATCTCTTCGTGAAGAAGTAAAACGACGGCAGTCGGAACTGGGCAGTCGGCGGTCGTGAGACCTGACTGCCTATTGCCCACGACCTACTGCCTATACAGATCCTCACGCGTCAACGGCAGTCCCGAGGCGCCCTTGCGGCGTTTGGAGACCAGCGTCTGGTTGACCAGCGCGCCGCCGCGCTCGAATGCCAGCGAGCAGCCGGCGAGATAAAGCAGCCACATCCGGGTGCGCTCAGGACCGATCTCGGCCTCGGCCTCGGCCTTGCGGGCCTCCAGCCGTTCCCACCAGAGCCGCGTCGTGCGCTGGTAGTGCTCGCGCCAGCCCTCGACATCATGCACCTCGAAGCCGTTACGCTCGAGATTGGCGATCGACATGCCGAGATGGTCGAGCTCACCGCCGGGGAAGATGTAGCGCACCAGAGCGCGGTATTCCGCCGGCATCTTGTTGAAGGCCTTCTCGGTCTTCTTGGCGCGGCGCGAGATGGTGTGGTGCAGATACAAGCCGCGCGGGCGCAGGAGCCGGTTCACCGCCTTGAAATAGGCCGGGTGGTTGGCGATGCCGACATGCTCGAACATACCGATCGACGAGATCTTGTCGAACTCGCCCTCCATCTCTGTGAAATCCTTGAGATGGAGCGTGACCTTCCCCTCGAGGCCGAGCCGCGCCACCTTCTCGCGCGCCAGGGCCAATTGCTCCTCGGCCAGCGTCACGCCATGCGCCTCGACACCGTAATGCTGCGCGGCATGGCAGATCAGCGCGCCCCAGCCGCAGCCGATATCGAGCAGGCGGTCGCCGGGTTTCAGCCGCAGCTTGCGGCAGATCATGTCGAGCTTGTCGCGCTGGGCGCGGTCGAGATCGCCATGATCCTCCGTGAAATAGGCGCAGGTGTAGACCATCTCCTCATCGAGGAAGAGCCGGTAGAAGGCATTCGAGACGTCGTAGTGATAGGCGATATTGGCCTTGTTGGTGGCGGGCGCGCCATCGCGGGCGATCTCATCGCCCTTGATATGGGCCACGGCGCTCGGCGCTTCACCCGGCGCAAACAGGAAGCGGCGGACGACGTCGAAGGCGGCCGCCTTCGAAATGCCGCGCGCCAGCCTGCCGACCTTGCCCTCTGGGCGAGCAGCGGCGAGATCGAAGATCGAGCCGTTGAGCAGCGAAATCCGGTCAGTGACGTGGAGGTTCAGCAGCGTGTCGAGCTTGGGCTTGCGCAGCAGAGCGGCGACGACGCCAGGGTCGCGGATACCGATTCCCAGCCCGCTCTGCGGCCAGTCGGCCGGCACATGCGAGCCATCCCAGAGCCGGAAGCCGAGCTTGAGCCCGAGTTTCTGATGCGCCTCGGTCAAAAGCCGCCGCAACGCGGCGAGGCGCTTGTCGTCGCTGTTCATCCGAGAAATCCGTGACATATGGACTTCGTCTTTGGCCGCAGCGGCGCGAATTGGCAACCATGCGTCATGAGGACGCTGTCCGGCGTTGCCTCAGAAATCGCTCGCGATCCCCTTCACCTCCCAATCATTGTAGCGCGCCGGCTCCAGGCCGCCGCGGCCATTGATCTCCTTGTCCCCCGCGACTTCGGCCGCATGGGCGTCGATCGCGGCGCGCCGCGCCTCAGCCTCAGTAAGGGCGCGCTGCGCCGCCGGCGAAAGCGGCTTGGCTGGCGCGGCTTCCTGCGCAGCGGCGGGGAGCTGGTCGACGGGCTTTTCGGTCATTGGCGGCATCATCTCTTACGGCATCAACTCTTGCAGGATCGGCATCCACTTCACCACATAAGGCGGAAATCCGCATCGCGGGAGGGGCGCCGCGCCTCTGGCCCGCATGATCCGCAAGGGAGCCATGATGAACTACGTCCGCACCTTCATGCTGATGGCTGGCCTCACCGCGCTCTTCGCCGTGGTCGGCTATCTGCTGGGCGGCCCGGGCGGCATGCTGGTGGCGCTCGCCGTCGCGGCTGCGACCAATCTCTTCAGCTACTGGAATTCCGACAGGCTGGCGCTCGCCGCCCATAATGCGCAGGAGGTCGATGAGGCGAGTGCGCCCGAGCTCTATGGCATGGTCCGCGACCTCGCCGCCCGCGCCGACATGCCGATGCCGCGCGTCTATCTGATCCAGGAAGACCAGCCCAACGCCTTCGCCACCGGCCGCAATCCGCAAAACGCCGCCGTCGCCGCGACGACCGGGATCCTGCGCGCGCTGAGCTATGAGGAGCTGGCCGGCGTGATGGCGCATGAGCTCGCCCACATCAAGAATCACGACACGCTGACCATGACGATCACCGCGACCATGGCCGGCGCGATCTCCTCGCTCACCACCCTCGGCATGTTCTTCGGCTCGCGCGAGAACCGCCCAGGCTTGCTCGTCCAGATCCTGATTTCAGTGCTCGCACCGCTTGCCGCCATGGTGATCCAGATGGCGATCTCGCGCTCGCGCGAATACGAGGCCGACCGGCTCGGCGGCGAAATCGCCGGTAATCCGACCTGGCTGGCGGACGCTCTGGCCAAGATCGCGGGCGGCGTCGCGCATATTCCCAACGAGACGGCGGAGGCGAAGCCTGCTACGGCGCACATGTTCATCATCAATCCCCTGAGCGGACGCGGCATGGATTCCCTCTTTTCGACCCACCCCGACACCGGCAATCGCATTGCCGCTCTGATGGAGCAGGCCCGCGCCAAAGGCCTCGGCACAATGGGCGTCGGCGCCACCAGTGGCTTCACCAGCCAGGCCAGCCAGAGCCCCTGGAACAGCGACCGCACACCCGGTCCCTGGGGCTGACATGGTCAAGCAAGCAGATCTGAGCCCGGAACTGAACGAGACCACGGCGCAGACAGGCGAGCCCGTGCCGGGCCTGCCGGCGCGCCGCCTCGCCGCGACGCTGATCGACGAGGTGCTAAAAGCCCGGCTGGCGCTGGACGAGACCTATGAGCGGCTCGCGCCGACATTCGGGCTCGATGCTGCCGACGCCGCGCTGGCGCGCGCCATCGCGATCACCGCCTTCCGCCGCCTCGGCACGATCCAGCATGCGATCAATGCCAGGCTCGAACGCGGCAGCCCGCGCAATTCCGGCCCCTTCGAGCCGATCCTCGTCGCAGCGGCAGCCCAAATCCTCTTCCTCGACGTGCCCGACCATGCCGCCGTCGATCTCGCCATCCGCCATCTCCATGAGGATGCGCGCTCCTCGCGCTATGTCTCGCTCGGCAATGCTCTGCTGCGCCGGCTCGCCCGCGAGCGCGACGCCATCCTCAGCGAGGCGCTCGACCCTTTCCTCGACACGCCGGAATGGCTCGCCGAGAGCTGGATCGAGAGCTATGGCGAAGAGACCGCCGCCGCCATCGCCGCCAGCCATCGCGACGAACCGCCGCTCGACATCAGCGTCAAGGACGACGCGGCCGGCTGGGCCGGGAAGCTCGATGGACTCCTGCTGCCGACCGGCTCGGTCCGCCTGCGCGAACGCCAGAGCATCACCGGCCTGCCCGGCTTCGATGAAGGCGCCTGGTGGGTGCAGGACGCCGCGGCCGCCCTGCCGGTTCGCCTGCTGGCGCCCAAGCCCGGCGAGCGCATCGCCGATCTCTGCGCCGCACCTGGCGGCAAGACCGCCCAGCTCGCCGCGGCCGGCGCCCATGTCACCGCCGTCGATCGTTCGGGGCCACGCCTGCGCCGCCTCAGGGCCAATCTGGAGCGGCTCGGGCTCTCGGCCGAGATCGTCACCAAGGACGCAGCACTCTGGCAGGCGGAGCCTTTCGACGCCGTCCTGCTCGATGCACCCTGCAGCGCCACCGGCACGATCCGCCGCCATCCCGACGTCGCCTGGACCAAGACGCCGGAAGACCGCGACAAGCTCGCCGCATTGCAGGCGCGCCTGCTGGAAGCCGCCGCGCGCCTGACCAAGCCCGGCGGACGCCTGATCTACTGCACCTGCTCGCTCGAGCCGCAGGAGGGCGAACAGCAGATCGAGATTTTCCTGGCGGAGAATCCGGATTTCAAGCGCTCACCCATCACAGCCGACGAGATCGGCGGTGTGGACGGCGCGATCGACCGCCACGGCGATCTGCGGACCCTGCCGCACCAGTTGAAACATGACGGTCCACGTCTGTCGGGATGGGCGGGATTTTACGCATGCCGCCTGATCAGGCGAGAGCCGGATGACATCAAATAGAAACGCCAAGCAATTCTATTTGATGCCTGAATCCGCTTTTTATCAAAAGCTTAGAGCATGATGCCGGCCGAAGACCGGTTTCCCCTTTTCGGCATCATGCTCTATGACGAAACCGGGATTCGCATGGTGGGACGCCATGCGCGGGTACGGGGCGTGCGTGGGCATTGAGCGGCTGGTCTGAGCGACGAGGACTTGCCCGGGCTGCGATCGGACGGGCGGCGCGGCGGACCCGTGGCCACCTCGTCGGCGCGGCGCGCAAGGCTTGGCCGTTCGGCAGAGCCCCCGCGACGCGGCTTTTGTTTGCGCCGCATGATCTGCGCACCGCCGACCCGACGACGGCAGGCGACATCTATTCCGGCTATTACGCCTTCGCCGGCCGCACCTTGCGCACCCATGGCGAATCGCCCTTCGACAGCGCCCCGCCGAGCGATGCCTGGGCCGAGGCGCTGCACGGCTTCGGCTGGCTGCGCCATATGCGCTCCGCCGACACCGCGATCGCACGCGCCAATGCGCGCGCCTTGGTCGAGGATTTCATTGCCAGGAAGCGCGACCGCAACGAGGTCTCGCGCCGCCCCCATGTCGCGGCGAGGCGATTGATCTCCTTCCTGTCGCATTCGCCGCTGCTGCTCGAAGGCGCCGACCACGCCTTCTATGAGCGCTTCCTGCGCCATATCTCGCGCCTGACCGACCGGCTGACTTTGGCGCTGGCCGGCGCGGTCGACGGGGTGGCCAGGCTGCAATGCCTGACCGCGGTCTCCTTCGCCACGATCTGCCTGGATGGGCAGGATGCGCGCCGCCGGCGCTATGATCTGGCGCTCTCCGACGAACTCGACCACCAGATCCTGCCCGATGGCGGCCATCTCAGCCGCAATCCCCGGCAATTGATCGAGCTTCTGCTCGATCTCCTGCCGCTGCGCGAGACCTTCGCGGCGCGCGGGCTGGAGCCGCCGCGCGGCGTGCTGATGGCGATCGAGCGGATGATGCCGCATCTGCGGCTATTCCGGCATGGTGACGGCGCACTTGCCTTGTTCAACGGCATGGGCACGACGCCGCCCGATCTGATGGCGACGCTTGCCGCCTATGACGACGCCCGCGCCCGGCCGATCGAGCAGGCGGCCTATTCCGGCTACAGCCGGCTGTCGGGAGACCGCAGCATCGTCGTGGTCGATGCCGGCGCGGCGCCACGCGGCGCGCAGTCGATCGAGGCGCATGCCGGCTGTCTCGCCTTCGAGTTCTCCAGCGCCGGTCAGCGCATCATCGTGAATTGCGGCACGAGCCGCTTCGGCCCGCCGGAATTGCGCCTCGCCATGCGCAGCACCGCGGCGCATTCGACTCTCACGCTCGATGAGCGCTCCAGCGCGACCTTCGGCTTGGTGCTCGGCGAACGGCGGATCATCGCCGGTCCGCAGGATGTGCGGGTCGCGCGCCAGGACACAGCAGCCGGCCCGGAATGGGTTGCAAGCCATGACGGTTATCGCCGCAGCCTGGGCGCCGTGCATACGCGCCGGTTGATGCTCGCCAAGGACGGCGCCTCACTCACCGGCGAGGACGAGATCGCTTTGTCCGCCGAGCGCGACACGCTGCCGGCCGTAGTGCGCTTCCATCTCCACCCCGGCGTCAAGCCGAGCCTGATCCGCGAGGGTGAGGGCGCGCTGCTGGCGCTGCCCTCCGGCGAGGTCTGGGCCTTCGATGCCGGCGGCCTGCGCGTGACGATCGAGGAGAGCATCTTCCTCGCCTCGGCCGATGGCGGGCGCCGCACCGAACAACTCTGCATCGATTTCGATGCCGTGGCGACGCCGCAGATCATCTGGCGCTTCAGCCGCGTCAGCGCCGCCCCGCCGCGCAGCGCGCGCGCCCGCAGCGAGCCGGCTCCGGTCGAATTGCCGCTCGACCCGCCGGCCGAGGCCTGAGCCTTCACAGCAGCGAACTTTGCTTTGCGCGCTGCAGCATGATAGCTCGCGCGCAACAGTTTTTAAGCCAGCACCGGACTTAACCCAGATGCCGACAGAGCTTCGCCGCGTCGAACGCGCCCTCCTTTCCGTCTCCGACAAAAGCGGGCTGGTCGATTTCGCCCGCGCCCTGAACCGCCTCGGCATCGCCCTGGTCTCAACCGGCGGCACCGCCAAGGCGATCGCCGAAGCCGGCCTGCCCGTGACCGACGTCTCGGACCTGACCGGCTTTCCCGAGATGATGGACGGGCGCGTCAAGACGCTGCACCCCAAGGTACATGGCGGCCTGCTCGCCATTCGCTCCCATCCCGAGCACCAGGCCTCGATGCTCGGCCACGGCATTGCGCCGATCGACCTGCTCGTCGTCAATCTCTACCCCTTCGAGGCGACGGTCGCGGCCGGCAAGCCTTATGACGACTGCATCGAGAACATCGATATCGGCGGGCCGGCGATGATCCGCGCCGCCGCCAAGAACCACAACGACGTCGCTGTGGTGGTCGAGCCGGCCGATTACGCCGCCGTGCTGAGCGACCTCGAGGCGCATAAGGGCGCGACCACGCTGACGCTGCGCCGCAAGCTCGCTCAGAAGGCCTATGCCTGCACCGGCGCCTATGACGCGGCGATCTCGAACTGGTTCGCCAATGAGCTCGGCGACACGGCGCCGGCCTATCGCGCACTCGGCGGCGTGCTTGCCGAGACCATGCGCTATGGCGAGAACCCGCATCAATGGGCGGCGTTCTACCGCACCCCCGAACATCGTCCCGGCGTCGCGACCGCACGCCAGCTCCAGGGCAAGCAGCTCTCCTACAACAACATCAACGACACCGACGCCGCCTTCGAATGCGTCTCGGAATTCGACCCGGCGATCTCGGCCGCCTGCGCCATCATCAAGCACGCCAATCCTTGCGGCGTCGCGACCGGCGCCACGCTCGGTGAGGCCTATGCCCGCGCTCTGGCCTGCGACCCCGTCTCGGCCTTTGGCGGGATCATCGCCTTCAATCGCACGCTGGACGGGGCGACCGCCCGCGAGATCGTCAAGATCCTCACCGAAGTGATCATCGCGCCCGACGCCGATGCGGAGGCGATCGCGGTCATCGCCGGGAAGAAGAACCTACGCTTGCTGCTGACGGACGGCTTGTCGAACCCGCGGGCCACCGGCCTGTCCCTGCGCACCGTCTCGGGCGGCTTCCTCGCCCAGGCCCGCGACAACGCCGTCGTCGACGACATGGAACTCAAGGTCGTCACCAAGCGCCAGCCGAGCGAGGCCGAACTCGCCGATCTGCGCTTCGCCTTCCGCGTCGCCAAGCATGTCAAGTCGAACGCCATCGTCTACGTCAAGGATGGCGCGACCGTCGGCATCGGCGCCGGCCAGATGAGCCGGGTCGATTCCTCGCGCATCGCGGCGTGGAAAGCGGGCGAGGCCGCCAAGGCGCTGGGTTCGACCGAGAGCCTGGCCAAGGGCTCGGTCGTCGCCTCCGACGCCTTCTTCCCCTTCGCCGACGGCCTGCTGGCGGCAGCTGAGGCCGGCGCGACGGCGGTGATCCAGCCCGGCGGCTCGCTGCGCGATGACGAGGTCATCAAGGCCGCTGATGAGGCCGGCCTCGCCATGGTCTTCACCGGACACCGCCACTTCCGGCACTGAGGCAGCACACCTGCTTCTCCCTCCACGTCATCCCGGGACGACCTACGGTCGTCTCGGAATGACGGTGCGTTCTTGACGAGGGGGTCGACGTTTTCCCCAACAGGGCCTTACTCTACCCCGAGGGGATGAGGGCGGCATGACACAGGACCATGGGGGACGGACGCTGCTGCGCGAACGCGTCGCGCAGCAGCACAACAAGGTCTCGTTCGTCGAGCTGTTCTTCGATCTCGTCTTCGTCTTCGCGATCACCCAGATCTCGCACACGCTGCTGGAGCATTTTTCACCGCTCGGCCTCGCCCAGGCGATGCTGCTGCTCGGCGCGGTCTGGTGGGTCTGGGTCTATACGAGCTGGGTGACCAACTGGCTCGACCCCGAGACGACGCCGGTGCGGTTGATGCTGTTCGCATTGATGTTCGCTGGCCTCATTCTCTCGACCTCCCTGCCGGAAGCCTTCGAGGGACGCGGCCTGATCTTCGCCTGCGCCTATGTGGCGATGCAGCTCGGGCGCAGCATCTTCACCATGCTGAGCCTGAGAGCCCATAGCCCGGCGAATTTCCGCAATTTTCAGCGCATCACGCTCTGGCTTAGCCTGTCCGGGCTGTTCTGGGTCACAGGCGGATTGGCGCATAGCGAGATGCGCTTCGGGCTCTGGGCGCTGGCCCTGGCCATCGAATATGCCGGCCCCGCGCTCGGCTTCCGCGTTCCCGGCCTCGGCCGTTCGACGACCCGCGACTGGGATGTCGAGGGGGCCCATCTGGCCGAGCGCTGCGCCCTGTTCATCATCATCGCGCTCGGGGAATCCATCCTGGTGACCGGCGCAACCGCAGCGAAGCTCGCCGCGACCCCGGCCAACATGCTGGCCTTCGCCAACGCCTTTCTGAGCTCGATCGCGATGTGGTGGATCTATTTCCATATCGGCGCCGAGCGCGGCAGCGAGCGGATCGCCCATTCCGACGACCCAGGCGCGATCGCCCGCATCGCCTACACCTATATCCATCTGCTGCTGGTCGCCGGCATCATCCTGGTCGCCGTCGGCGACGAGTTCGTGCTGGCCCATCCCGGCGGGCACACCGAGGCGAAGGTCACTATTGCCGTCATTGCCGGGCCCGGCTTCTATTTGCTCGGCAATCTGCTGTTCAAGAAGGTCACGGCCGGCTGGTATCCGCTCTCGCATCTGGTCGGGCTCGGCCTGCTCGCCTTGCTGGCGCTGTTCCCGGGTTTTCTGCCGCCGCTGGCCTTCAGCCTGACGGCGACCGCCATTCTCGTGCTCGTCGCGGCCTGGGAAGCACTGTCCCTGCGACCGAAGGAGGCCTGAGCCCATGCATACCATCAAGGTCATTGCCGGCGGCTTCGCCTTGCTCGGCTTCCTGCTTGTCCTGGCGCCGCGGCTCGGCATCTCCGGGGGCAATCCGATCGCCTTCGCGGTCAAGCTGTTCATCCCGCTCTGGCTCGTCGCCGCGCTGGTCAATCTCTGGATCGGCGTCAGTCGCGCCGGCTACAGCGTGATGGAGGAGTTGCCGATCGGGCTCGTCGTCTTCGGCGTGCCGGCGCTGGCGGCTCTGGTCATCGCCTGGATGTTCGGTAGGATGATGGGATGAGCCTCGCTTCCGTACGCGCCTTCTTTTCCGAACACGCCCCCGACATCACCATCATCGAGACGCCGCAGAGCAGTGCAACGGTCGCGCTCGCGGCGGCGGCGCATGGCGTCGAGCCTGCCCGTATCGCCAAGACCTTGTCGCTGCGCATCGGCGAGCGCGTCGTGCTCGTCGTCGCGCGCGGCGACGCCAGGCTCGACAACAAGAAGGTCAAGGCAGCGCTCGGCGGCAAGCCGCGCATGCTCGAGGCCGAGGAGGTCGCGGCGATCACCGGCCATCCCGTCGGCGGCGTCTGCCCCTTCGGCCTGGCAACGCCGCTGCCGGTCTATTGCGACCTCTCGCTCAAGGCCTTCGACGAGGTCGTGCCGGCGGCAGGCTCGCCCCAGAGCGCCCTGCGGATCAATCCGGAGCGGATGGCGGCCCTGACCCAGGCGCAATGGGTCGATGTCTGTCAGGACATCGTCTGATACTGACGGCCTTTGACGCCGACTTATGGCTGAGGCTGCGCCGTCATTCCGGGGCGATCCGCAGGATCGAGCCCGGAACCCAGAACCGATGCCGCTGCTTGAGAAGGCACGGGCAGCCGGGTCGCTTCGCGAGGACACTCAGCGGTTCTGGGTTCCGGGCTCAGGCCTGCGGCCTGCCCCGGAATGACGGCGGAGGGCAACGCCATCGGTCGGCGCAGAAGGCCGAGCGTTCCGACGCTATGCGTCCTGAGGCCAGGCGTCAGCCCTTCGCGTCGACGCGCTCGATCAGCGCCATGGCAGCGGCGGGATTGCGGACCTTGTCGCCGCTGATGACATAGAGAAAGACGTCGCGTGGCGCAGCAGTCGGCCTCACTGAGGCGACCGCCTGCAGATCCGTCGGCGCCCCGCCTCCGGCCCAGTCGCGCGCCCGTTTCGTCCAGGCGTCGAGATCGCTTTCGGAATAGCCCTTCGGCTGCGCCTCTTTCGTACCCATGATCCGGGCATAGACGAAGGGCGCGGTCACATCCGCGATCTGGGTGTAATCGGAATCGCCCGCCACCACGACGGCGACCTTGTATTCCCTGAGAAGGGCGATGAAATCGGGCGAGCGGAAGCTGTCATGCCGGACCTCGACCGCATGCCGGATCGCCTGGCCATCGACCTGATGCGGCAAAAGCTTCAGGAAAGCCTCGAAATCGGCTGGATCGAAACGCTTCGTCGGCATGAACTGCCAGTTGATCGGCCCGAGCTTCTCCTTCAGCTCGAGCACGCCGCCGGTGATGAATTTCTCGATCGAGGGCGCCGCTTCCGCGAGGATGCGCCGGTTCGTAATATAGCGCGAGCCCTTGAGCGAGAAGACGAAGCCGTCGGGCGTCTCCGCACGCCATTTGGCAAAGCTTTCAGGCTTCTGCGAGCCGTAATAGGTGCCGTTGATCTCGATCGAGGTCAGCTTGCTGCCGGCATATTCGAGCTCGCGCTTCTGCGACAAGCCATCGGGATAGAACGCGCCGCGCCAGGGCTCGAACACCCAGCCGCCCGTGCCGATATGGATCTTGCCAGAATTGGGAGCCATGTCTTGATTGGGAGCCATGTCTTGATTGGTAGGCATGTCTTGTCCTCGCGGTTACGAGCGGCGCGCCTGGGTTTCAAACGGGCTCGTCGGCGTGGATTATTCCCGCTTGGGGCGGTCGGAGCCACCCGTTTCCACGCCGCACGGGGCGCGTTCTTTCAATGGCGGAGGAGAGCGCCCGGTTGTGTCAGGAGCGCGACCGGGATGGATGCAGGCAAGCAATCATGGACGCGAGCCCTGAACGCGAAAAGCCGCCCTTTCGGGGCGGCCGGTCGGTCTTGGCGTTATCTCGGCGGTCTATGTGCCCAGAGGCGAGCCGTAATCAGCGTCGCTGACATGTTCCAACCAGTCGACAGGCTTGCCCTCAAACGACTCTTGGATCGCGATGTGGGTCATGGCGGTCGTCGGCGCCGCGCCGTGCCAGTGCTTCTCCCCGGGAGCAAAGCGCACGACATCTCCCGGGCGGATTTCCTCAACCGGCCCGCCCTCGCGCTGCACGCGGCCGCACCCCGCAGTCACGATCAGCATTTGCCCGAGGGGATGCGTGTGCCATGCGGTGCGCGCACCAGGCTCGAAGGTGACAGCGTTCGCTGCAGCTTTAGACGGCTCCAACACTGCAAAAAGCGGATCGATACGGACGATGCCCGAGAACCAGTCGGACGGGCCCTTGGCAGACGGTTGCGATCCTGCGCGGGAAATTTCCATGGTTTTGTCCTTTGGGGGTACGGTCTGGCTGAACATTATTGCCAGCATCTGATCCTTGCCCGTGCTCGCGCAGCAAGGCATCAGGCACAGCGGTCGGATGGATCGCGGTACGACTGGCGAGACCGCACCACCCCTTCGAATGTCAGCACTTTCTGCTTCCCTGCTCGGTGAGAGAAGAGGCAGGCAACCTCATGGCCGCCTACCTCATGGCAATCAGACTGACTGGTCGACCGCGGTCATCTGCATCGCGTTCATGCGGCCGCCCTGCACCTTGATCCTGGAGACCGCCGCGTCGATTTCGCTCACGTCCTCGGCGGTCAGGCGCATGTTGACGGCGCCGTGGTTCTCGATGAGGTGATCCAGGTTGCGGGTGCCAGGGATCGGGACGATGAAGGGCTTCTGCGCCAGGAGCCAGGCTAGGGATAGCTGGGCAGGCGTGGCATTCTTCTTTACCGCGAACTCCTTGAGGAAGGCGACGAGGGGCATGTTGGCCGCGACCGCCTCCGGCTTGAACCGATCGAAGTCGGCCCGCAGGTCGGACTTCGGATCGAACGTCGTCCGCGCATCGATCTTGCCTGTGAGATAGCCCATGCCGACGGGGCCCCACGGCACGAACCCGATGCCGAGTTCTTCGCAGGCCTTCAGCACACCGTCGGTTTCAACGTCGCGGGTGATCAGGGAATATTCGGTCTGAACGGCTGCGACCGGTTGGATGGCGTGGGCGCGGCGGATGGTCTTCGCGCTCGCCTCGGAAAGCCCGAAATGCAGCACCTTACCTTCCTTGATCAGATCCTTGACCGCGCCGGCGACATCCTCGATCGCCACAGTGGGATCGATCCGGTGCTGATAATACAGGTCGATGCGGTCGGTCCGCAGGCGCTTCAGAGATTCCTCGACCACGCGCTTGATGCGTTCCGGGCGACTGTCGCGGGCGATCGTGCCGTCGATGGCGAAGCCGAATTTGGTCGCGATCTTGACCTGGTTACGGATGGGCGCCAGCGCCTCGCCGACGAGCTCCTCGTTGACGTAGGGCCCGTAGACCTCGGCTGTATCGAAGAAGGTAACACCGCGCTCATGGGCGGTGCGGAGAACCTTGATCGCCCGGTCCTTGTCGGCAGCGGGGCCATAGTTGGCGCTAAGGCTCATACAACCGGCGCCGAGTTCCGAAACGTCGAGGTTGCCGAGCTTGCGGGTTTTCATCGAGGTGGTCCTTGCAGGTTGCGCGGTCTGGGCATAGGCGCCCGACGAGGAGGCGAGCGGCACGATAGCGGCCGTCGCAGAGAGGAACGTGCGGCGGCTGAGGCATGAAGTTTCGTGAACGGCCATGGAACGTCCTCCCGGCTCCGGCTGACGAGGCGGCCATGGCCGCCATTTCTGATAGCCATCAGATAGTCGCTGGTCCGTTCTGCGATTAGGCTGGTTATTTGGGTTGGCTCCATCGATCTGGTGCATCAATGGAGGGATGCTATCCGGTAGGGCGAGGAGCGGATTTGCATCCGGTGGGGGCTCGGCTCGGACGTACCTTGGGCGAGAGCGGTATCCCGCTTGCGAAGTCTCTTGCTCAGTTTCGACTTCCGCATGACTCAGCGGGGAGCACTTTGAAGGCGACCTTCTGAAAGGCCCGAAAGGCGCCAGAGGCACGTCTGGGCTCTGACTTGGCCCTTCAAACAGTTGCCATTTCGATTGTGGCGCAGAAGGACATCGCTAGTGCGGACACTCGCCGCCCGCTGCCAGCCAGCGCTTGACGCCATCCAGAAAGGCTGCGTGTGACAGGGGCGGTGTCGAGCGCGCATTTCCCGCAACATCGCGGCCGCTCTGCCAGGCCCACAAGACCAGTTTGTCGTTGGTGAGATGCTGGACGAGTTGGTCCGGCGTCATGCCACTCTTGGCGGGATCGCGCAGCGCGCGGCAGATCTCTCCGGCGCTCATCCCCTCCCAGCCCATTTTCAACGGGGCCAGATGCCAGCCTTCCGCTCCTGGGACGCCAGAACCCGAATTGCTGCTGCGATGGCATGCGGCGCAGGGCAGTCCGGGCGATCCGCGCCCCCCCTCACCGGCCACAATGCCCATGATATGCCGTCGTCCGTTTTCGCCTTGTCGCGGAAATGGGGAAAGGACGTGACAGTTCATGCACCTGCGATGCTCGAAGACCGGCGCTATCGCCATGAAGAGATTGGCTTCGGGCGGGCTGCCGATCTGCGCGCGAGGCTGCGGCCGACCGGTTCCGGAGCTGGCTGCAATGGTCGCTGCAGCCGCAGTCAGCATCAAGATCGAGACATAGCTCGTCATCTGCTCCGTGCTCCGTCGACTCCACAGCATGACGCGGCCACGCTCCGGACTGCAAGAGAGACAGAATGCTAAATGCTGCCCACCGATCGAAGAGGCTGGGGCAATTGCGCAAAAGGGTCGTCTTGGTCGGACGGTTCCGCCCCATGCCGATAGCCGGCGCGGCGCTTTGCCGACATCGAACCCTAGGCAAGGACGCAGCCACTGAGCTGGACGCTGTTCTGGCAGTCATCGAGCGGCGACCGATGCCGGCCAGCAGTGACGACTTGGACTCTACTCATTGCCAATTGCTGCATCGCAGACCGGGCCGCCCGGTCTGCGATGCAGATGTGTCTCAGGCGAGGGCGAAGGGCATCTGGCGCATCGGCTTGCCGGTTAGCTGTGCGATCGCATTGGCGAAGGCTGGAGCGAGTGGCGGCAGACCGGGCTCGCCCATGCCGGTCGGCGGATCGGCGCTGGGCACGATGTGGACGGCGAACTCCGGCATGTCGGTAATCCGCGCCACGGTGAAGTCGCCGAAATTGCTCTGCTCGACGATGCCGTCCTTGAGCGTGATCGCCGAGCCAGGCAGGCACGTCGACAAGCCCATCACGGCCGCGCCCTGGACCTGCGCCTCGATGCTGCGCGGGTTGATGGCGAGATTGCAGTGAACGCCGGACGTGACCTTGTGCAGGACGGGTTGGCCGTCCTTGACCGAGGCTTCGACCACATAGGCGACGACGGTCTCGAACGATTCATGCACCGCGACGCCCCAGGCCCGTCCGGTCGCGAGTTTCGTCTTGCCATAGCCGCTCTTGTCGACCGCGAGCTGCAGCGCGGCGCGATGGCGCGGGTGCTTGTCGCCGAAGAGCGCCATCCGGTAGGCGACCGGATCCTGCTTCGTCGCACGGGCGATCTCGTCGAGCAGCGTCTCCATCACGAAGGCGGTGTGGGTCGAGCCGACGCTGCGCCACCAGAGCACGGGCACGTTGAGCTTGGGATGGTGCACGGTCAGGCGCATCGGCAGCGGGTACGGGTCGCGCATGCCTTCCGTTGCCGTGCCGTCAATGCCGTCCTTGATCTGGAAAGCGGCGAACACAGTCCCGGTCAGGATGGACTGGCCAACGATGACATGATCCCAAGCCAGCACCTTGCCCTGATCGTCGAAGCCGATCTTGGCACGGTGCAGATGCATGGGGCGGTAGTAACCGCCCTTCATATCGTCCTCGCGGCTCCACACCGTCCGTACCGGCACGTCGAGCCCCGCAGCGCGGGCCGCCTTGGCGATCACGCAGGCCTCGACGGCGATGTCGCTGGTGCTGGAGAAGCGTCGGCCAAAGCCACCACCCGCCATCAGCACATTGACCACGACTTGCTCAGGCTTGAGGCCAAGCGCGGTCGCCGCCGCGGCTGCATCGAGCCCGGCGCTTTGGCTGCCCATCCAGATCACGGCCCGATCATCCGTCAGTTGGACGGTGCAGTTCAGCGGCTCCATCGCAGCATGAGCGAGATAGGGAAAGACGAATTCGGCTTCGAGTTGCCGAGGTGCGGTCGCGAGCGGGGCCATGTCGGCGTCGTGCTTGCGCGGCCCAGGCTGGCTGGCCAACTCGCGATACTGCGCGAGCTGCTTTTCGCTATCGACCTTCTCGACCTTGGAGCTGTCCCATTCCAGCTTCAGGGCATCGCGGCCCTGCGTCGCCTGCCAGTAGCCGTCGGCCACCACCGCGATGCCCTCTGCACCACCGTCGAGCGGCACCCGCAGCACGGCCTTGACGCCTTTGACGGCGCGCGCCGCGCTGTCGTCAACCGACGTCAGCCGGCCGCCGAACACCGGCGGACGGGCCACCACGGCGGTCAACTGACCCGCCAGTCGCATGTCGATGCCGAAATCCTGCTTGCCGCTCGTCTTGGCCTGCGCGTCGAGCCGCTGCGTCGGACGACCGATGATGCGGAAATCCTTGGGATCCTTCAGCGTGACCTTTTCCGGCACGGGCAGCGCCATCGCGGCATCCGCCAGCTCGCCATAGCTTGCCTTGAGGCCGCGCGGTCCAAGCACCGTGCCGGCCTGCGTGCGCAGGGTCGCGACATCGACCTTCCATTTCGCTGCGGCCGCGTTCAGCAGCATCGCCCGAGCGCGTGCGCCGAGCTCACGGTACTGCGTGTAGCTGTTCTTGATCGTGTTTGAGCCGCCGGTGAGATGGATGCCGAACACCGGATCGGCATAGGCCATGTCGTTGGTGCCGTGTTTGCTGCGGACCAGTTTCCAGTCGGCGTCGAGCTCCTCGGCCAGGATCATCGGCAGGCCGGTGTTCACGCCCTGGCCGAACTCCAACCGGTTGATGGTCACCGTGACCTCGCCGTTGCGGGCGATCTGCACGAAGGCCGAGGGCTGCTGCGCCGGCTTGAGCGCCGTTGCGGCTGCGCCGGCCGCTTGGCCGAGCGCGACATGCGGGAACGCCCCGAGCGCCAGCCCGCTCGCGCCCGCGAGCTTGAGGAAGCTGCGGCGCGGCAGCGTGGCGGGCTTGCCCTTGGCTTGTGCAACAAGGCGCTGAAGCGCGCGCGGCAGATCGGCGGGGTCGATGTTGTGCAACATGACGGCGTCCTTCAAACGAGGCTGCGCGAGGCGTCCGCCACCGCGGCGCGGATACGGGCATAGGTGCCGCAGCGGCAGATGTTGCCCGCCATGGCGGTGTCGATCTCTTCGGGGGTAGGCTGCTTGCCGCGCGGCAGCGACTTGATGAAGGCTGTCGCGCTCATGATCTGGCCGCTCTGGCAATAGCCGCACTGGGCGACGTCATGCTTGACCCAGGCCGCGTGGACGGCAGCGCCGATCCTATCGCCTCCGGCTGTTATGGCCTCGATCGTGGCGATCTTCTTGCCGACGGCTTCAGAGACAGGCGTGCTGCAGGAGCGGACCGCCTCGCCGTCGAGATGCACCGTGCAAGCACCGCAGAGCGCCGCGCCACAGCCGAACTTGGTGCCGGTCATGCCGAGCGTGTCGCGCAACGCCCAGAGGATCGGGGTGGCTGGATCGACGTCGATCGTGTGTTCGCGGCCATTTACAACAAGCTGCATCGTCTTGATCCTCAATGGTTGCTCGCATCGGCGCTGATGAACCGCGATCGTCCAAAAACGAACCCGGCACCGAGCGGCGGAACACGATCCGCATCTATCCCGATTTGCTATCCTCCTGTTTAGAACCGGCTCAATCTGGCGACTAGCTAGGGTTTCGTGATGAGGCTTATGCGCTGCATTAATTAATCCGCTCGCGCCGCTATCCGCGCTCCGGCCGGGGCCTGGCAGTTTCTAGGCACAGAAACTCGGCTCGGGGCGATCCCACGAACGAAGGCCGGGGAAGCGGTGACGCCTTAATTGTCTCCATATCCGGATCTTGCCGAGCAGGACACACCCTGCCTCGCCGCAAGTTTCGCGCTGCCGGCAAAAAGACGCCACGATTCAGAGGCGAGTATGGATTGGATGCCCCCGAGCGCCCGCCGGCATGCACGTCCCGGTGGACCCACCCACAACGGGAGATTGGCGCCTAGCGTAATCACGACATCGTTTTCACCGGCCCAATTGACGTGACTTGCCAACGGGGCAGTTCTATCGATTCTGTGCATCAATGAAACGAAACGAACTTAACGATCTGGCCGCCTTCGTCGCGGTCGCGGACGCCGGAAGCTTCACGCGGGCGGCAGCTCAGCTCCACATGTCGCAGTCTGCCCTCAGCCACGCCATCCGGCAGCTCGAGGAAAGGCTCGGCATTCGCCTTCTGGCGCGGACCACCCGCAGCGTCTCGCCCACGGAAGCGGGACGACGCTTACTGGGGACGTTGCGGCCGGCGCTCGCCGACATCACCACGGAAATCTCCAGGCTGAGCGAGTTCAGGGACAAGCCGGCAGGAACGCTTCGCATTACTGCCGCCAAGCATGCTGCGATCGCTGTGCTATGGCCGAAATTGCGCACATTCATGGGCGAGTATGTCGACGTCAAAGTCGAACTTTCCGTCGATGAGGGGCTGATCGACATCGTCGCGGGAAATTTCGATGCTGGGGTCCGTCTTGGGGAGCGCGTGGATAACGACATGATCGCTGTTCGGATAAGTCCGGACATACGATTAGCCGTCGTGGGCTCGCCGGCATACTTCGCCCGTCATCCTGTACCGAATACCCCTCATGAATTGAGCAAGCATGACTGCATCAACTATCGCCAGAAAACTTCGGGAGGCTTGTATGCGTGCGAGTTCGAGAAGGACGGGCAGGAACTGACTGTTCGCGTGGAAGGTTCCCTGGTGTTCAACGACTCCGATCTCGTCGTACAGGCTGCCATCGACGGTCGAGGCCTTGCGCCGGTCTTCGCTACCCAGGTCTCGGAGCATGTCGCCGCCGGGCGCCTGATCAGCGTTCTCGACGATTGGTGCCAGCCCTTCCCCGGATACTTCCTGTATTATCCGACCCGCAGGCAGACGCCGCCAGCGCTGGCTGCGCTCGTGGACGCATTGCGCTACCGCACATGAACGGGTCCGCGATGAGCGCTAACCCTAGCAGGCGCTCATACATAAGGTCTGGCGACTGCGATCATGAATGATATCGGCTGCGTTTACGCTGCTATGCTTGAAACCTCGGCGCTGAGCCTTATCGCGTAGGCTTTCAAGGCCAGACTCCGGGCAATGCCAATTTGCGGGCAGCAACCGGCAACTCGTCGGCTCAACCGCACGGCGCGTCAGCCCAAGCGCCTACGTCAAATCGTCTAAACGGAAATGTGCACGCGGCACCCCATCGGGCATCTCTGCGAGATCTCCGCGAGTGACGGCCCATCGCCAGCTGACGGCTTCGTGAATCACATCCTCGCCCGACCTTCGGATTCATCCGTTACGATTGTGACTCCTCATCGAGGTCCAGCATGACAGTTTTTCTCCGTCGTCTCGCATTGACCGCCCTGATCGCCGTTCTCGCCTGGGCGCCGCCGAGCTGCCCCTCCGCGCAAGAGGGCGCGCCTGCTCGCGGAAGCGGCGGCCAATCGCAGGCGTCGTCAGGTGTTGTGGGCTCGACCTTGCCGCCCCCCTCCGTGACCCGTCACACAATTGACCTGCCTGGCCGCAGCCTTCGCTATACAGCGACGGCCGGCGCTCTGCCGGTGCGCGACCAGTCGGGCCGTCTCCTGGCGGAGATCGCCTATGTTGCCTACGCGCTCGACCGTGAAGGCGCAGGTGTCACGGCCGATCGTCCCGTCACCTTTGCCGTCAACGGTGGACCGGGAGCGGCGTCGGCATATCTCCATCTCGGTCTCATGGGTCCCAGGCGCCTGCCGTTCGGCCGGCAGGGCGACACGCCCTCCTCTCCGACCGACCTCGTCGCTAATGCCGAGACCTGGCTGGATTTCACCGATCTCGTCTTCATCGATCCTGTCGGGACGGGCTTCAGCCGCTTCGCGTCTGGCAATGATGATGCGCGCGGCCTGCTCTGGTCGGTCGAGGGCGACTACAAGTCGCTCGCCCGATTCATCGCGAACTGGCTGCGGCTGAACGATCGCCTCGGCTCGCCCAAGTTCATCGTCGGTGAAAGCTATGGCGGCTTCCGCACGCCCAAGATCGTCAGCGAGCTGCAGACATCCGACGGAGTCGGGCTGTCGGGCATGCTGCTGCTGTCGCCCGTACTGGACTTCACCTATCAGCGCGACGCCCGCGGATCGCCGCTGCGCTGGGCAGTTCAGCTCCCGTCGCTGGCCGCGACCCGGCTCGAACGCGAAGGCCGCCTGTCGCGCCAGGCGCTTCAGGAGGCCGAAGTCTATGCCGCCGGCGATTATCTCACGGATCTGTTGAAGGGACCGCGCGACAAGGCGGCCGTGCAGCGGATCGTCGAGAAAGTTACGGCGCTGACTGGGCTCGATCGGATGCTTGTTGAGCGGCTCGGCGGAAAAATCGACACGGGCACGTTTCTCCGGGAGATCGGCCGCGATCGACAGGTCGTCGGCAGCCCCTATGACGGGGCGGTGTTTGCTCTCGACCCCGATCCCGACGCGGCCCGAACCCAGGCGCCCGACGCCGTGCTGGAGGCGATCACCGCCCCGCTCACCGGCGCAATGCTTCGCCTCTACGCCGACGATCTGAAATGGCGGCCTGAAGGCCGCTATTTCCTACTCAACGAAGACACCTCCCGGCGCTGGAGCTACGGGCAAGGCCGGGGTGACCGGGAGTCGATGCGGGACCTGCGCAGCGCGCTGGCGCTCGATCCGCATCTGCAGGTCATCGTGGCGCACGGCATGACCGATCTCGTCACGCCCTATTTCGAAAGCAAGCTTCTGCTCGATCAGCTGCCGCCTCTCGGCAACGAGGCGCGGGTCAAGCTGGAACTCTTCGGCGGCGGCCACATGTTCTACTCACGCGAAGCCTCGCGCCAGAACCTGCGCGAAGCCGTCCGCATGATGATCGAAGCGCGGCGAGGCCTTTGAGGCGACGCGGTCGTTGAAAAGGGGCCGCCGACCAGGCGGCCCCTCCTCTCAGGCAGCGATAGCGTCTACTCCGTCGCGGTCGCAGCGGTATCGGCGGCATTCCGGGCGACAACGGTCGCCTGATCGGCCTGGGAAGCAGCGGCCGTCTGCTCGCGGTCGCTGCGAAACGAAGCCTGCGTATCGGTCTTGCTGAGTGAGCAGGCCATTGCGGAAGTGGCGGAGAGGGCGAGAGCGGCGCAAAGCACGATAGCGATCTTCATGATCTGTATCCTCACCTTGTTGAACCATGAAAGGCATGGCCTCTCGACGATACGGAGGTTCAGCCCGGGCCATTAGCCGCTGTCGCTCGATAGAGCTTATGAGACGGGCTCATGAACACCATGGCGCCGCACGATGCGCGGCGCTTCGGTCGCGTTCCGAAATGCCCTCAGAGCCCTGCGAGCTTCATCTGGAAGTCGGAATAGCGAGCGCCCTGGACCTCGAAGTCGGACGAAGTGCCCTCGATCTCCGCGACGTCGTCCGGCGTCACCTCTACGGGGAGCGCATCAAGGTTCTTTTGCGGCGGCTGCGTTTTCTCGCGCCGACTGAGAGATCGCTTGCCGCCGATCTCGATGTTTAGTCCCAAAAAGCGGAAACGCTGGCCATCGAAAAAACAACCGAGAGGGGTCGTTATGGCCAAGGTCTTATCACGTTGCCGTGATGCCTTTCCGACGTCTCATCTCGCCAAGATCGGGAAGAGTTGGGCTCGAACATGGCTGCTTCCCGGCCAAATCAGCCGTTCCGGTCCAGGAAACCTCGTCCCCTGTGGCCCATCACGCCGCGTGATCAGCCGATCATCGGGCATTGGCTCATCGGCACAACTGAGTTTCAATTGGTTCCAATTCAACTCTGACTGGCATGCCGCGCGGCGTGCCGGCCTTGCGGCGAGGCGCGTTGGCTCTCTCGCCGTCTTTTTCGATCGAAAACCGGGAGGTTTACGGTGGCGAAGCTTAATGTGAATGGCAAGATGCTGGATGTGGCGGCGGCGGACGATACGCCGCTGCTCTGGGTCATACGCGAGCAGATCGGACTGACGGGAACGAAATATGGCTGCGGCGTCGCCCAATGCGGCGCCTGCACCGTGCATATCGACGGAGTTGCGACGCGCAGCTGCTCGATGCCGATCAGCGCCGTAACGGCGGAGCAGAAGATCGTCACGATCGAGGGCCTCTCGCCCGACGGCACGCATCCGGTGCAGCAGGCCTGGATCAAGCACGACGTGCCGCAATGCGGCTTCTGCCAAAGCGGCATGATCATGGCGACCGCGGCGCTGCTCCAGGCCAATCCCAAGGCGACGGAAGCCGACATCGCCAGCGAGATCACCAATATCTGCCGCTGCGGCACCTATGCGCGCGTCAAGACGGCGATCCTCGACGTTGTCGCCAGCGGCACGCTGGGCCGCGGCTGAACCGACATGCCTGGCCATTCCCAGCGCGAGGTCGAGCGCGGCAGGTCGAAGGACTTGCGCCTCCCTCGCGTCCATCCCGATATCCGGAGGACGACATGACATCCGCCTCGACCGTGATTGCCGACAAGACCCGCCTTTCCCGCCGGAGCCTGCTCGCCGGCTCGGCCGCCGCGGCCGGCGCTTTCAGCTTCGGCTTCGCGATCCCGTTCGGGAGCGAGGCGCAGGCACAGGCGCAAGGTACTATCCCCGAGATCAACGCATGGGTCGTGGTTCATCCCGACGACAAGGTGGTGATCCGCATCGTCCGGTCCGAGATGGGCCAGGGCACGCTGACCGGCCTCGCCCAGCTCGTCGCAGAAGAGCTGAACTGCGACTGGTCCAAAGTCACGACCGAGTATCCGACGCCTGGCCAGAGTGTCGCCCGCAACCGGGTCTGGGGCAATTTCTCGACCGGCGGCAGCCGCGGCATCCGCGAATCCAACGAATATGTCCGCAAGGGCGGCGCGGCGGCGCGCATGATGCTGATCCAGGCCGCCGCCAATGAGTGGAAGGTGCCGGCCGGCGAATGCAGCGCCGAAAAGAGCGTGATCACGCACAAGGCCTCGGGCAAGTCGATCCGCTACGGCCAGGTGGCGGCAACGGCTGCCAAGCTCGAAGCGCCAAAGGACGTCGCGCTCAAGGATCCCAAGGACTGGATCATCGCCGGCAAGCCGCTGCCGCGCCTCGACACCGTCGACAAGACCAACGGCAAGAAGATCTACGGGATGGATCTGAAGATGCCGGGCATGCTCAACGCCGCGATCAAGGACTGCCCTGTTTTTGGGGGCAAGGTGAAGAGTTTTGAGGCCGCCCCGATCAAGGGCATGGCGGGCGTCAAGCATGTCTTGGCCGTCGGCGACAGTGCCGTCGCCGTCGTCGCTGAGACTTGGTGGCAGGCCAAGTCGGCGCTCGACGCGCTGCCGATCGTCTGGGACGAGGGCGAGCATGCCAAGGTCTCGAGCGAAAGCATCGCGGCCTGGCTGAAGGAGGGGCTTGATGCGCCCAGCGCTGTCGTCGGCAACCAGAACGGCGACGTGAAGGCGGCGATCGCAGCCGCCGCCAAAACCGTCGAGGCGGTCTACAGCTACCCCTACCAGAACCACGCCACGATGGAGACGATGAACGCGACGGCGCTCTGGACGCCGGAGAAATGTGAGGTCTGGACGCCGACGCAGAACGGCGAGGCCGCACTGGCGGCGACTGCCGAGGCAGCCGGCCTGCCATTGGCGAAATGCGAGGCCTACAAGATTGACCTGGGCGGCGGCTTTGGCCGGCGCGGAGCTTCGCAGGATTGGGTCCGTCAGGTCGTTGCCATCGCCAAGCAGATTCCCGGCACGCCGGTGAAGCTGATCTGGTCGCGCGAAGAGGACATGACGCATGGCCGCTACCACCCGGTCACGCAGTGCAAGATGGTCGGAGCCTTCGACAAGGACAACAACCTGACCGGGCTGCACATCCGCATCTCCGGCCAGTCGATCGTTGCGGGCCTGTTTCCGCAGACGATCCAGAACGGGCGTGATCCCGCCGTCTTCCAGGGTCTCAACGCACCCGGCCCAGAGGCCTCGATCGGCTATGGCGTGCCCAATCTGCTGGTCGACCACGCCATGCGCAACCCGCATGTGCCGCCGGGCTTCTGGCGCGGCGTCAACCTGAACCAGAACACGATCTATCTTGAATCCTTCATGGACGAGCTGGCCCATTCCGTGGGCAAGGATCCGCTCGAATTCCGCCGCGCCCTGATGAAGAACCATCCCAAGCACCTCGCGGTGCTCAATGCCGTCGCCGAGAAGGCCGGTTGGGGCAAACCGCTGCCTGAGGGCGTCTTCCGCGGCATCTGCCAGACCATGGGCTTTGGCTCTTATGTCGCGGCCGTGGCCGAGGTTTCGGTCAGCGCTGAGGGCAAGCTCAAGATCCACCGCATCGTGGCTGCGACCGATCCGGGCTACGCGGTCAATCCGGCGCAGATCGAGCGCCAGGTCGAGGGCTCCTTCGTCTATGGCCTCTCGGCCTCGCTCTATGGCGAGATCACCATCAAGGACGGCCGCGTCGAGCAGGAGAACTTCGACACTTACGAGGTGATGCGGCTGGAGGCCATGCCGGCGGTCGAAACCGTCATCGTGCCTTCGGGCGGCTTCTGGGGCGGTGTCGGCGAGCCGACGATCGCGGTCGCGGCGCCAGCCGTGCTGAACGCAATCTTCGCCGCGACCGGCAAGCGTATCCGCAATCTGCCGCTGAAGAACGCCGATCTCAAGAAGGCGTGAGCACGGCAGTCGGAGTGATGGCGCGCTTGGCGCTCGCCGGGGCCGTACTGGCGAGCGGCGGCGCTTTGACCGCTTCGGCGCTGGAGCCCTATGCGATCGTCGGCGACGCCATCCCGCGTCCGATCGGCGGGCTCGCCGGCAACCCCGCGCGCGGCAACGCCGTCCTGCGCGATCGCGAGCGTGGCAACTGCCTCATCTGCCACCAGGGGGCGGATCCGTCGGAGCCCTTCCAGGGCACGATCGGCCCGTCGCTAGCCGGTGTCGGGAGCCGCCTCGACGCAGGCCAGATCCGCCTCAGGCTGGTCGATGCCTCGACGCTCAACCCGCAGACGGTGATGCCGCCCTATTTCCGGACGGAAGATCTGCATGATGTCGCCCCGTCCTATCGGGGCAAGCCGGCCCTGTCGGCCCAGGAGATCGAGGATGTCGTCAGCTATCTCGCCTCGCTCAGGACGCCCTGAGGCCGGTCTCGACCGCCGCAGCGTCGTCACCGGCGCAGCGGCCGGTCTTGCGATCGCCGCCTTCCCAGGAGCTGCGGCAGCGCAAACAGGGCTTGCCGCGGCGGAGCCGTCGCCCGAGCTCGCCCAATTGATCGCGCGCGTCACGGAAGGCGCGGTGCCCGAGCGGGCGCGCATCACGCTCGACATTCCGGCCCTGGTCGAGAACGGCAATTCCGTCGACACCCGTATCAGCGTCGAGAGCGCGATGACCGATGCAGAGCATGTCCGCTGGATTCACCTGATCGCCGAGAAAAACCCGTTTCCTGACATGGCGCGTTTCCATCTCGGCCCACGGGCCGGGCGCGCCGAGGTCTCGACTACGCTCAGATTTGCGCAGTCGCAAAAGGTCACCGTGGTGGCCGCACTCAGTAGTGGCCGCTTCGTCATGACCGATGCGGACATCGTCGTGACGCTGAGCGCCTGCATCGACGGCGGCTGAGGAGAGCGTCATGACCTTCAATGCCCGTATCACCATGCCGGCCGAGGCGCGCACTGGCGACATCGTCGAAATCCGCGTGCTGACGCGCCATCCGATGGACCGGGGCGGCCAGTCCGACGGCAAGGGCGGTACCGTACCGCGCAAGATCCTGAACCGTCTGACCGCGATCTATGCCGGCGAGCCGATCTTCCGGATCGACATGCACACCGGTGTCGCCGCAAACCCTTTCGTCTCGTTCACAACCAGGGCGGTGGCGACCGGAGATATCGTCTTCGAATGGCGCGAGGACGGCGGCGCGACCTATACCCGCACGGCAAGGCTGACCGTGACGTGAGTGGGCGGCGACTGAGCCCAGGAACCGTTGTGCTCGTGCTGGCGACGTTGGCCGCCGCTCCGGCTCTGTCTGAGATCAAATCCGGCACAGATTTCCTCTCTCCCGACATGCGTCGCCAGCAGGCGGACGAGAACCGCAACCCCGCCTTCTTCTGGGTCGAGCAGGGCCGCGAGCTGTTCAGCCGCAAGCCCGCCCCGGACGGGCAGGCGTGCAGCGGCTGCCATGCCGATCCGCAGCAGAGCCTGCGCGGCACTGCTGCGCATTATCCGCAGGTCGATGCCGCGTCCGGCAAGCTGCTCAACCTGGAAGGCCGCATCGAGCAATGCAGGGGTGAGCGGCAAGGGCAGCCGGCCTTCGGCTATGAGAGCCCCGAGTTGCTAGCGATGACGGCCTATGTCGCCTCACTATCGCGCGGCGTGCCGGTCGAGGTGAAAACCGATGGCGCGGCCAAGCCTTATTTCGAGGCGGGCAAGGCCTTCTTCGAGCGCCGGCAGGGCCAGCTCAATCTCTCCTGCCAGCAATGCCATGACGGCATGGTCGGGCAGAAGCTGCGCGGCGATACGATCAGCCACGGGGCTGGCACGGGCTATCCAGCCTATCGGCTGGAATGGAACGATGTCGGCTCGCTGCACCGGCGCCTGCGGGCCTGCTCGCTCGGCGTGCGCGCGACGCAGTTCGATTACGGTTCGCCGGAATATCTTGCGCTGGAGCTTTACCTCGCCGGACGGGCCAAGGGCCTGCCCGTGGAGACGCCGGGCATGCGGCGTTAGGTTGCCAGGTTGAGGCCTGCCACGGTGTCGTCCGGGACGGAGCGCAGCGGAGATCCGGGGCCGATGCCTGAGCCTATCAGGCAAAAGTTCCGGCATGCATCCCGGATCGGCGCCGCTATGTGGCTTGTCCGGGACGACCCGCGTCACGATTCAGGCTCTGTGCAAGTCTAGGTGCCTGTGGGGCCGTAAGACCTGCCGGCCTCAGAGCTTCTTGCCGTCCTTGTCGAACTGCTTGAGATAGGCGGTTAGGTTCTTGACCTCCTCCTCGTTCTTGATGCCGGCGAAGATCATCTTGGTGCCGGGAATCTTGGCCTTCGGGTCCTTGATGTAGTCGGCGAAGACCGCGTCATCCCAGGTCAGGCCGGCCGCCTTGTTGGCGGCTGAATAGCTGTAGCCCTCGACGGAGCCCGACTGCCGACCGAACAGGCCATTGAGCACCGGCCCGATCGTGTTCTTCGCCGTCTCGCCAAGCTGGTGACAGGCACGGCACTTGGCGAAGGAGCGTTCGCCGGCGGCGATGTCCTGGGCATGGGCGGACGTCCCGAGCAGCATCGCTGCGGTCAAGATCGAGGCGCTGGCATAGAGGGCTTTCATCATCATCTTTTCCTTGTCGGTGGGTTGAGCCGTAAAATACCGCGTGGCAGTCGATCCGCTTTTGAATGAACGGTTCCGGCGTCGCGTGACATCCATCAGGCGAACATGTCGGCGCAGATGGCGTCGTACCAGGCGATATTCTCGGCCTGCGTCTGCCGGCGGATATCGGCGCTCTCGCCCGGCTGCGAGATGAAGCTCTCCACTGCGGCGATGCGGCCGTCCTTGGGCTCATAGCGGCCGCCGACCTTGATGGCGTCGTCGGTATCGACCAGGCTCCAGCAGGTGTTGAGGTAGCGCGCCGGGAAGGTTTGCCCGCCGGCCAGTTCGCCGCGCAGGATCATCGCCGCGACCTTGGCCTGGTTGTTGGCGGAGAAGGCCGATTTCGGCATGTCGCCGGCATTGCAGGCATCGCCGAGCACGACGATGTTTGCGTCGACGACGGACTTCATCGTCGCCGGGTCGATGGCGCAATAGCCCCCAGTCGGCGCCAGCCCCGCATCGCGCGCGATCGCGCCCGCCATCTGGGCCGGGATGACGTTGACGAAGGCGCAGTTCGCGTAGGTCTCGAAGCCGGTCACCACGGTGCTGGTCTTCGGATCGACCGATCTGATGCCGTCATGCACCTTCGGGCCGAGCCATTCGATCATCGCGCCATAGCGCTTCTCCCAGTCGGGCATGAAGACGCCCTGCTTGGAAAAGCTCTCCTTGGGGTCGAGGATGACGATACGGGCCTTGCTGCGGCCCGTCCGCGTCAGCACATGCGCGAACATCGAGGCGCGCTCATAGGGGCCGGGTGGGCAGCGATAGGGGTTGGGCGGGGCGATCATCACGATGGTGCCGCCATCTGGCACCGCGTCGAGCCTCTCGCGGATCAACTGCGTCTGCCGGCCGGGCTTCCAGCCATGCGGCATGGCCTCCTCGGCCTCCTGCGACCAGCCGGGCACGCTGTCGTATTTGAGGTCGA
>NZ_CP134779.1:6192500-6412500 GCF_031884435.1 Bosea sp. 685 | reverse complement strand
TTAGACAGCGGGCCATTTTTTTGGGCGGCCGCCGCCTTCGCTATGGGCAGGACTTAATTGTTCGCGCGCGTATGCGAGCGTTCGCGCGAGGCGCACTCGCAGGACGCCCGTAAACAGCCGCAATCCAAGGCCATGAGAGCGCCTCCCGCTCGTTGCGCGATTGATTCCGCGCCGCCGCGCGGGCATGGTCTCCCAGCCCGAGCGGGCGAGGCTCCCGCGCCCGGCGGCAGGTTTGTCCGCATGGCTAGGCTTGCAGGTGCGGATAAAGACGGATCAAGACGCCAGACGATGAACGCCCATCCCGAGTTCAACGCCCCAGCAGAACCGCTCGCCCCCGAGGCCGCGGCGCTGCTGATCGATCTCGGGATCGAGCCGCCGATCCAGCCGGACGGCTCCGCGCATCAATTGCAGGACCGGCGCGGCATCTCGGTGCGCTGGCTCTTCGCCTGCATGCTCGTCGGCTCCTGCGGCGCGGCCCTGCTCGGCGCCGCCATCCTGATCGCGATGCGCGGCGACACCAGCTTTCCCGAACAGCCCGAGACCGTGACGGCGCGTGCCTCCTCGGGCGCCGGCGCCGGCGGCGGAGCCCGCAAGGCGGACAAGCTCGTGGCCGAGCAACCCGTGATCGCCGCACGCCAGGCCGTGCGCGCGCCGATGTCACAGAAGCTCGGGGATCGCGAGGTCATCCGCGTCCGGCCCTTCATCCGCCTCGCATCCAACCTGTCGATGACGACCGGCGTCTATGCGACCAATATTCCGCCCTTCAACCCGTTGCGGCTCTTCGCCGAGGGCGGCCAGCCCAGCGAGCGCTACGCCGAGCCGGTGCAGGATCTCCCCGACGCCGACGTGACCATCGTGAAACGCGACCTGACCGATATCCAGGTCCCCGACGGCAAAGCCCAGCTCGGCGACGCCGAGGTCATCACCCAGATGGAGGAAGAGCGCGCCAATGCCGCGGCCGCCGGGCGGCAACGCAGCCTGCCGATCCCGCCGCAATTGATGCTGAGCCGCACGCTCACCGGCGCGGCCCCGACTGCCGGCGACCTCTTGGCCTATGCGCCGAGCGATACGCGCTTCTCCGGCATCGAGGTCCGCGTCGTTCCCGAGAACGTCACCAACGCGCCCAAGACCCCGATCCCCGCCTCGCGCGAGCCGCTGGTCGAGGAGAAGCTGGTGATCGCCAAGCGCGGCGAGAATTTCGAGCAGACCATGCGTGCTGCCGGCGCGAGCCAGGACCAGATCCGCGGCATGATGCAGGCTTTTGGCGGCAAGGTCCGCGTCACGGCCCTTCCCGATGGTCAGGTTCTGCAGGTTCTCTTCGCGCCGGGCCCGCGCCCCGGCGATGTCAGACAGATCGTGCGGGTCTCTTTCCTGACCGCGGGCCAGCCCGACGGCACGATCGCGATCAACGACGCCGGCGCCTTCGTCTCCGTCACCTTGCCCCGCCAGGACCTGGTCGGCCCGCAGCGCCCGCAGCGCAAGACCGGCGACGGGCAGGATGAGGAGGAGGACGAGGATGGCGGCGGCAGCACCGGCGCCAAGCTCTATGACAGCCTCTACGAGACCGGTCTGCGCCATGAGATGCCGCGCCCGCTTGTCGACGAGCTCGTCCGCATCTTCTCCTATGACGTCGATTTCCAGCAGCGCGTGCGCGGCGGCGACAATCTCGAGGTTATCTTCACCGAGGAGGAGGAAGGCGAGCGCGCCGAGATCCTGTCGGCAGCCTTGACCATCAACGGCGAGACACGCCGCGTCTTCCGCTACCAGGCGCCCGAGGACGGGCTGATCGAGTATTTCGACGAAGAGGGCCGTTCGCTGAAGAAATTCCTGCTGCGCAAGCCGATCGCCGAAGGCGAGATGCGCTCGGGCTTCGGCATGCGCTACCACCCGATCATGCGCTATTCGAAGATGCATACCGGCGTGGACTGGGCCAACCGTATCGGCACGCCGATCCTGGCGGCGGGCAACGGCACGATCATCAGCGCCGGCTGGTCCTCAGGCTATGGCAAGCACACTGAGATCCAGCACGCCAATGGCTACGTCACGACCTATTCGCACCAGTCCAACTTCGCCAACGGCATCGTGCCCGGTGCAAAGGTCCGGCAGGGCCAGATTATCGGCTATCTCGGCTCGACCGGTCTCTCGACCGGCCCGCATCTGCATTACGAGGTCAAGGTCAACGATAATTTCGTGAACCCGATGAAGATCCGCGTGCCGCGCGGCCGCGAACTCCAGGGCGGTGCGCTGGCGGAGTTCAAGCGCCAGCGCGACGAGATCCAGGGCTTGATCGTGAAGGCCGGCGGTACGGTCGCACAGTTGCGCTGAGCGCATGGCGGAGCCGTCCAGGCGATGCCGCGTCGCATCGCGCGCTTGACTTAGCGCCAGCGAGGGCACACCGGGAAAGCCTGTTCCGCTCCTGCCCCGCGAATTTGGCCGATGCTCGCCGCCCTCATCGTCGTCCTGCCCGTTTTCGGCCTGATCAGCCTCGGCTATCTCGCGCGCTGGGCCAAGATCGTGCGGGAGACCACCGGCGAGGGCCTCTCCGACTTCGTCTTCGTCCTGGCCCTGCCCTGCCTGCTCTTCCGCACGCTCGCCAAGGCGGATATTCCGGCCACCCAGCCCTGGGGCTACTGGATCGCCTATTTCACCGGCCTCGCCATCGTCTGGGCGCTGGCCATGCTGATCGCGAGCCGCATTTTTGCCCGCAAGGGCCCGGAACTCGTGGTTTCGGGCTTCGCCGCCGCGCAATCCAACACCGTCTTCGTCGGCGTACCGATGATCCTGAAGGCCTATGGCGACGCCGGCGCCGTGCCGCTCGGCCTGCTGCTGGCGGTCCATCTGCCGGTCACGATGACGATCGCCACCTTGCTCGCCGAAGGCCGCTCGGCCTCGATCACGATGATGATCAAGCGGCTGTTCACCCACCCGATCATCATCGGCATCCTGCTTGGCTCGGCGGCGCGCCCGATCATCGGCCTGATCCCCGAGCCGCTCTGGACGATCGTCGACCTCCTGGCCGGCGCCGCCGTGCCCTGCGCGCTCATCAGCCTCGGCATCGCCATGCGGCGTTACGGCCTGACATCGGGCCTCGCTCTGCCGGCGATCCTGAGCGGGCTCAAGCTCGGGCTGCATCCACTGATCGTCTACGCGCTGGCGACCATGGTCTTCCAGATGCCGGCGCATTGGTCGGGCGTCGCCGTGCTCTTCGCCGCCTGCCCCTGCGGTATCAACGCCTATCTCTTCGCCGAGCGCTACAAGCAGGGCGTCGCCGACGCATCCAGCGCGATCGCGCTCTCGACCATGCTCTCGCTCTTCACCACCACGGCCTGGCTGACCTGGCTCGGGGTGAGCTGACGACGCAAACCGGGAGGCCGCTCAGTCGAAACTTAGCTGCGCCCTGATCTCTGCGGCCGTGACACCGCGCGCCCTGAGATCGGCGAGGCTTTCCGAGAGCCGGCTCTTCGCCAGCTTCTGCCCGGTCTCGTCGCTCAACAGCGGATGGAAATGATAGCGCGGTGTCGGCAGGCCCAGCAGCCGCTGCAGCACGACATGGATGTCGGTCGCGGCTTCGAGATCGCGCCCGCGCACGACATGGGTCACGCCTTGCAGCGCATCGTCGAGCGCGACCGAAAGGTGATAGCTCGTCGGCACCTCCTTGCGCGCCAGCACGACATCGCCCCAATCTGCGGGCTCCGCGGCGACCGACCGTTCTTGCCCTGCCTCGTCGAAAGCCACATAGCCGGCTGCCCCGCCTATCACCTCGATCGCGCGGTCCATCGCCAACCGCAGCAGATGCGGCTCGCCCGCCCCGATGCGCGCTGCAGCCTCGGCTGGATCGCATGCGCGACAGGTTCCAGGATAAAGCGGCGCGCCGTCGGGATCGACCCGCCAAGCCTTATGCAGGGCGACCGCACGTTTGATCACTTGGCGTGAGCAGAAGCAGGGATAGACCAGCCCCCGCGCCTGCAGCCGCCTCGCCGCCTCGGCATAGCTCTCGACATGCTCGGATTGCCGCCGGACCGCGCCGTCGAAGCGCAGGCCAAGCCAGGCAAGATCCTCCCTGATCCCTGCCTCGAATTCCGGCTTGCAGCGAGTGATGTCGATATCCTCGATCCGCAGCAGCAGCCGGCCGCCCAGCTTGTGCGCCAGCCGTTCATTCGTCAGTACCGACAGCGCATGGCCGAGATGCAGCCGCCCGTTCGGGCTCGGCGCGAAGCGGAAGACCGGCTCCGCGAAAACGGGGGAGGACGCTGCCATCCGCCTTGTCTAGAGTAATTTCCGGTTCAATTGGACCCAAAATCGCTCTAGCTCTTTGTTTTAATGCGTTTTCTTCACGCGGGCCGGTATCCACTTCGCTCAAAAGCGCTCTATGGTTTCGCCGACAGCCAGCCAAGGCCACGACGCCGCGCTGCTGACAATCCTCGTCTCGCCCATGCCGTTCCATCAGCCCGCCATGAACCTGATTACCCCCAACCTGATCACCTCCAACTTGATCACCTGCAACCTGATCACCTGCGAAGCCGATCTCGAGGAAGGCATGGCGGCGCTGCGCGCGCTGCAGCCGCATTGGGCTGGGATCATCGACAAGGTCGGTCTGCCGCCGCTGCGCCGCCGCCCCGGCGGGTTCGCGGGGCTGGCGGCCATCATCGTCTCCCAGCAATTATCGGTGGCGAGCGCCCGCGCCGTCTGGGCCCGCGTCGAGAGCGTGCTTGCGCCCCTGACGCCGGAGCGCATCCTGGCCGCTAGCGACGAGGAGATGCGATTATCGGGCCTCTCGCGGCCCAAGCAGCGTACCTTGCGCGCGGTCGCCGCCGCGCTCGTCGAGGGTAGCTTGCGCTTCGAGGCGCTGGAGGCCGCCACGCCCGAGGCAGTGCATGAGCACATGACCGCCGTCTCCGGCATCGGCCCCTGGACGGCGGACATCTACCTCTTGTTCTGCCTTGGCCATCGCGACGGCTTCGCCGCCGGCGACCTCGCGATCCAGGAGGCTGCGCGGCAGGCCTTCGACCTGCCGGCCCGTCCGAAAGCAGCCGAGCTCGCGGCGCTCGCCGAAGCCTGGCGGCCATGGCGGGGCGTCGCGGCGCGATTGCTCTGGGCCTATTACGCCGCCTTGAAGAAGCGCGACGGCATCAACGCTTGAGCGCTCGGATCAGCCCCTGATCGTCTTGATCGCCGCCTGGGCGCCGGCGCGCATCAGCGCGGTATCGCTCATCAGCGTCACCATCCTGGCGCCGAGCGCGAAGAAATCCTTCGCCCGCTCCGCCGACTGGGCATAGATCGCCACCGGCTTGTTGACGGCGGATGCGCGCGCAACGATGTGGCGGATCGCTTCATCGACCTCGGGAATCGTCGCATCGACCAACGCGCCACCCGACAGCGCGATCGAAAGATCGGAAGGGCCGACGAAGACGGCGTCGATGCCCGGCAGCGCCAGGATGTCGTCGAGAATGGCGATCGCCTCGCGCGTCTCGATCATCGCAAAGGAGAGCGAGAAGCCGTTGGCCGCCTTGAAATAGCTGTTCGCGTCGAGCCCGGAGGTGCCGAGCGCGCCGTAGCTGCCCCAGCTGCGCTCGCCCATCGGCGGATACTTCGAATAGGCGGCGAAACGGCGCGCATCCTCCATCGTGTTGATCATCGGCGCGATCACGCCGGAAACGCCGGCATCGAGCAGCTTCGAGACGTTCTGGAACTCGCCGACCGGAAGACGCGCCAATGCCGGCTTGCCCGCGGCGTTGATCAGCGGAATCGCGCGAATGACCTCGCCCAGCGTGATCGGTCCGTGCTGCATGTCGAGCGTGACGGCGTCGAACGCCTCCTGCGCGAGAATGCCGCTGACGCTCGGCTCAGGAATGCTCGACCAGGCCGAGAGGATCTTGTCGCCCTTGGCGAGACGGTCGGCGAGCGAGGACAGCACGGTGGGCTTCGACATGGGCGTTCATCCGGTTCCGGGGCCCGCTCTTGGGGGATGGCGGGTCGCTCAAAGTGGACCGGGGCAGCGCCCAAAAGCAAACGGGCGCCCATGCGCCCGTCTCACATGCGTCCTGCGTTTGCCGGCATCCTGCGTTAGCCGGGCAGCGCGCTCTAGTGGTTTGATTCCGACATTTGCTCCCCATTCTATATCGGGCTCGGAGCAAATGTCGGAATCATCAAAACCACTAGCAACTCTTTGGTTTTCTAGTGGAACTTATGAATTTGACATTTGCTATCCGCCCGATATCGGGCGCGAGGCAAATGTCAAATTCGTTCCACTAGCGGCCGGCCTGGATCTCTTCGGCGGCCTTGACCAGAAGCTCCGCCATGATCTGGCGAATCTCGGCATCGCCGACCGTCACCGCCCCGGCCGCGAAATCGGCCTTGACCTTGCGCACGACGTCCTCGTCACCGGCCTCCTCGAAATCCGCCACCACGACGGCCTTCGCATAGACGTCAGCCTCGGCGCCGCTCTTGCCCAGCTTTTCGGCAGCCCAGAGGCCGAGCAGCTTGTTGCGCCGCGCCGTCGCCTTGAAGCGCAACTCCTCGTCATGAGCGAATTTGTTCTCGAAGGCGTCCTTGCGCTGATCGAATGTCGACATCTTTTTAAGTCCTCTCGCGGGGCGCGCGCTGGAAAAGGGCTCGGGAAGGCTTGGTTCTGAGCCATATAGGACGGCGGGCCGCCCAGAGCCAGAGCGGAATGCTGCCGCGCCCGATCGCGAGCAGGCCGATTATCCCTGCGTCAAGGCTTCCAGAGCGGATTTGTTGCGTTTGCAGTGCAGAAGTCCCATATAGCGGGCGCGAAGATGGCCTTGGCTGCCGCCTTCGCATTGAGCCGGCCGGCCATGCGGTCTAGGCTGATCCCGCCTAAGAATCGGAATCAGCGCAGATCGCGCAGGACCGGCTGATCAGGGGCCCCGATCCCGCCGCGGGCGACCGCGACCAGAGAAAGGCCGACCTTTGGATTTCCTCAAGCCACGGTACATCCCAATGAATCGCCGCCGTCGCATCTACGAAGGCAAGGCGAAGGTCCTCTATGAAGGACCCGAGCCCGGTACGCTGATCCAGCATTTCAAGGACGACGCGACCGCCTTCAATGCCAAAAAGCATGAAGTGATCGACGGCAAAGGCGTGCTGAACAACCGGATTTCGGAGCACATCTTCTCCAATCTCAACGATATCGGCGTGCCCACGCATTTCATCCGCCGGCTGAACATGCGCGAGCAGCTCATCCGCGAGGTCGAGATCATTCCGCTCGAAGTCGTGGTGCGCAACGTCGCCGCCGGCTCGCTCTCCACCCGTCTCGGGCTGGAGGAAGGCACGCAACTGCCGCGCTCGATCATCGAGTTCTATTACAAGAACGACGCGCTGAACGACCCGATGGTCTCCGAAGAGCACATCACCGCCTTCGGCTGGGCGACGCCCCAGGAGATCGACGACATCATGGCGCTGGCCATCCGCGTCAACGACTTCCTGTCCGGCCTGTTCCTCGGCGCCGGCATCCGCCTCGTCGACTTCAAGATGGAGTGCGGCCGGCTCTGGGAAGGCGAGATGATGCGTATCGTCGTCGCCGACGAGATCAGCCCTGATTCCTGCCGGCTCTGGGACATCAAGTCGAAGGACAAGATGGACAAGGACCGCTTCCGTCGCGACATGGGCGGGCTGATCGAGGCCTATACCGAAGTCGCTCGTCGCCTCGGCATCCTCGGCGAGAACGAGAAGGTCGGACCGGCGGGCCCCCGGCTGGTGCAGTAATCGCCGCGCCTGGTGCCGTGAGCCTTCATCGCGAACAGATCACAAGACTGAAACGGGAGCCTTCGCGCTCCCGTTTTCATGTCGCCGTGACGCTGGCGAGCGCGCTGCTGCTCGCCAGCTGCAGCAACCATTACGGCTTCGGCATCACCGAACTCCCGGCCGAGCGCGGCTGGCAACCCTTGCCGATCGAATCCTGGGTCCTGAATGACGGGCTCTCGGCGAAGGCGATGTCGTTTTGCCCGCGCGCGACCTGCACCAGACAGGGTTTCGCCGCGCTGATCTCGCTGGAAGGCCGCGAGGCTGACGCAATGGAGAAGACACTGGCGACGGACCCGGCCCGGCTCGCGCGCGATTTCGCCAAGTCGACGAGCAAGAAGCCGACGAGCAACGAAGCGAGCAAGAAGGCCAAGACGGCAAAGCCGACCGCTCCCAAGAGCACGACGACCGTCTCTCGTTTCAGCGAGGACGGAGCCCAGGGCCTGCTCGTCGAGATCCGCACCCGCGACGCAAGCGGCAAGCGCGCCGTCACCGCGATCCTGTCGGGCCGCGACGGCTCCCGCCTGAACCTGGCGCTGGGCGTGAGCCAGGATCCCGACGCCGCCCGCAACCAAGCGCGCGCGGCCTGGCGCGACCGCTGATTCACGTGAAACCGCGCAGGAGAGGTTGAGCCGGCATCGATTCGCCGTTAGAGCCGGGTGGTTTCAGATGGGCTCACGAAGTGATCCCATCTGAAACCTGAATCCGTCTCTCATCTAAGGGTCAGAGCAGGATCAATGCGAAAAACCGGTTCCCACTTTTTCGCATCCTGCTCTAGGCCACGCGCAACAAACGCCCGGAGAACCTCATGAAAGCCCGCGTCACCGTCACCCTCAAGACCGGCGTGCTCGATCCGCAGGGCAAGGCGATCGAGGGCGCGCTGAAATCGCTCGGCATCGCCGGCGTCGATTCAGTCCGCCAGGGCAAGGTCTTCGACATCGAGCTCGCCGGCCAGGATGCCATTGCTGCCGAAGCCGCGCTAAAGATCGCTTGCGAGAAATTGCTCGCGAACACCGTGATCGAGAACTACCGCGTCGAGATCGGCGCCTGACCGGCAGTCTCGCGAGCCAGAGCATTGCGCGAAAAAGTGGGCCCCGGTTTTTCGCAAGGGCAATGCTCTCAACTCCTGGAATCGATCATGTTTTTCGTACTCGGACGGCATCGTCCGAATGCGACGTGATCTAGCCGCCATGACGAGAATCGCGCCCCAGCCGGCAGCGGTCGCGACCATCGCGCTTCGCCCCGCGACCCGTGACGACGTCGATGCGATCATGGCTTGCGAACGCCAGCCCGGCTACGACGACACCGTCGGGCGCTGGAGCCGCGAAGAGCATCTCGCGGCGCTGGTTGAGCCGAGCCATCGCTATATCGTTGCGCTCGATTCCGACCGCGCCGTCATAGGCTTCGTGATCTTGCAGGAGAACGCGCCCGCCGCCAGCGCCGTCTTGGTGCGCCGGATCGCGGTCCTGAGCCAGGGACGCGGCCATGGCCGCGCCCTGCTCGACCATGCGCTGGCGCTGATCTTCGACAAATTGGGCGCCGCGAAGGCCTGGTTGCGCGTTTGGCCGCATAATGCGCGCGGCATAGCCCTTTACACCAAGCTCGGCATGAGAGAGGACGGGCTGAGCGAGGTGCAACGCAATGGCGCCCCTGCCGTCATGACGATCATGTCGATCGATGCTGCGCGCTACCGCGATCGCAAGCCGAGGAGTGAGACCCCGTGAAAGCCGCCGTCATCACCTTTCCAGGCTCCAATCGCGATGGCGACGTCGCCAAGGCGCTGAAGCAGGCCGGCGCGACGGTCGCCCATGTCTGGCACGCCGATACGGCCCTGCCGGCAGGCACCGATCTCGTGGTGCTGCCCGGCGGCTTCTCCTATGGCGACTATCTGCGGACGGGCGCAATCGCCGGGCGCGCCAACATCATGGACGCGACCCGCGCCCATGCCGAGCGCGGCGGCTATGTGCTGGGCATCTGCAACGGCTTCCAGATCGTCTGCGAGGCCGGGCTCCTGCCGGGCATCCTGATGCGCAACGCCGACCTCAAATTCGTCTGCAGGCGCCAGCATCTGACGGTCGAACGCACCGATACGCCCTACGCCAACGCCTATGCCAAGGGTCAGGTCATCGATGTCTGCATCGCCCATGGCGAGGGCAACTACATTGCCGACACGGAGACCCTGGCGCGACTCGAAGGCGAAGGCCTCGTCGCCTTCCGCTATGCCGATGCGCAGGGCCGGATTACCGCCGCCGCCAATCCGAACGGCTCGCAGAACAATATCGCCGGCATCTATTCGCCCAAACTCAACGTGCTCGGCCTGATGCCGCATCCCGAGAACCTGATCGATTCGCTGACCGGCGGCATCGACGGGCGCGGCATGTTCGCAAGCCTGATGAGCGGCAAGCGCGCCGCCTGAACGCAGGCAGGCAAAGCCCCTGAACTGTGTATCATAGTTGACAGATCGCGGGCGCCGGGCTTAGGCTAGCATGGTGTTCGAGCTTCGCCAGACGCACGCTTTCACACAATGGATCAATGGCTTGCGGGACATCTCCGCGCGCTTGCGGATCGTTGCCCGGCTCCGCCGGGTAGAGCATGGCAATTTCGGCGATTTGAAAGCCGTCGGCGAAGGCGTGCGCGAACTCAGGATCGACCACGGCCCCGGATATCGCGTCTATTTCGTCCAACGCGGACCCGACATCGTGATCCTGCTCTGTGGAGGCGACAAGCGGTCCCAGCAGGCCGATATCGCAGAGGCCCAACGCTTGGCGAGGGAGGTGTGACATGGCGCTTGAAACCACTCGTTTCGACATTCAGGACCACCTGAAGACGCAAAGCGAACAGACTGCCTATCTCGAAGCCGCTCTCGCCGAAGATGACCCGAGCTTCATCGCGATCGCGCTCGGCGACATCGCGCGCGCGCGCGGAGTCACCAAATTCGCCGAGGAAGCCGGCATCAGCCGCGAGACGATCTACAAGACGTTCCGCGCGGGCGGGAATCCGCGTTTGCAGACGCTTGCCGCCGCGACAAAGGTCCTCGGCCTCAGATTGACCCTCGTTCCGGCCTGAGCAGCGCTACTTCCCAGCCGCCGCCCGCGTCAACAGGCGCCCGGCGGTTTGGGCATCGAGCGGCCCGACATGCTTTTCCAGGATCCGCCCGTCCGGGCCGATCAGGAAGGTCTCGGGCACGCCATAGACGCCCCATTCGATCGCCGCGCGCCCGCTCCGGTCGACGCCGACAGCCGAATAGGGATTGCCGAGCGCGCCCAGGAAGCGCCGGGCGTTCTCCGCCTCGTCCTTGTAGTTCATGCCCACCAGCGCGACCTTGCCGGCCTTCACCGCCGGCGATTCGGCCATGGCCACCAGGAAGGGGTGCTCGACCCGGCAGGGCGCGCACCAGCTGGCGAAGACGTTGACGAGTGTGGCGCGGCCCTTCGCCAGATCCGCCATCGCGAAAGCCGGCACGGGCTGCCCGTCCCGCTGCAGCCCGTCGAGCTGCGACAGCGTGATCGCCGGGGCAGGCTTTCCGATCAGGGCCGAGGGCACCTTGCTGGCGTCGCCCGAGAACAGGCCGACCGCGAAGACCAGCGCCAGCGCGCCGAACAGGATCAGCGGGATCAGGAAAACCAGTGGCGAGCGGCGGCGTGGCGCCGTTTCGATATCGAGTTCGCTCATGACGACGCCTTGTTCGGGCGGCGGCCTGCGCCGCGCTGCTCCAGCGCCGCGAGCGCGCGCTTCTGCGCCCTGTGATCGAAGAGAATCGCCGCGATCAAGCCGCCAAGGATCAGGATGACCGCGCCATAGGAGGCGAGGATGAAGCCGGCATGCGGGCCCAGACCGCTCATGAGAGCGCTCATGCCGGCACCGCCTGTGCCGCCAGCCGGTCGAGCCGCTCGGCTTCCAGGATCGTCAGCGTGCGCACCCGCCGGCGCATAATCTCGGCCCGCATCGCCACGAGATGCAGGCCCAGGCCCAGCAAGGTGAACCCCAGCGCCAGGATCAGCAGGGGCCACAGCATGGAGGGGTGGATCGTCGGTCCGCCCGCGCGAAACACCGAAGCCGGCTGATGCAGCGTGTTCCACCAGTCGACCGAGAATTTGATGATCGGCACATTGACGAAACCGACCAGCGTCAGGATCGCCACCGCCCGCCCGGCCCGGGCGGAATCGTCGAGCGCGCGCCAGAGCGCGATGATGCCGAGATAGATCAGGAACAGCACGAGCACCGAGGTCAACCGTGCATCCCAGACCCAATAGGTGCCCCACATCGGCTTGCCCCAGAAGGCGCCGGTGAGCAGGCAGATCAGCGCGAAACACGCCCCGATCGGCGCCGCCGCCTTCTGGGCGACATCCGCCAGGGGGTGCCGCCAGACCAATGTGCCGAGACCGGAGACCGCCATCATCGTGTAGAACATCAACGCGAGCCAGGCGGCCGGGACGTGCACGAACATGATCCGGATGGTCTCGCCCTGCTGGTAATCGGCCGGAGCGACGAACCAGGCGAGATAGAAGCCGAGCGCGAGCAGCAGCGTGGCCGCGCCGGTCATCCACGGCAACAGCGCGCCCGACAGGCGCATGAAGCGCGTCGGATTCGCGAAATCGATCAGGCTGGCCATGTCATCGCGATCGGCTTGTCCTCATCCGGCGGAAGCCGGAACTTGAACTGATCTAGCAATGACGGCGCGTCTCAACAATCCACGACGCGCGCGGCAAATCGCGTCGTGGTGATTGGGTTAGTCCTCGTTTTGCTGGGACGATGCCTCGGATCCATTACTGCTGACGACGCCAAAGTCGCGCGATCGGACGCCTTCAGCAGCCAGACTGAAGCCTTCCGACTCCAGCCCGCGCCGCAGCAATTCGCGAACCGCGGCGGCGCGGCTCGGCATCCGCTTCTCGAAGCGGAAGTCCTCGACCGCGCGCAGTTCGTCCTGATTCAGCATGATCTGAAGCCTGTCGGCACGTTCCAGCTCAGCCATCGCCCGTCCCCCATGAGCTAAATGAGTAAGTGGATTAATAGTGGCATTATCTGGTAAATCAACAAGCGGCTAAAAAAACGGCAATTTAGCCGTCGACCCCGACATCCAATGCGCCGGCTCTGGCTCAGGAAGGACCGACGGCCGCGTTGCAGCCATTGTCGTCGGCACCGTCAATGACTTTGGTATCGCCATCGGCGTTTATTGCTAACTAATTGAAATATATAATAGTTTTTTTGATTTTTAGGTTGTGTCGAGCCGACGCTGACCCCATGTTCGATCCTGAACAGGAGGGCCAGCCATGCTGATCCAGCTATCCAGCAGCATCCAAGACGACATCAAGGAAACCGTCAGGTTCAGCCTCAGCCAGTCGCTGGTTCTGGATGTTTTTGCGACGGCCGAGAGCATTCGCCGCAAGCACGAAGATCAGAATGTCGCGCTCGAAGACATCGCGAACATGGTGGCGCGGGCTGCAGCGCAATGCGGTTGCGCCCTGGAGTTCGGCGATCGCGAGGCGCACCTTGTCGAGCGGCCGTCGGCCTTGTCCTAATCCGCCTGGCGCAGCGCCAGGGCCGCCGCGACCGTACCGATCACGAGCGAGCCCAGCGACAAGGCGCACAGGATCAGGAACGGCGTCAGGAACGGAATTGTGCCGCCCAACGCGCTGTTGGCGGCCGAGACGCCGAAGATCAGCACCGGAATCGTCAGCGGTGCGACCAGGACGGGCAGGATCAGACCGCCACGCCGCAAGCCGGCCGTCAATGCCGCCGCCGCGGCGCCGATGAAGCTCAGCGCCGGGGTTCCGACCAGCAAGGTCGCCGCGACCGGCAGCATCGCCTCCACTGGGAGCGCGACCAGGAGGCCGAGCAACGGTGCGGCCAGCGCCAATGGCAGACCGGTCGTCAGCCAATGCGCCAGCCCCTTGGCCAGCACTGCGAGTTCGAGCGGTAGCGCCGAGGCGCGGATCAGATCGAGCGAGCCGTCCTCCTCATCGCTCTGGAACAGCCGGTCGAGCCCGATCAGCGTCGAAAGCAGCGCGCCCAGCCAGAGAATGGCCGGACCGATCCGCGACAGCAGGTTGAGATCGGGCCCGAGCGCGAATGGCACCAGCACGACCAGCGTCAGGAAGAAGACGAGCGCCAACTCCCCACCCCCGCCGGCGCGCGAGGCGAGTAAGAGGTCGCGCTTCAAGATGGCGAGGAAGGCGCGGCTCACGGCCCGATCCTCAATTCGCGTGCGGTTTCGAGGCCCAGCGGCCCATGCGTCGCTGCCAGGATCGCACCGCCCTGCGCGAGATGATCGCGCATCAGCCCGGCCAGCATCGCTTGCGCGGCAGCGTCCAGCGCTGCCATCGGCTCGTCGAGCAGCCAGAACGGGCGCCGCGACACCAGAAGCCGCGCCAGGGCGACACGGCGGCGCTGCCCGGCCGAAAGATAGCCCACCGGCAGGCCGGCGACATGCGGCAGGCCGACAGCCGAGAGCGCATCCTGCGGCGTCGCGCCGGGTTCACCGAGCAGAGCTTGCGCGAAGACGAGGTTCTCCTGCGCCGTCAGCGTGACCTTCAGCCCGTCGCGGTGACCGACGAGATGGCTGAGCTCGGCCAGCGGCGCATCCTCAGCTCCCTCGATTCGCATGGTCCCGGCGTCGGGCCGCAGCCGGCCGCACAGCAGCGCGATCAGGCTCGATTTGCCGGCGCCATTGCGCCCGGTCAGCGCGATCGCCTCACCATGACCGAGCCGGAAGCTCAAGCCCTCGAAAATCAAGCGGCCGCCCCGCCGGCAGGCGAGATTCTCAGCGTTCAGGGCCAGCGCGGGGAATGAAAATCGCGGCAAGGTTAAAGCGTCTTCCCAAGCGTCAAAGTCATCGCCGAGCTCATACGGTACATGTAGCGGGCTTCTTGGAATTGCTCTATAGAACCCGTGGCTACGCCGCACGCCGATCCGGCGCGGGGCTCGGGCACTCCCGAGGCGGCGCGCGCGTCATGCGCATTAGGCCTTCGATCCGGCAAAGCCGCAAGGCTCACCGGCTCGCGACCGCAACCCCTTGATCAGGATAGCCCGCATGGCTTCGCTCGACTCCTTCAAATGCCGCAAAACCTTGACCGTCGGCACCAAGAAATACGTCTACTATTCCCTCAAGATCGCCGAGAAGAACGGCCTGCCCGGTATCTCGAAGCTGCCCTTCTCGATGAAGGTGCTGCTCGAGAACCTGCTGCGCTTCGAGGATGGCCGCTCGGTCACCAAGGCTGATATCGAGGCTTTCGTCGGCTGGCTCGACGACAAGGGCAAGGCCGGCAAGGAGATCGGCTTCCGCCCCGCCCGCGTGCTGATGCAGGACTTCACCGGCGTTCCCGCCGTGGTCGACCTCGCCGCGATGCGTGACGGCGTCAAGGCGCTCGGCGGCGACCCCAAGAAGATCAACCCGCTGGTCCCAGTCGATCTGGTCATCGACCATTCCGTCATCGTCGACGAATTCGGCTCGCCCAAGGCGCTTAAAGCCAACGTCGACCTCGAATATCAGCGCAATGGCGAGCGCTACCGCTTCCTGAAATGGGGCCAGCTCGCCTTCGACAATTTCCGCGTCGTCCCGCCCGGCACCGGCATCTGCCACCAAGTCAATCTCGAATACCTCGCCCAGACCGTCTGGACGGGCAAGGAGAAGGTGAAGAAGGGCAAGAAGACCGAGACCGTCGAGGTCGCCTATCCCGATACCGTGGTCGGCACCGATTCGCACACCACCATGGTCAACGGCCTGGCCGTGCTCGGCTGGGGCGTCGGCGGCATCGAGGCCGAAGCCGCCATGCTCGGCCAGCCGCAGTCGATGCTGCTGCCCGAGGTCATCGGCTTCAAGCTCACCGGCAAGCTCAAGGAAGGCATCACCGCGACCGACCTCGTGCTAACCGTCACCCAGATGCTGCGCAAGAAGGGCGTCGTCGGCAAATTCGTCGAGTTCTTCGGGCCCGGCCTCTATGCGCTGACGCTCGCCGACCGCGCGACCATCGCCAATATGGGCCCTGAATACGGCGCCACCTGCGGCTTCTTCCCGGTGGACGCCGAGACCCTGAACTATCTCGACACCACCAGCCGCAAGCCGGCCCGCGTCGCTCTCGTCGAGAAATATTCGAAGGCGCAAGGCTTGTTCGCCACCCGCGCCACGCCCGACCCGGTCTTCACCGACACGCTCGAGCTCGACCTGACCACGGTCATGGCCTCAATGGCCGGCCCCAAGCGCCCCGAAGGCCGCGCCGATCTCGGCGCGATCAAGGCCGGCTTCGCCGCCGCGATGGACACCGAATACAAGAAGGGTGTCGAGCTCGCGCGCCGGGTCAAGGTCGAGGGCAAGAACTTCGACCTCGGCCATGGCGACGTCGTCATCGCCGCGATCACCTCCTGCACCAACACCTCCAACCCCTCGGTGCTGATGGCGGCGGGCCTGCTCGCCCGCAACGCGGTCGCCAAGGGCCTGAAGGTCAAGCCCTGGGTCAAGACCTCGCTCGCCCCCGGCTCGCAGGTCGTGGCGGAGTATCTCGCCAAGGCCGGCCTGCAGAAGGACCTCGACAAGCTCGGCTTCAACCTGGTCGGCTTCGGCTGCACCACCTGCATCGGCAATTCCGGGCCGCTGCCGACGGAGATCTCCAAGACCATCAACGAGCAGGGCCTGATCGCGGCCGCCGTCATCTCCGGCAACCGCAATTTCGAGGGCCGCGTCTCGCCCGACGTGCAGGCGAACTACCTCGCCTCGCCGCCGCTGGTCGTCGCCTACGCTCTGGCGGGCACGGTGCAGCTCGACCTGACCACCGAGCCGCTCGGCATGGACAAGACCGGCAAGCCGGTCTTCCTGAAGGACATCTGGCCGACCAACAAGGAAATCCAGGCCTTCATCGCCAAGAACGTCACCAAGGCGATCTTCAAGGCGAAATATGCCGACGTCTTCAAGGGCGACGCCAACTGGCAGAAGGTCAAGACGCCCCAGAGCCAGACCTATGCCTGGGAAGACGCCTCGACCTATGTGCAGAACCCGCCCTATTTCGAGGGCATCAGCAAGACGCCGAAGCCCGTCACCGAGATCATCGGCGCCCGCATCCTGGGCCTGTTCGGCGACAAGATCACCACCGACCACATCTCGCCGGCCGGTTCGATCAAGGCGGCTTCGCCCGCGGGCAAGTATCTGATGGAGCACGGCGTCGAAGTCGCCGACTTCAACCAGTACGGTACGCGGCGCGGCAACCATGAGGTGATGATGCGCGGCACCTTCGCCAATATCCGCATCCGCAACCACATGATGGGCCCCAACGGGCGCGAAGGTGGCTACACCATCCACTATCCCAGCAAGGAAGAGCTGCCGATCTATGACGCGGCGATGCGCTATCAGCAGGAGAAAGTGCCGCTGGTCGTCTTCGCCGGCGTCGAATACGGCAACGGCTCCTCGCGCGACTGGGCGGCGAAAGGCACCAACCTGCTCGGCGTCAAGGCCGTGATCGCCCAGAGCTTCGAGCGCATCCACCGCTCGAACCTGGTCGGCATGGGCGTGGTGCCGTTCACCCTAGCCGAGGGCACGAGCTGGGCTTCGCTCGATCTCAAGGGCGACGAGAGCGTGACCATCAAGGGCCTCGCCACCGTGAAGCCGCGCCAGATGCTGGAAGCCGAGATCACCTCGGCCGACGGCAAGGTCAAGAAGGTGCCGATCCTGTGCCGCATCGATACGCTGGACGAGATCGACTACTTCAAGAACGCCGGCATCCTGCAATATGTGCTGCGCGGTATCGCAGCCTGATCCCGGCACGTCATTCTCGGGCCGCGCGATGCGCGGACCCGAGAACCTCTTTCCACAAGAGGCTCCTCAGCAAGCGATGGCCGGGTCAAGCCCGGCCATGACGCGCTTCTCGGCGCGCAAGGTTGTTCTCTTTCCGCCCTCGGTGTAAGGGGGCGTCACAGTCATCCTCGGCGGGGGGCTTGGGGCAGGCGCGGGATCCCCGCGCCCGGATGTCGTCCGCCATCATCATTCAAGACGGGAGCACCCGCATGTCCGCCACGTTCGAGACGGTCGCCGGCATCATTTCCGAGACCTGCGACATTCCGCGTGAAAAGATTACGCCGCAGAGCCATGCCATCGAAGACCTCGGCATCGACTCGCTCGCCTTCCTCGACATCGCCTTCGCGATCGACAAGGCCTTCGGCATCAAGCTGCCGCTCGAGCAGTGGACCCAGGAAGTCAACGAGGGCAAGGCGCCGGCCGAGCAGTATTTCGTGCTCGAGAATCTGTGCAAGCGCATCGACGAGCTCGTGGCTGCCAAGAAGGCCTAAGGTCGCGAGAAGGCCTGAGGTCGCAAGAAGGCCTGAGGTCGGCGGCAGGTCCAGCGCCTGAAGCGCGCTCGATCTGCGCTCGGCCTTGAGCCGGGCACACTCTCCCGATAGAGCATATGCAAGCCCGCGCGCGGAGACTTCGGTCCGCGGCGCGGGCGCGCGCCGTTTCCGGTCGCGCCCGACAAGGCCAAGGATCGCATGCGCCTCGAATATTTCGACATGATCGACACCGTCGTCGCATTCGAACCTTCGGAAAAGCGCATCGCCACGCGCTCGACCGTACCGTCCGCAACTGCGAGCCCGGTCTTCGAAGGCCATTTCCCCGGCCATCCGCTCGTACCGGGCGTCCTGCTGACCGAGACGATGGCGCAGGCCTCCGGCTATCTGCTGCTGGGCCTGAACGGGCTGACCCAGATGCCCTTCCTGATGACGGTCGACAAGGCGCGCTTCCGCACCTTCGTCGAGCCAGACGCCATTCTCGACGTCTCCGCCGAATTGGTGATCGAGGGGTCGGGCTACGCCGCCACCAAGGCGAAGATCACCATCGCCGGCAAGCCGATCTGCGACGCTGAACTGCGGTTCCGACTGATGCCCTTCCCGGCCGACATGCGCACGCTGATGGAAGGCCGCATCAAAACCATCGGCCTCAAGCCGGAGCCTGCACGATGAACCCGCACGACGTCGTCATCACCGGGATCGGACTGGCGTCCAGTCTCGGCGAGGGGCTGGAGACCCATGCGCAGGCGCTAGCCGTCGGCGCCGTGCCGAATACCGACGCTACGAGCTTCGCGCCCTATCCGTTGCACCCGCTGAAACCGCTCGAACTTGACCGCCAGATCCCGAAGAAATCGGATCAGCGCCAGATGGAGCCTTGGCAGCGGCTCGGCGTCTACGCCGCTGGCCTGGCTCTCGATGATGCCGGGCTGAAGCAGGATGCCGAAGCCAAGAGCGTGCTGCAGGTCATCGTCGCCGCCGGCGGCGGCGAGCGCGACCATGCCGTCGACGGCGCCATCCTCACCGGCCTGCGCGGCGCGGGCGAGCCGGGAGCCTTTCTGAACGAGCGCCTGATGGGCGATCTGCGCCCCACGCTCTTCCTCGCCCAGCTCTCGAACCTGCTTGCCGGCAATATCGCCATCGTCCACGGCGTCACCGGCGCCTCGCGCACCTTCATGGGCGAAGAGCAGGCCGGCGTCGACGCCATCCGCACCGCGCATGCCCGTATCGCGGCCGGCCAGGCCGAGGTCATGCTGGTTGGCGGCTCCTATAATGCCGAGCGGCGCGACATGCTGCTGCTGCTCGAACTCGGCGGCTACTTGCGCAAGGGCGAATTTGCGCCGGTTTTCGCGCGCGAGGCAGCGCCGGGCCTCATCACCGGCAGCGCCGGAGCCTTCCTGGTGCTCGAATCGGCCGCGCGCGCCGCCGCGCGCGGCGCCAGGATCCATGCTCGGCTGAGCCATGTTGCCGCGGCGCGCTCGAAGCGCCAGCCCGGCACGGTCGAGGCGGCCCTGAGCGGACTGCTCTCGGGCTTTGGCGCGATTGCGCCTGGCGCCCTGGCGATATCGGCCGCGACCGGCGCCGCCGGAGTCACGGCGGAGGAGGCTTCGGTCATCGCTGCGCTGCCGCAAGCCATGCGCGTCGCGACCGGCGATCTCGTCGGCCATGCCGTGGAGGCCGCATTCCCGGCTTCCGTCGCCTTGGCCGCGGCCGCCATCTCGGCGGGGCAGGCCAAGGAGGCGATCGTCACCGGCGCCGGCCATTGGCGCGGCGAGGGCGCGGCGCGCCTGGTGAAAGCGTGAGGATCAAGCGATGAGCGCCAAGAACCAGGCTGCGGTGAACCCGACTGCAGTGAACCAGATTGCGGCCAGCCAGGCTGCGGCCCATCGCGACGCCAAGGGCCGCCGGGTCGTCGCGGTTACCGGCCTTGGCATCGTCACCTCGCTCGGCCAGGGCAAGGAGGCCAATTGGCAAGCGCTGACCGCCGGCAAATCCGGCATCCACCGGATCGAGCGCTTCCCGACCGAGGGCCTGCGCACCACCATCGCCGGCACGGTCGATTATCTCTTCGACGGCTCCTTCACCGCCCCGCAGCTCTCGGAAAAGCTCGCGACGCTTGCAGCCGACGAGGCGGTTAGCCAGAGCGGCCTCGGTCAGCCCGGCGATTTTCCCGGCGAGCTCTTCATGGCGGTGCCGCCGGTCGAGATGGAATGGCCGCAGAAGCGGGAGCTGGCCCAAACCTTCGAAGGCGACGTGGATTATGACGGGCTGCTGCGCGCCGCCGCCTCGCAGAAATTCAAGCCCATGCACGAGCTCTTCCTGTTCGGCGCGGTCGCGGATCATATCGCCGACAGATTCGGCACCAAGGGCTCGCCGATCTCGCTCTCGACGGCTTGCTCCTCCGGCGCGACCGCGATCCAGATGGGTGTCGAAGCCATCCGCCGCGGCGATACCGAGGCCGCGCTCTGCATCGGCACCGACGGCTCGGTCCATGCCGAGGCGCTGATCCGCTTCTCGCTGCTCTCGGCGCTCTCGACTCAAAACGATCCGCCGGAAGCCGCCGCGAAACCCTTCTCGAAGAACCGCGACGGCTTCGTCATGGGCGAAGGCGCCGGCGCGCTGGTACTGGAGGATTACGACCATGCGCTCGCGCGCGGCGCGACCATCCTGGGCATCGTCGCCGGTTGTGGCGAGCGCGGCGACGGGTTTCACCGCACCCGCTCGAGCCCCGACGGCAAGCCCGCGATCCTGGCCATGCAGGATGCGCTCGAGGATGCCGGGCTTACACCCGACGATGTCGACTACATCAACGCGCACGGCACCTCGACGCCCGAGAACGACAAGATGGAGGCGATGAGCTGCGCCGCCGTCTTCGGCGAGCGCATGGCGACGCTGCCGATCTCCTCCAACAAGTCGATGATCGGCCACACCCTGACCGCGGCTGGTGCGGTCGAGGCCGTGATCTCCTTCATGACCATCGCCAATGGCCGCATTCCGCCGACGATCAACTACGCCAATCCCGACCCGGCGATAGCGCTCGACGTCGTGCCCAACACGGCGCGCGACGCGAAGGTGCGCACCGTCATCTCGAACTCCTTCGGCTTCGGCGGCCAGAACACCTGCCTCGTGCTGACGGTGGAGCCTACCCACGCATGACCCGCATCCTCGTCACAGGCGGCGCCAAGGGCGTCGGCGCCGCGATCGTCCGTGCGCTGGCCGCGGCCGGTCATGATGTCGATTTCACCTATCGCTCATCGCCCGACCAGGCGCAGGCGCTGGTCGCGGAAATCAATGCGGCCCACCCCGATCGCCTGCTCACCGCCCTCCCGCTCGATCTCTCCGACAAGGCCGCGCTCGACGCCTTCTGCGAGGGGCGCGAGGCGGAAAGCTATTTCGGCTTCATCCACAATGCCGGCCAGCCCTATGATTCGCTCGCCGCGATGATGGCGCAGGACAAGGCGGAAGCGGCGATGCAGGTGAATTTCTGGGCCTTCACCCGCCTCGCCAAGAGCCTGATGCGCAACATGATCCGCGCCCGCGCTGGGCGCATCGTCGCGATCGGCTCCGTCGCGGCCTTGCGCGGCAACCCGGGCAATGCCGCCTACGCCGCCTCCAAGGGCGCGCTGATCTCCTATGCCAAGACGCTCGCGGTCGAGACCGGCAAGCGCGGCCTCACCGTCAACGTGATCGCGCCGGGTTTCGTCGACACCGACATGATGGCGCCCTACGCCGCCTATCGCGACAAGATGCAGGCCCAGATCCCGGCCGGCCGCTTCGCCAAGCCCGAGGAGGTCGCGGGGCTCGCCGCCTTCCTGATGAGCGAGCCGGCAGCCTACATCACCGGCACCGTGCTGCCGATCGACGGCGGAGTGACGGCGCAGCTCGGCGTGCATCGCTGAATTCGACCCGACGACCCAAATATGCTAGGTTCACTCCGAACCGGAGCGAACCGCCATGACTGCAGCCTTCACCATCCGCCTCGACGAAGAGATGCTGGCCAAGCTCGACGCGCTGGCCGCCGACACGGACCGCTCGCGCAGCTGGATCGCGGCCAAGGCGATCGAATCCTATGTCGAGCTGAATGCCTGGCAGATCGCCAAGATCAAGGAGGGCATCGCCCAGGCCGACCGCGGCGAGTTCGCGACAGAGGAAGAGCTCGACGCGATTGAAGCGGAGTTGCAAGCTCGCATCGATGCCGCCCGATGAAGTTGATCTGGACGCCTCGTGCCAAAGATGACTTACGCGAGATCGGCCATTATATCGCTGATTTCAATCCGACTGCCGCGCTGACACTGGTTCGAAGGCTTCGACTTGCGGCCAAAACGCTTGCCGACAACCCCGCCATAGGCCGGCCGGGCCGGGTTGAGGAAACGCGTGAACTCGTGGTCTCCGGCACGAGCTATATCCTTCCCTATCGCGTCCGCGAAGGACGCGTCGAAATCCTGGCCGCGCTGCACGCCGCGCGTGACTGGCCCGACCAGTTCTGAAAGGCACTATACCGATGCGTTCCCTCCAGCTTCATGGCGACCGCGACCTCCGTCTCGAGGAGATCGAGCCGCCGCCGCCGCCCGCCGCCGGCGAGGTGCAGATCCGCATCCGCGCGGTCGCGCTGAACTATCTCGACGTCTGGGGCTTTCGCGGCATGGCCTTCGCCAAGCGCAAGATGCCCCAGGCCGCAGGCGTCGAGGCCGCCGGCGAGATCGTCTGCGTCGGCGAGGGCGTCACCAATCTCAAGGTCGGCGACACCGTCACCGCCTATGGCGCCGAGACCTGCGGCCACTGCAAGGCCTGCAGGGAGGGCCGCGACAATCTCTGCGAGAACGTCGCCGGCATCATGGGCTTCCATATCGACGGCTTCGCGCGCGAACTGCTGAACAAATCGGCGCGCCTGGTGATCAAGGCGCCTGAAGGCGTCTCCTTTGAGGACGCAGCCTGCGCGCCGATCGGCTTCGGCACGGTCCAGCACATGCTGTTCGACAACGCCAAGCTCGAACCCGGCGAATCCATCCTGGTCCATGCCGGCGGCTCGGGCATCGGCACGGCCGCCATCCTGATGGCCAAGGCGATCGGCTGCACGGTCTATACGACCGTCGGCGATGACGAGAAGGGCCGCAAGGCCAAGGCGCTCGGGGCCGATTTCGTCATCAACTACAAGACCGAGCGCTTCGAGGGCGAGGTTCGCCAGCTCACCAAGCGCAAGGGCGTCGATGTCGTCTTCGAACATGTCGGCGCCGACACCTGGAACGGCTCGCTGCTCTGCCTCAAACGCGGCGGCCGACTCGTCACGTGCGGCGCGACGTCGGGCGCCTCGACGACGATGAACCTGATGCAGCTCTTTCAGCAGCAATACCGCATCACCGGTTCCTTCGGCTGCCGCATCGAAAACATCGCGCAATCCTTGGAAAAAATGGCCGGCGGCATGAAACCCGTGATCGATTCGGTGTTTCCGCTCGCCGATTTCGAAAAAGGCCTGGCCCGGCTCGAAGGCCGGCAGGTCTTCGGCAAGGTCATCGTCGCCTTCTGACGCGACTGTCCGCGCCCGGAAGACTTGACGCAAGCCGCCTTCCTGCCGCAAGTCCCCGGTTCCTGCCCGATAAGCTCAATGCACGGGCGAGATGGGACCGGGCTGACCTTGAGACGACTGAAAGCTCTCGCCGCGCGCGCCGGCGCCGTGGTGATGATCGGCCTGATCAGGGCGCTGTTTAGCGTCCTGCGCTGGCTCGGACCCGAGCGCGCGAGCGATCTCGGCGGCTGGCTGCTGCGCAGCGTCAGCCCCGTGATCCCGGTCAACCGCGTCGCGCTCGCGAATATCCGCGCGGCTTTCCCGGAGATGGCGGAGGACGAGGTTCGGCGGATCGCGCGCGGGGCCTGGGAGAATCTCGGCCGCACCGCCGCCGAATACGCCCATCTCAACACCCTGTTCGACTATGACGACGACAACCGGGACGCGCCGTCTCGCGTCGAGGTCGACGGCATCGAGCAATTCATCGCGCTCAAGGACGATGGCAAGCCGGGCCTGATCTTCTCCTCCCATCTCGCCAATTGGGAGCTGCCGGCGATCTGCGCCGCCGCCTACAAGCTCGATACCACCGCCGTGTTCCGTGCGCCCAACGACCCCGCCATCGCTGCGATCGTGCATGAGATCCGTTCCGGCGCGATGGGCGGCCTCGCCGCCGCCAAGCAGGGCGCGGCCTTCGCCATGCAGGGCGTGCTGGAGAAGGGCGGCCATCTCGGCATGCTGATCGACCAGCATTTCACCCGCGGCGTGGTGGTGCCCTTCATGGGCCGGCCGGCGCTGACCAACCCGATTCTCGGCAAATTTGCCCGGCGCTTCGAATGCCCGGTCCATGGCGTGCGCGTCATCCGCTTGCCCCATCATCGCTTCCGGCTGGAGTTGACGCCGCCGCTCGACCTGCCGCGCGATGCCAATGGCGAGATCGACGTTCAAGGTGCGATGGCGATGATGACCGCCGTCGTCGAGGGCTGGGTGCGCGAGCATCCCGAGCAATGGCTCTGGATGCATCGGCGCTGGCGGCCTAACCTGATCGCCGCGGCCAAGGGCGGCGACACGCCCGCGATGACGATTCAACCGGTTTTCAAGGCAACGTGATTTCCAAGTGAGAGCTGTTGAGCGCTTTGGTAATACCTCACAGCTGTAATGGTCGCCGAGTTCAGCCATGACCCTTCGCGCCCGCCTCCTTCCTGTATCCATTGCCGCGCTCCTCCTGGGCGGCGCGACGGCGCATGCGCAGGCTCCGGCAATACAGCCGAAGGCGGTCGTCGAGCTCTTCACCAGCCAGGGCTGCTCGTCCTGCCCGCCCGCGGACGCGCTGTTGCGCGAGATTGCCAAGGACCCGGCCGTCATCGCGCTGACGCTGCCGGTGACCTATTGGGATTATCTCGGCTGGAAGGACACGCTCGGCCAGGACGTCTTCACCAAGCGCCAGAAATTCTATGCCAAGGCCCGCGGCGACGGCCAGGTCTACACGCCCCAGGCCGTGATCAACGGCGCCTCCCACATCGTCGGCTCCGACAAGACCGAGATCGAGCGCATGCTGCGCGAGCAGGCGCCCAGTGCCCTGCCCGCAAAGCTCTCGCTCCAGGAGGATGGCACGACGCTGCGGATCAAGATCGCAGCCTCCACCAGCCCCGGTGAAAAGCCCGCCGGCGTCTGGATTCTCCCCGTGGCGAAGCTGGTCACCGTTCCGATCACGCGCGGCGAGAATGAAGGCCGCACCATCACCTACGCCAATGTCGTGCGCGGCATGGTGCGCGTCGGCGAATGGGATGGCGGGGAGACGACCCTGACGGCTCCCCTCACGGCGACGCGCGCCGCCGATTCCGACAGCTATATCGTCGTCGTGCAGGCCGAAACGCTCGGCAAATACGGCATGATGCCCGCCGCGATGCTGGGCGCGGCCCGCAGCGCGCGCTGATCCAGGATCTCGGAACCGGCTTGTATCGACCTCCCCGAGAGCCGGATTAATGCGAAAAACCGGTTCCCACTTTTTTGCATCCTGCTCTAAATGCCAGTGACGTGCAGCCGGCTCATCGCCATGGCGCGGCGCGACCCCTGCGGCAAGGATCTCGAGTGGAACCCAATACGTCCCTGAAGCCGCGCTGGCAGCGCCCGGTCTATTTCGCGCTCGGCTGCCTGAGTGTGGCGATCGGCGTCGTCGCGCTGGTCGTGCCCCTGATTCCCGGCATCGTCTTCCTGGTGCTGGCGACGGCCTGCTTCTCCCGATCCTCGCCCAGGATGGAGACCTGGCTGACGACCCATCCGCGCTTCGGCAAGCTGATCCGGAACTGGAACGCGTCGCGCGCCATACCGCGCAGTGCGAAATGGCTGATCACGATCAGCATGATTGCGAGCTTTTCGCTGATCTTCCTGGAAACCAATTCCCGCCTGCTTCAGGCCGTTGTGGCCGTGATCATGCTCGGCGTGCTCGTCTATGTCTGGCGGCGGCCGGAACAGCCGGCATCGGTACCCTGATTGCGGTGACCCCGGGCTGATCGTTCAAAGCCTGTCGGCATCGCCCCTGCTCGAGACGCGCAGCCGCCTCACAGCAGGATCACCTTGTTCGGCAGTTCGTCGACATCATCGGCGGCCGGCGGTGCGTGCTGCGCCAGGACACGCCCGAGCGCCCCGACCGCATCGATCAGCCCCTCGCGCAGACGCTCCTGCCGCGCAGCGTCGAGCAGGGCCGCGACGATGTCCCGCCATGCCTCCGGGTCAACCTTGCCGTCGATGCCGATATCCGTGACGACCTCGGCATAGCGCTCCTGCAAGGCGACATAGAGCAACACGCCGGTGCGCCCGCGCGTCTGCGTCAGCCCGCGCGCGGTGAACTCGCGCAGCGCCACGTCATGTGCGCGGCCGCGCTTGACGAAGCCGGGCACGAAACGGCCGCCGCGGCCATACCAAAGCAGCGCGGCCATCAGCAGCGCCGCGCAGATCAACTGGATCAGGAAGATGCGCGGCGCGCTCGTCATCGTCAGCGCCAGGAGCGGCCAAGGCACCAACAGCGACAGCACCAGGGCCAGCACCATCGGCACCGAGCGATAACTGCTCGCGGCGCGGTCGATCACCACCACGATCTCGCCGCTGGTCAGGCGCTCAGCCTGGGCGACGGCCGCCGCGATCGCGTCCCTGTCGGCTGAATCCATCACCAACTCCCTGAAGCCCCGCCGCCGCCCGACGAACCGCCCCCACCGGAGAAGCCGCCACCGCCACCGGAACTCCAGCCACCGCCGCCGCCTCCCCAGCTCGAGCCCGACCCGGAACCCCAGCTCGAATTCTGCGGCAACGAGATCCAGCGCCCGTCACGCAGGCGATGGCTCCCGGCTCCGCCGCTCTGACTCAGGCCGCGCATGAAGGAGACCACCAGGATGAAGATGAACAGCATCACCAGGATGACGGCCAGCGTCTCGGCCGGCGAGCTCTCATCGTCCCGCACCTGGGCGCGGCGCTGCCATTCCTCGGCATCGCCGGAGAGGATCGTCAGGATCGCGTCGACGCCGCCCTCAATGCCGCCGGCAAAATCGCCGGTCTTGAACTTCGGCGCCACCGCCGTGGTGATGATGACCTTGGAGAGCGCATCGGTCAGCGCCCCTTCCAGCCCGTAGCCGACCTCGATGCGGACCTTGCGCTCATTCGGCGCGACGATGAACAGCACGCCGTTGTTGCGCGGCTTCTCGCCGAGCTTCCAGAAGCGGAACAGGCCATTGGCGAAATCCTCGATGCCGATGCCTTGCAGCGAAGGCACGGTTGCGACCACGAGCTGGTCGCCGGCCTTGTCCTCATGCGCCTTGATCTTCGCCTCGATGCGTTGTTGCGCCTCGGGCGCGATGAGCTTGGCGCCATCGACGATACGGCCGGTGAGGGCGGGATAGGAGGGATCCGCCGCCCAGGCGCCCGCGCCCGCACATACGAGCGCAGCGAGCAGGATCAGCGACCAAAGGTGGCTGCGCGCCATCACGCGCCTCGCGACTGCCGCGGCCTCAGAACTTCACCGTCGGTGGCCGCTCCGCCCCGGCCGTCGCGGCAAAGGTCTCCATCGGCTTGGAGCCCCAGAGCAGTTTTGCCCAGATCACGCCCGGAAAGGTGCGGATCTCGGTGTTGAAGGCCTGCACCGCCTGGATGTAGTCGCGCCGCGCCACCGTGACCCGGTTCTCGGTGCCTTCGAGCTGCGACTGCAAGGCGAGGAAGTTCTGGTTCGATTTGAGGTCGGGGTAGCGCTCCACCGTGACGAGCAACCGGCCGAGCGCGCCGGTGAGCTGGTTCTGCGCGTCCTGATACTCCTTGAACTTCGCGGGATCGGTGATGGTCGAGGCATCGACCTTGACCTGGCTCGCCTTGGCGCGCGCCTCGACGACCTGCGTCAGCACCTCACGCTCCTGCGCGGCATAGCCCTTCACCGTCTCGACCAGATTCGGGATCAGGTCGGCGCGGCGCTGATATTGATTCTGCACCTCGGACCAGGACGCCTTGGCCTTTTCCTCCAGCGTCGGGACGTTGTTGTAACCGCAACCCGCGAGCGCGAAACCGAGGAAAGCGAGCGCTGCCACCGTCAAACTGCGGCGAAAGGCGATGGAAACTGGGAACGACATGCCGGGCCCCTTTGCTGACGTATCGACAGGCAGGACCGTGACCTTAGCCGTCCCGGGCTCCCGCTCCAAGGCGGATGCGAAGCCCTGCCGCCGAGACCATGGCGCGCCAGCGCGATCTGGCGCTAGTCTGGCAGCGCGGCGCAACGGCGAGGAGGACGAGATGACGACCCTGTCAGGATCGAGGAGTGCTCTCCTTGCGATCGCCCTGTCCGCAGCTGTCGTGAGCTCTGCGGTCGCGCAGAGCCTCGCTCCGGCGCCCGAAGCCGCGACGGGGCGTATCGCCAAGACCTCCGGCCACGCCCAGCTTTATATGGTCGCCGCCGCCAATCCGCTGGCCACCAATGCCGGCCGCGAGATCCTGCGCGCCGGCGGCAGTGCGGTCGATGCGGCGATCGCGATCCAGCTCGTGCTCAACCTCGTCGAACCGCAGAGCTCGGGTATCGGCGGCGGTGCCTTCATGGTGCATTGGGATGAGGCCGGCCGGAAACTCTCGACGCTGGATGGGCGCGAAACCGCGCCGGCGGCGGCAAGGCCGAACCGCTTCATCGGCGCGGACGGCAAGCCGATGAAGTTCATGGAGGCCGTCATCGGCGGCCGCTCGGTCGGCGTGCCGGGCACGCTGAAGTTGCTCGAGGGCGCGCATCAGCGCTGGGGCAAGCTGCCTTGGCCGCAGGTTGTCGCACCCGCAATCAAGCTCGCCGAGGACGGCTTTGCGATTTCCCCGCGCCTCAACGGCCTCCTGGCCGGCGAGAAGGCCCTGAGCGCCGACCCGCTCGCCGCCGCCTATTTCTACGAGCCCGACGGCAAGCCCAAGGCCGTCGGCACCATCCTGAAGAACCCGGCCTTCGCCGCGACCTTACGCGCCATCGCCGAGAACGGCTCGGCCGCCTTCTATACCGGGCCGATCGCCGAGGACATCGTCGCCAAGGTCACCGGCCACAAGAGCAATCCAGGCGACATCACGCTTGCCGACCTCGCCGCCTATAAAATCGAGGAGCGCGAGGCCGTCTGCGGGCTTTACCGCGTCTACAGGATCTGCGGCATGGGCCCGCCAAGCTCAGGCGCCATCGCCGTGCAGCAGATGCTCGGCATCCTCGAGACCAAGGATCTGGCACGCATGGGTCCCGGGCCCGAGGCGGTGCACTGGTTCAGCGAGGCCGGCCGCCTCGCCTTCGCCGACCGCGCGCTCTATCTCGCCGACCCCGCCTTCCTCAGTGTTCCGGTCTCGGGATTGATCGACCGCGACTATATCCGCTCGCGCGCGAGCCTCGTCAGCCCCGAGAAATCCATGGGCCGCGCCACACCCGGCGACCCGCCGCATAAGCGCGCCCAATTGCTCGCGCCCTCGGACGGCGTCGAGCACGGCACCAGCCATATCTCGGTGATCGACGCCAATGGCGACGCCGTCGCGATGACCACGACGATCGAGGGTGGGTTCGGCTCGCACCTGATGAGCAAGGGTGGCTTCCTGCTCAACAACGAATTGACCGATTTCTCCTTCGCGCCGGAAGAGGACGGCAAACCCGTCGCCAACCGTGTCGAAGCCGGCAAGCGCCCGCGCTCCTCGATGGCGCCGACCCTGGTCTTCGACGCCTTCGGCAGGCTCTATGCTGTGGTCGGCTCGCCCGGCGGCAGCCAGATCATCGGTTTCGTCGCCAAGACGCTGGTCGCGCTGCTCGACTGGAAGATGGATCCGCAGAATGCCGTCGACCTCGCCAATTTCGGCAGTCGCAACGGCCCGACCGAATTGGAAGAGGGCACCGAAGCCGAGCCCTGGAAAGCCGCGCTGGAAGCGAAAGGCCATGAGGTCCGGCTGCTGGAGATGACCTCGGGCATCCAGGCGATCGTCAAGACGCCGGAGGGCTTCGTCGGCGGCGCGGATGGCCGGCGCGAGGGTGTGGCGATCGGCGATTGAGCGGTTCCTGAAGTTTTATCCCCGTGGTATGACTGAGTAGCATTATCGCTCACCTCAACGGGGAGAATTGCCGGATGCCGACCATAGAAAAGATCAGCATTGCCTTGACGAGCGAGCAATTGAGCGCAGTTCGTGCGGCCGTCGATGGCGGAGACTATGCGACGACCAGCGAAGTCGTCCGTGACGCCCTTCGCGACTGGCAGATCAAGAGGGATATGCGGCGCGGCGAAATCGAACGCCTTAGGCAGCTCTGGGATGAGGGCTCGCAAAGCGGCCAAGCCAAAGCGATCGACATGACTGCTTTGCGCGAAGAGGCGCGCGATCGTCTTGCCAAGGCCAGAAAGGCAGTGGCCGGTGGCCGCAACTGAGGTTCTCTGGTCACCTCAAGCGCGCAGGGACCTGCTCGATCTCTATGTGGTGATTGGGCTTGAGAGCCCAGCAGCGGCCGAGCGCTACTTCGAGCGCATTGAGGCCAAGGCCGTGGTCCTTGCGGAGCATCCGTGCCTAGGCGTGCGCGAGAGCAGGGTGCGAAAAAGTGGGAACCGGTTTTTCGCAGCGATCCTGCTCTCACTCTTAGATGAGAGACGGATTCAGATTTCAGATGCGATCACTCTGTGATCCCATCTGAAATCATCCGGCTCTTGGCCGAGATTCGGCCAAGCCTTCGCATGCTGATCGAACCACCCTTTCTGCTACTTTATAAGACCGAGCCAGACAGCGACGAGGGGTCGATCGACAGCGTCGAGATCGTCCGCGTCATCGACGGCCGCCGCGATCTCACGCATCTGCTCTGAGAGGCAGTGCCCGCTTTCGCTCACGTCCCTTTGAAGCTGTGCAGAGCCCCCGCTTGGCTTCATAGCCCTGTCATGTTTTGGGCGCGTCGGTTTCTTCCCACTAGGAAAACCACCATGCGCTCCCTCTTCCTCGCCGCCCTGACGACGGCCGTGCTCACCCTCTCTCCGGTTCACGCCGAGGAGGCAAAGCCCTTCGCCACGGCCAAGACCATCGATCTCCTGACCCTGCTCAAGCCGCCACCAGCCAATGATTCGGCCCAGACCCGCGCCGAACTCGCCGAGGTGCTGAGCATCCAAGTCACGCGCACGCCGGAGATGGAGGCGCAGGCCCAGGCCGATGTGGTCGAGAATGTCTGGCGCTTCGCCAATGTCATGGGCCCCAACTTCAAGACCGAGGCGCTGCCGGCCTTCTCCGCCTTCTTCGACCGTATCGTTGCAACCGAAGGCGAGGTCGTCGACCCGGCCAAGGATAGCTGGAAGCGCCCGCGCCCGCATCAGTACAGCCCGCTGGTCAAGCCCGCGGTGAAGCTCTCGAACTCCGGTGCCTACCCCTCGGGCCACACCACCGTCGGCACGCTGATGGGCGTCGTCCTGTCGAACATGGTTCCGGAGAAGCGCAATGAGATCATGGCGCGCGCCTGGGCGTATGGCGAGAACCGGATCATCGGCGGCATCCATTTCCGCGCCGATATCGAGGCCGGCCGCATCGCCGGCACGGTGATCGCCGCCAAGATCATGGAGCAGCCCGAATTCCAGGCTGAATACGCCGTCGCAAGGACCGAACTGCGCAAGGTCCTCGGCCTTTAGAGCAGGATACGAAAAAGCGGGAACCGGTTTTTCGCAATCGATCCTGCTCTCGCTCTTTGATGAGAGACGGATTCAGATTTCAGATGGGATCACCAAGTGATCCCATCTGAAATCATCCGGCTCTGAGCGGCAAAGCCTATCGGGGCGGAGCGCCGGCCGGAACGGTCCGGGCGGCGCCCGCCCCACGCCCCGCGATCAGCCAATAGACGAACCCCGTCGCCGCCCCGATCAGGAACAGGGCGCCGATTACCCGCATCTCGGCCTCGCTCGGCGCGCGCGACAGGCGCAGCATGGCGAGCGGCATTACGGTCGCCAGCAGGCCGGTGAGCCCGCTCTGGATCAGCCCGCTGCGCAAGCGGAAAAGCTCGCTGAACACCGCAACCAGCACGACCGGCGCGACGATGATCGCCATGCCGAGCCGCCCGAGCAGGCTGAAGGCGGCCTGCGCCACCGGCGTGGGATCGATGTCGCTTTCAGCCAGGCCGAACAGCGCCTCCATCAAGCGCTGGAAACCGCCACCGATCAAAAGCGCGATCTCGGGCGAGACCACGCTGGCGACGAGCATGGCAAACAGCCCCGCCGCCATGGCGACGAGCAAGGCGAAGGGGATCAGCAGCAGCCAGCGCAGCAAGGCGATTATTCCGCAGCGACGGCGGCGGCAGCCGCCGCCTCGTCCTGGTCCAGCATCAATCGCGCGCGGGCCGAGAGCTTCTCGGTTTCGCTCTTGAGCTGGCCGCAGGCGGCGAGGATGTCGCGCCCGCGCGGGGTGCGCACCGGCGAGGCGTAGCCCGCCCGGAAGACGATCTCGGAGAAACGCTCGATCCGGTCCCAGTCCGAGCATTCGTATTTGGTGCCGGGCCAGGGGTTGAACGGGATCAGGTTGATCTTGGCCGGAATGCCCTTGAGCAGGCGCACCAGTTCGCGCGCATCGGCATCGCTGTCGTTGACGCCCTTGAGCATGACATATTCGAAGGTGATCCGCTTCGCGTTCGAAACACCGGGATAGGTCCGGCAGGCCTCAAGCAGTTCGGCGATCGGATATTTCTTGTTCAGCGGCACGAGCTCGTTGCGCAATTCGTCGCGCACCGCATGCAGCGAGATCGCCAGCATCGTACCCATCTCATGCCCGAGCGGGCCGATCTGCGGCACAACGCCGGAGGTCGAGACCGTGATGCGGCGGCGGCCGAGCGACAATCCCTCATTATCCGAGATCACGTCGATGGCATCGCGCACGCCGTCGAAATTATAGAGCGGCTCGCCCATGCCCATGAAGACGATATTGGAGACGAAGCGCCCGCCATCATTGGGCACGAAAGCGCCGTCGGGCTTAGCGCGATTGGGGAAATCGCCAAGCCGGTCGCGCGCCACCATCAATTGCGCCACGATCTCCTCACAGGTGAGGTTGCGCACCAGGCGCTGCGTGCCGGTGTGGCAGAAAGTGCAGGTCAGCGTGCAGCCGACCTGGCTGGAGACGCAAAGCGTGCCGCGGTCGACCTCGGGGATGTAGACGCATTCGATCTCGGCGCCGCGATCGCGCGGGCCGGTCGACGCCATGCGGATCAGCCATTTGCGCGTGCCGTCGGTCGAGACCTGCTCGGCCGTCACCTCCGGCAGGTCGAGCGTGAAGCGCTCACCCAGCGCCGCGCGCAAACCCTTGCCGATCGTCGTCATCGCGGAGAAATCGCGGACGCCGTAATGGTAGATCCAGTTCCAGAGCTGGCCGACGCGCATGCGTCGTTCCTTCTCGGGAACGCCGATCTCGGCCAGTGCGTCGCCAAGACCGGCGCGCGTGCGCCCGATCAGCGAGACGCGGCTCGTAACAACGGGTTCGGCCGCTGGCGCGGCGGGCTCAAGCACGGACAAGGTCATCGGAACTCTGGCTCGGACGGGCGATCATCGGCCCGAATATCCGCGGCTCATAGCACGAGAACGCCCAGCCGCGAAATCACGGTCCGAACACCCGCACAAACCGGTGCGACGCAGGGTGGCAACGGGAATTCGCCAGCGTGAGCCGGCTGGCGCGGATTTCGAGAACCGGAGCGCAGCGGACTTCATGTCCGTGAGCACCGGAAGCGCAGAAAGCTGCGTCAGACGGCCGCGCTCGCGGATTCCAGGCTGCCCTACTTGCAGGCGTCTTCGGCGCGCTTGACCGTCTGGTTCATGCCGGCGAGCGAGTATTTGTCGCTGGTCGGATTGCCGCGCTTCGAGGTGCCCTTGACCTCAAGCCCCGAACCCTTGCGCAGCGCGTCCAGCATGCGGGGCTCCTCGGCCGGGTTCTTGAGCCACATGTTCTGGCCCTTCGCGACCAGCGCGAAGCGCTCGGACCCGATGATCGCCTGATGCTCGACATCTTCCTTCAGGTCGAAATTCAGCACGAAGCTGATCTCGTTGCGCACGCCCTCGGTCGGGCGGCTGGAGACGAAGAGCAGTCCCTCGACCTCCTTGAGATTGGCGGGCAGGCGCGCCTCCGCCTTGGAGAGAGCGTAGCAGACCTTCGAGCGGCCCTGCTGCGAGGAAAAGGCCTGCCACTTGCCGGCCGTCTCCAGGAGCATCGCCTGGGCCTGGCCAGCGCTTGCCGATGCGACCGGCGCAGGCTTCGCCTGGGGCTTCGGCTTGGGTTGAGCGGAGACCGGCACGGCAGCGATCACGCTCGCGGCGAACAGCGATGCGACGATCATGAGCCGTGAGGCGGCGAAATCGGTGCGGAGCAAACAGAGATTCATAAGCCGCCATCAATCAGCAGAAATCTTAACAGCGTCTCTATTCCCGGTGCATTTGACCCGAGAGTTCAAGATCGCGGAAACGATAGGATGTCACGATCCGGGCGAAAATGCGAATGCCCTACACCCTCAGCTACAGTTCCGTTCGTCATCTGAGCATGCCACATTCGCCGCCAAGCGCATCGCAGCGGTTGGAGAAACGATGAAGGCATTGCTCTGCGAGGCCCATGGGCCGGCCGAGACGCTCGTCATCCGCGACATTGCCGAGCCTAGCCCCGGGCCGGGCGAGGTCGTCATTGCGGTCAAGGCGGCCGCGCTCAACTTTTTCGACACGTTGATCATCGAGGGGCGCTACCAGACCAAGCCGACGCTACCCTTCTCGCCCAGTGCCGAATGCGCCGGCACGATCGCCAGCATCGGCGAAGGCGTCACCGGCTGGCGCGTCGGCGAGCGCGTCGCCGCCTGGCTCGGCCATGGCGCGGCGCGCGAAAGCGTGGCTGTCTCGGCGCAGCAGATCGTGCGCGTGCCCGATGCGCTCGACGACGCCCAGGCGGCGGGGCTGTTCGTCACCTATGGCACGGCGATGCACGGGCTGATCCAGCGCGCCGGCCTCAAGGCCGGCGAAACCCTGGCGGTGCTCGGAGCTGCCGGCGGCGCGGGGCTGGCGGCGGTCGAAATCGGCGCGCTGCTCGGCGCCCATGTCATCGCCTGCGCCTCCTCGGCCGATAAGCTTGCGCTGGCCCAGACTCATGGCGCGCAGGAAGAGCTCGACTACAGCAGCGAGGATCTCAAGGCCGGCCTGCGCCGCCTGACCGAAGAGCGCGGCGTCGATGTGCTCTACGACACGGTCGGCGGCGACCTGGCCGAACCGGCTTTGCGCGCCATGGCCTGGGAAGGCCGCTATCTCGTGGTCGGCTTCGCCGGCGGCGCGATTCCAAAGATCGCGCTCAACCTGCTGCTGCTGAAGGGCTGCGACCTGCGCGGTGTGTTCTGGGGCGAGTTCGTCCGGCGCGAGCCCGTCGCACATCGCCGCAATATGGAGCGCCTGCTGGACTGGGCCGCGAACGGGCATATCCGCGCCCATGTCCACGCCGCCCTGCCATTGGAGCGCTGGACCGAGGGCTTCGCCCTGATCGGCGACCGCAAGGCCAAGGGCAAGATCATCCTGACGCTGTGATCTCGCCATCATTCCGGAGCGACCCGGAATGATGCGTGCTTCAACGAATAGCGAGAGCGTTTTCGAGCGAACTGGATACCGGTTCGCGTGAAGAAAACGCGTTAAAACAATGACCTAGCCTGGCCTAGAGCTCCGCCAGCGTCTGCTTCGCCTTCTCGCGGTGTTCGGGCGTGATCGAGCCTGCGACCGCGGCGAGGGCGGCCGCGATCACCGCCGCATCGTCGGTGAAGCCGATGAAGGGCAGGATGTCGGGAATGGCATCGAGCGGCAGCACGAAATAGCCGAGCGCCGCCAAAAGCGTCAGCCGGACGCGCCGCGGCGTCGCCGGATCGCGCGTGCAAATCCAGGCCGCCAGCAGATCCTCGGCGAAGGGCACCCGCTTCGCCACACGCTTGAGCCGGCCCAGAAACTCCGAACCGAAGCGGGCCTCGTCGCGCAGGCTCCGGCGGATCTCCGCCATCTCCTCCGCCGAAAAGCGCGAATGGAACGTGTCGCTCATGCCAGCCCCTCCTTGCGGGCTTCCGATCCCGGCAACACCAGGACGATGCCCGGCCGGGACGTCGCGAGATGTGGCCCCAAGCCCAAGGCTGCACAAGGGGCGGCCCAAGAATCTCGCTTGGAGCCGGGCGGCAGGGCCTCTAAACGCGTTGCAAACGCCATTGCGAACGGGAACCGCCCCATGAAACTCGATTCCTCGCTCTCCGCCATCGTCACCGGCGGCGCCTCGGGCCTCGGCGAAGGCACCGCGCGCATGCTCGCAGGCTTCGGCGTCAAGGTCGCGCTCCTGGATTTGAACACGGAGCGCGGCGAGGCCGTCGCGGCCGAGATCGGTGGGGTTTTCTGCCATTGCGACGTCACCAATGACGCCTCCGTCGACGCGGCGCTCGCCAAGGCGCGGGCCGCCCAAGGCGTCGCCCGCATCATCGTCAACTGCGCCGGCATCGCGCCCGGCCGCCGCGTCATCTCCAGGAAGCGCGAGACCGGCGAGCTCATCGCCCATGACATGGCGACCTTCGAGAAAGGCCTCGCCATCAACCTGACCGGCACCTTCCGCGTGATCGCGAAATCGGCGGTGGCGCTGGCCGCCCTCGACCCGATCACTGGGGATGGCGGGCGTGGCGTGATCGTCAACACGGCCTCCGTCGCCGCCGAGGACGGCCAGATCGGCCAGGCCTCCTACTCCGCCTCCAAGGCCGGCGTCGTCGGCATGACGCTGCCGATCGCGCGCGAACTCGCCGCCTACGGTATCCGCGTGATGACGATCATGCCCGGCCTGTTCGAGACGCCGATGTTCGACGGTCTGCCGGAGGAATCGCGCGCCTCGCTGGGCGCCTCGATCCCCTTCCCCTCGCGCCTCGGCAAGGCTGGCGAATATGCGGCCCTGGTCAAGAGCATCATCGAGAACGACATGCTCAACGGCACCGCAATTCGGCTCGACGGCGCGATCCGGCTCGCGGCGAAGTAGAACAATGTGGTGGACTCCGGTTCATTGCCGTCAGTCCCGGCTGAGGCCAGCCTTCGGGATCAGCACCCGGAGGTTCGAATGCATGACATCGTCAACGCCCTGTTGCTGAGAGACGATGCCGTCCTCCTGGCCAGGCGTAGTCCGCATCGAAAGGCTCATCCTGGCCTGTGGAGCTTTCCCGGCGGCCATGTTCAGGTCGGAGAAACGCTGGAACAGGCGCTCATCCGCGAAATTCACGAAGAGATGAGCATCGCGATCCTGGCTTGCGATGCTCTTGGCCGAATCGCCGGTCCGCATACATCGGCCGAGCCGGTTGCCTTCCATATCTATGCTGTGAGGAAATGGCAGGGCGAGCCGCGCATCATGGATGATGAGCACACCGAGCTCGGCTGGTTTCGCTTGGAGGAAGCCCTCGCGCTTCCTGATCTTGCCCTCGAGGAATACCGGCCCTTGCTCGAGTCGCTGCGTTCGGCCGATGCTTGAGCAACGAAAGAGCCTCGATCGATATCCTCAACCACTACCCTGAACGATACGGTAGACCTCGCTACGGCTGAGGTCGCGGTAGAGGTCAACCCGCTCGCCATTCCAGTGATAGTCGAGATGGCGGCCCTGAACCGGGTTCGAGGCGCCGTCGGGATAGAACAGGCCGACGCAGGCCCCGCCGCCACGGCGAACGCTCGGATAGACCACGCCTTCCGAACCCGCCGCGTGAAGCGCGCTGCCGAGTGCCTGACTTTGCGCATAATCACCCGGATCGAGCACCGCGCTGACCCCCGGCCCAGGCTCGCGCAGATCATGCAGCCGCGCCTCGACATCGAGCAGGATTTCACGAAATTGCGAGGTCCAGCCCGGCGGCTGCTTGGTCGCAGCCATGAAGCGGCCATGGTGGTGCACCGTCTCGAACAGCGCGACCTCGAAGCTGTCGCCGGCATAGAGCACGCCGAACCCGCCAGCGCTGAAGCGGCTCGGCCGGTCGGGGCTGACATGGGTGAAGGGCGCCATCAGCCAGCTCGCGCCCGGGCCCGAGACGCGCCTCTCCGGCGGCACGAGAGCGAGATTGCCGACGCTCTCCATCAAGCGCGGATTGGTCTTTTGCTCGGCCGCCAGGATCAATGGCCAGTCGGCGGGATCGGCGATATCCTCGAACAGGTCGATCGGCGGAAACAGGCTGCGGATGATCCGGACCGCCCCCCGCCACACCAGATCGGTGGCGGGGACGGCGCTGACATCGATCACCAGCCGCCCCGCTCGTCGTCGAGATAGCGCCTGACCCGCATCAGATCCGTCAATTCGCCGCCAAGCATGACCGCCAGTGCCGTATGGCCGGAGAAGGCTGCATTGGGCGCCTGGATCCAGTCATAGCCGCGCTGCGGCTCGCGAAAGATCAGGCGCAGCGCCTTGTGGATGCCCATCAGATTGGAGAGCCTCGCCTTGCCATCGCGCGAGATGCGGCCGATCTCGCCGGCCTTCCAACGCCGGTAGCTGCGCAAGGGCAGGTCGAGGAGCGTCGCCGCCTGCTCGTCGGTGACGCGCCAGAGCCGGAACAGATTGATCGCGGCGCGAAACATCGCGGCGGCTTCGTCATCCGAGATCGGATCGGGGACGAAGTCGCGCTGGGTCGTCTCGATGCGCTGCAAGGCCGTCATGAAGCGATCTCCATTTGGCATCAAATAATATATAAAATGCCAAATGGCAAGATCAGACCGATGATCGCCCCGGAAACACCGCGTCATTCTCGGGCGGAGCAAAGCGCAGACCCGAGAATCCGGGGCCGGAAGGGGCGTCGGCAAAGGCGCGCTCCCCCGTCACGAGATGGTCGGGGCAAGCCCGACCATGACGCGCTTCGGATCCCGGATCTGCACCGCGTGTCCAAGCCAACAGACTGCCCCTATCGCCCGAGGTGGCGGTCGAAGAATTTGGCGATATCGGTGAAGGCCTCTTTCGTCTCAGGCGCGTTCATATCCCCGCCATACTGACCATGGCTCTGGCCCTCATAGACGTTGAGGTCGGCAACGACGCCGGCGCGCCGCAGCTTGCGATGGGTCCGGACCGTGTTCGACAGGAACAGGTCGCGCGTGCCCGAGGTCAGGATCGTCGGTGGGAAACCGTGGAAATCGCCATAGATCGGCGAGAGCTGCGGGTCCTTCAGATCGTGGCCATTGGCGTAGAGCAAGGCCGCGCGCCCGAGCCAGCCGTCCCAGCTCACCAGGACATTGTCGACCCATTCATTGGTGGCGTAGCTGTCGCCGATCTTGGCGATGTCCGACCAGGGCGTGCCCGGCGCGATCGCGGCGGGCAGCGGCAGCTTCTCCGCCTTGGCGCGCAGGACCATGGCGAGCGTCATCGCGCCGCCGGTCGAGGTGCCGAAGATCGCCATGTTGCGCGGCTTGGCCATCTTGGTCGCCGCCTTCCAAACCGCCATGGCGTCGTCCATCGCGGCGGGATAGGGCGCATCGGGCGGCATGCGGTAATCGACCGAGATCACCTTGTAGCCGCCGAAGCCGGCGAGCAGGATCGCTTCGGGCAGCGCCGCCTCGCCCGGCCCGAAGACATAGCCGCCGCCATGGACATGGACGAGCAGCCGGTCCCGGTTGGCGCGTGGGATCGTCCTGGGCGTGACGATGAAGGCCTTCACGCCGCCGATCACGGCGGGCTGGACATCGACCTTCAGCTTCTCCTTCATCGCCGGCAGGGCGGCGATGGCGAGCTTGGCGCGCCGGTCGACCAATTCCGTCCATTCGGCGGCGCTCTTGGGCGCAGCGTCCATATGCGGCGGGAACGGCAGGGCGATCAGCTTGCGCATCTCCGGGCTGACCTCCTCGGTCGGCACCGGGAAGCTGCGCGGCGGCGTCCTGCGTGGGCCATCTGTGGCGTTTGCGGCCTTTTGCTCGGCAGCGAAACTGGCCGGCGGCGCAGCCTGCGGGGCCTGAACGGCCTGGGCCCAGGCGGCTATGGGACCGCTGATGGCGAAGATGAGGGCAAGCGACGGAAAACGAAGCGACGGCATGGGCGTTACCTCCGTCTCAGGTCTTGGTTGTCGACAGGTCTTCGTTGTCGACAGGCCTTGGTTGTCAAACTGCCTGAGTGAGGTCAGCAGAGCGCCGATATCCGCCGATCGCAACCTGCGACCTCGCCTCTCCCCGCAATGCCACGATGCGCCCATGGCATGGCGCGAGCCCGATTTACGGGAGCAACCAGCTCGCGAGGCCGCCTGCTACTCCTCGGTCTTCGCCGGCTTCAGCTCATGCTTCAGGATCAGTGGCGTCTGCGCGAGCGCAAAGGCCATGGTCAGCGGCATCACACCCCAGACCTTGAAGGCGACCCAGAAATCCTGCGTCTGCGTGCGCCAAACCACCTCATTCAGGGCCGCCAGCACGAAGAAGAACAGGCCCCAGCGGAAGGTCAGCTTGCGCCAGCCTTCCGCGTCGAGCTGGAGCACCGTCTCCAGCACCAGCGCCAGCAGCGAGCGGCCAAAGAACAGGCCGCCCAGCAGCACGCAGCCGAACAGCGCGTTCACAATGGTCGGCTTGACCTTGATGAAGAAGGCGTCGTCGAGCGCGATCGTCAGCCCGCCGAAGACACTGACCACCACCGCGTTGACGATCGCCATGCGCGGCAGATAGCCCAGCACGATCCGCGACAGCGCCAGCGCGACCAGCGAGGCGGCGATGAAGATGCCGGTCGCGACAAAGATGCGCCGGTCCGGCGCGATGCCAAAGAGTCGGTCGCCATAGGAGTTGGCGAAGAAGAAGATCGCCAGCGGCCCGAATTCGAGCGCGAGCTTGAGCAGCGGATTGACGCTTTTGCCAGGCTTCGCCACGATCACATTCTCGCTCACGCTGCTTCTCCCAATCCCGCGACCGCGCGGGCGAATTCCTGCGCCGAGAACGGCTCCAGATCCTCGACGCTCTCGCCGACGCCGATGAAATGCACCGGCAGGCCGAATTTCGCCGCCAGCGCCACCAGGATGCCGCCGCGCGCCGTACCGTCCAGCTTGGTCATGACCAGCCCGGTGACGCCAGCGGTGTGCTGGAACGCCTCGACTTGGGCGAGCGCGTTCTGCCCCACTGTCGCGTCGAGCACGAGCAGCGCCGCATGCGGGGCTTCCGGATCGAGCTTGCGAATGACGCGGACCACCTTGGCGAGTTCGTCCATCAATCCCGTCTTGTTCTGCAGCCGCCCGGCGGTATCGACCAGCAGCACGTCTGCCCCAGTGGCCTTGGCCCTCTGCAAGGCCTCATAGGCCAGGCCCGACGCATCCGCGCCCTGCTGGCCGGAGATGACCTCGGCCCCGGTGCGCTCGCCCCAGACCTTGAGCTGCTCGATCGCCGCCGCCCGGAAGGTATCGCCGGCAGCCAGCATCACGGATTTGCCCTCGGCCCTGAACTTGGCCGCGAGCTTGCCGATCGTCGTCGTCTTGCCCGAGCCGTTGACGCCGACCATCAAGATCACGAACGGCTTTTTCGTGGCGTCGATCGCCAGCGGCAAGGCCACGGGGGTGAGGATCGCCTCGACCTCGCGCGCCAGGATCGCCTTCACCTCGGCCGGATCGATCTGCTTGTCGTAACGCCCCTCGCCGACCGCCTTGGCGATGCGGGCGGAGGTCGCGAGACCCAGATCGGCCTGGATCAGGATGTCCTCCAGGTCTTCGAGCGTGCCGGCGTCGAGCTTGCGCTTGGTGAAGAGGTCCGTGATCCCGGTGGTAAGAGCCGATGAGGTTCGCGACAGCCCCTCGGTCAGCCTGCGCCACCAGCTCCGCTTCGGCTCCGGCGCGGCGACCACCGGCGGGGGAGCCATCACTGGAGGGGCCACGACTGGAGGCGCCATGACCGGAGGGGCCTGCACCGGCGCGGGCTCCGGCATCGCGATCGGCAAGGGCGCGGCCTCACCCATCAGCAGGTCGGGCGCGATCAGCGCGTCAGGTTCCGGCTCCGGCGGCGCCTGCGTGGCGGGCGCGCTGGGCTGCTCCGCCGACTTCGCCTGCTCGTCCTCACCGCCGAAAAGCCTGGAAAAGAAACCGCGTTTCTTCGGTTGCGTCTCGCTCATCATCCGTCCTGTCGTCCGGCCGCGCCGCGCCTCGAGGTTGCGTCGTCCGGCCGCGTTCGCTAGCGCAATGCCATGACCGCGCCCGATCAACCAGAAATTTCGCAAGGAACGCCGGAAGCGACGCCGGATTCCGAGCTTCCCGTGCCGCTGCTCTATCGCGACGCCATGATGCTGGTCATCGACAAGCCGGCGGGGCTGCCCTCGCATCGCGGTCCCCAGGCCAAGCGCCGCGTCATCCCGGTCCTCACCGATCACCTCGACGCGCTGCGCTTCGGCCTGCCGCGCCGGCCCGAGGCCGCGCATCGGCTCGACAAGGATACCTCCGGCTGCCTCGTGCTCGGCCGCCATCCCCGCGCCATGGCCGAACTCAACCAGATGTTCCGTGAGGGCCGCATCGACAAGACCTATTGGGCGGTCGTGCAGGGAGATCCCGCTCTCGACGAAGGCCTGATCGACTTGGCGCTGGGCAAGCGTGCGCCCGATCGCGGCTGGTGGATGAAGGTTGATCCCGACGGCCTGCCCTCGCAGACACGTTTCCGTGTGCTCGGGCGTGGCGCCGACGAGACCGGGCCGCTGGCCTGGCTTGCTCTGGAGCCCCTGACCGGCCGCACCCATCAATTGCGCGTGCATTGCGCGGCCTCCGGCTGGCCGATACTCGGCGACGAAATCTACGGCACGGCGCCGCGCGAGGGCGGGCCGGGACTGCAATTGCATGCCCGCAGCATCACGATCCCGCTCTACCGCAAGCGCGCGCCGATCCATGTTGAGGCCCCGCCGCCGGAGCATATGCAGGCGGCGCTTTCGCTCTGCGGCTGGACGAAATCTTTTACAAAATCCTAACGCCGCTCATCGGCTACCGGAGGTTGCGGGAAACCCTTCCCTAACGTGTACCCAGTAGAACTCGCCGCGACACCAAAGCCGGGCGGGGCCATGCATCAGACAATCAGCGCAGCCGACACTCCAATGTCGGTTGTTCCAACTGCGCGGCCTCTCCTGACATTGCCCGAAGCGCGCTCCCGCTGCGCAGGCCAAACCGGAACAGCGCTGTCGATCCTGCTCGGCTGGGTCGAGAACTATCTGATGAGCGCTCATGCCGATCTCGGCCGCACCGGCGCGGTCTGCCCCTTCACCCGTCAGGCCGCCAAGCTCGACACGGTGCGGCTCAGCATCAGCGATGCCGGCCCCGGCGACGAAGAAGCGATCTTCATGCTGCTTCGCGACGGCTTCAAGGCGCTGAACGCGATTCCCGCCAAGCCCGCCATGGCGCATTTCCGCACCGTGATCATCGGCTTTCCCGCCTGCGCCGCGCCCGACGGCATCGCGATGCTCAAGCGCATCCAGAAGCGCCACAGATTCTATTCGCTCACCCGCAACCGCATGATCGGATTGATGTATGCCGATTCCGACGCGCCGGGACTGTGGAACCCCGAATTCCGGCCGCTGCGCGCGCCGTTGCCGGTGCTCGCCATCCGCCACATGGTCGAGCAGGACGCCCCCTTCGCAGCCCGCCACCCACTCCTGCTGGTGCCTTATCTCGCGCGCTTTCCGCTGGCGGGCGTGAAACGATTGATCTCGCATGTCCGGACCGGCGCCTGATGGCCGCCCTCACCGCGCTGCGTACCAAATGCATCGAGCCCTCCGCAGCGAGCATGGCTGCCCCGACCACACGCGATGGCGCGCTCGCTATCGACATCGTCAGCGGGCATGATGACTTCCTGGCGCTGCAGCCTGAATGGGACGCGCTCTTCGCCCGCTCCGCTTTGCCGCAGCAGGTCTTCCAGAGCCATGTCTTCCTGCGCCATTGGGCGCGGCACTACCTCGAAGCCGGCAGCCACCTCAGCATCGTCACGGCCAGGCGCGGAGGCCGGCTCGTCATGGTCTGGCCGCTGATCGCCCAACGCCGCTTCGGTGTAACCATCCTGCGCTTCATGGGCGTACCGGTCGCACAGTTCGGCGATGTGCTCGTCGAGCGCGGCGGTCATGAGGTCGAGCTGTTGCAGGCCGGCTGGGCGGCGGTCCGCACGCTGCGTGCCGACCTGTTCGAATTGCGCAAGCTGCGTACCGATGCCGCGCTTGCCCCAGCCGGAATGCCGGCTGATGCGATCCTGCTCGAGCAGCGCGAGGCGCCTTACGCCGACCTTGACCTGCGCGTCGGCCGGGAGGGCCCCAGTGCCGTCTACGCCGCGCGCGAACGCTCGAACCATCGCAGGCGCTTGCGCCGTTTGAGCGAGCGCGGCGACATCTCCTTTGCGACGCTGGATCCAGGCCCACAGGCCGCCGTGCTCGCCGCCGAGGCAATCGCGATGAAGCAGGTGGCGCTGACCCGGCACGGCATTGTTGCCCCGACCGTCGCCGATCCGCGCTTTGCCGCCTTTTTCCACGATCTCGCCGGCGACGCCGAGGGCGGCTCGCCGCTCCGGATCGCCGTGATTCGCTGCGATGACCAGGCGATCGGCATCGACCTCGCGCTCGACTGCAAACAGGTCAGCTTCGGCCATGTCATCGCGACCCATCCCGACCATGAGCGAGGCGGCGTCGGCGGCATCCTGGTGCATCGCAGCTTCGCCGCCGCCAAGGCGCGCGGCAATATGCTGTTTGATCTGCTGGCCCCGGCCGACGCCTACAAGCTCGAGCATGCCGACGGGCTGACCGTGGTGAGTGATTCGGTGCTGCCGCTATCCTGGCGGGGCCGCTTGGTCTGCCGGCTCGGGCTGCGTCATCTGCGCCCAGCGCTGCGGGCCGCCGTCCGGAACCTGCCGGAGCCGGTGACCCGCCGCCTCGCCGCCTGGTCGAACACCGGCAAGGGTTGACGAGTTCAGCCTTGGCCGGGAACCTCCCCGTCATCCCGGGACGACCTTCAGTCGCCCAGGATGACGGCGCGGTTCTGAAAGGTCTCAGCCCGCCAGCGCGTCCATGGCCCGGGCGAGCTTGACGTCGAGCTCGGTCAGGCCGCCGGCGTCATGCGTCGCCAGCGTGACCTCGACGGTCTTGTAGACATTCGACCATTCCGGATGATGGTCCATCTTCTCCGCCAGCAGCGCGACGCGCGTCATCCAGCCGAAGGCCTCGTTGAAATCGCGGAAGATGAAGCGCTTGGTGATCGCCTCGCGCCCCTCGACGAGCCGCCAGCCGGTCAGCGTCACCAGCGCCTCGTTGCGGGCCTCCGCGCCTAATCGCTTCGGCATCGTCATCTCCGCTGGAAACCGGTCTGGGACAGCCGGTTGGGGTAGGCAGGTCCAAGCGGATAAGCCGCTTCCAGCACATAGGGGCCGCCGCCGACCGAATCACGCGACGACATCAGCGCCAGCCGCCGGGTCGTGAAGCTGATCGGCCGGACGATCGGGTGCTGGCTGAGATAATGCGCGACATCGATCGGCGAGGCGTCCCGCAGCCGCGCCAGGGTGACGTGCGGTACGAATTTGCGCGCCTCCGGCGGCAGGCCGAGCCGGCGCATCAACCGCTCGATATCGGCCTGGAGTTCGCTCAGCTTCTGGCTCGGCTGGACCCTGGCGAAGACCGCGCGCGGCTTGTCGCCGCCGAAGCTGCCGAGCGAATCGAGCGTCACCTGGAAGGGATAGGATTGCAGATCGGCCAGAAAGCTATCGACGTCATTGGCCATGCGGCGATCGATATCGCCGAGGAAGCGCAAGGTGATGTGATAATCGGCCGGCTCGATCCAGCGCGCGCCGACGAGCCCGCCTCGATGCAGCGTCAACACCGAGGCAACCTCGGCGGGTATTTCCAGAGCTGTGAACAGCCTCGGCATGACGAATCAGTGCCAGTTTTTTGTGACTCTGGCGAGACGAAAAGCCGGGCAAGCACTGCCTTCGTCCACAAGACAGAGTTGCTCACCCGTCATGCCCGCGCTTGTGGCGAGCATCCACGCCTTGAACGCAAGCTCTCGACGAAGCGCGGCGTGGATGCTCGGGACACGTGTTTAGATCGGGGACATGCCCGACCATGACGGCAAAAGTACCGGGACTGCCGACCCTCTTCAGGGGCAGGGGTTGCCGACGAGCTGGTGGACCGCGTCGATCTTGGCCTCGAGCTCGGGCGAGAGCGTCACGCCGATCGAGGCGATGTCGGTCTTCAATTGATCCATCTTGGTAGCGCCGATGATGTTGGCCGTCACGAAGGAGCGCGAATTGACGAAGGCCAGCGCCATCTGCGCCGGATCGAGCCCCGCCTCGCGGGCAAGCGCGACATAGCGCTTGATCGCATCCTCCGCGCCTGCCGTCTCATAGCGCTGCGCCCGATTGAACAGGGTGGTGCGGGCCCCGGCCGGTCGCGCGCCATCGAGATATTTGCCGGTGAGGAAACCCTGAGCCAGCGGCGAATAAGCGAGCAAACCGACATCCTCGCGGATGGCGACCTCGGCCAGCGCCGTCTCGAAGGTGCGATTCAGCAGGCTGTAGGCGTTCTGGATCGACTGGACCCTCGGGCTGCCGCGTGTTTCCGAATCGCGTACGAAGCTCACCGTGCCCCAGGCGCTCTCATTGGAGAGGCCGAGATGGCGGATCTTGCCGGCCTTGATGACCTCGGCGAAGGCATCGAGCTGTTCGGCGATCGGCGTTTCGTCGGCCGGCTTTTCGAAGGCCGCCTTGCTGAAGCGCGTCGGGTTCGAGCCCCAGGGCATCGGCCGCTCGGGAAAATGGATCTGGTAGAGGTCGATATAGTCGGTCTGAAGCCGCGCCAGGCTCTTATCGACGGCCTCGAAGATCTGCTTGCGGGTGACGCGCGTCGGGCCCTTGTCGTCGCGCAGCCAGTCGCTGGTGCCGCGCCCGACGACCTTGGAGGCGAGGATCACCTTGTCGCGATTGCCCCTGGCCTTGAACCACTTGCCGATGATCCGCTCGGTCGAGCCTTGCGTCTCCGCCCTGGGCGGGATCGAGTACATCTCGGCCGTGTCGAAGAAGTTCACGCCCTGGTCGAGGGCGTAGTCCATCTGTTCATGGCCTTCGGCCTGCGTGTTCTGCTCGCCATAGGTCATGGTTCCAAGGCAGATCACCGAGACCTTGAGATCGGTGCGCCCGAGACGACGGTATTCCATGGCGATGCAACTCCGAGAAAAGACCGGCGAGCAGGCGCGCGCCGCGAGGAAGGCAAAACGGAAAAGGCGGGCAAGACGAAAAAGGAGAGGAAGCGATTTTCGGGCCGAGAACCGCGCTCAGGATTTGGCGGGCAGCGTCGCGAGGAAGCGCTCGACAGTCGGCAGGATGCGCTGGACGATGACGCGGACGCCTTCTGGGGTGGGATGAAGCAGATCGGCCTGGTTCAACGCGCGATCGCCCGCAATGCCGTCCAGGAAAAACGGGTAAAGCACCAGTCCATGCGCCTGCGCAAGTCGCGGGAACATGGCGTCGAAGCGGCTGGTGTAGTCCGTACCGAGATTGCGCGGCGCATACATGCCCGCCAGCAGCACGGCGATGTTGCGCGCCTTGAGCCGCGTGACGATGGCATCCAGCGCCTTCTCGGTGATCGCCGGATCGATACCGCGCAGCGCGTCATTGGCGCCGAGCTCGAGGATGACGCCATCGGTCCCGTCCGGAACCGACCAGTCCAGTCGCTCCAGCCCGCCCGAGGCGGTATCGCCGGAGACGCCTGCATTGGCGATCTCGACCTGAACGCCCTTCTGGCGCAGGGCTTGCTCCAGCACGGCGGGAAATGCGGCGCTACCGGGCAGGCCGTAGCCGGCTGACAGGCTGTCGCCGAACGCGACGAGCTTGAGCGGGCGTGGCGGTGTCTGGGCCATGGTCGCGACCGGAAGCAGCATGAGGCAGAACAGAAAAACGGCGGCGAGCGATTGGACAAGCGCATGCGCACGCCCATATCGCCTCGGAACGGGGTGCGCTGCGGTACCGCCCCACTCGCTCCATGATGCGGTGCGAGAGGGTGTGATGGAATGCGAAGTCAGGATCATGTCACGATGAGCGAAAAGCCCGCCCCGGCGATCGAATTGCAGGATGTCCACCTTAGTCTGGGGCGTGCCGCCGCCCGCGTCCATATCCTGAAGGGTGTTTCTTTGTCGCTGCCTTCGGGCGAGGCGACCGGATTGGTCGGCCCTTCCGGCTCCGGCAAATCCACCCTGCTGATGACCATGGCCGGATTGGAGCGCCCCGATTCCGGCATCGTCAAGGTCGCGGGCCAGGACCTCGGCAGCCTGAACGAGGATGGCCTCGCCTTGTTCCGCGGCAAGCGCATCGGCATCGTCTTCCAGTCCTTCCATCTCGTCCCGACCATGACGGCGCGTGAAAATGTCGCGCTGCCGCTGGAGCTGGCCGGCGCGAACGACGCCTTCGCCCGCGCCGAGGCGGAACTGCGCAATGTCGGCCTCGGCGATCGCATGGACCATTATCCCGCCCAGCTCTCGGGCGGAGAGCAGCAGCGCGTCGCGATCGCGCGTGCGGTCGCGCCCGATCCAGCGATCCTCGTCGCCGACGAGCCAACCGGCAATCTCGACGAAAACACCGGCCGCTCGATCGTCGACCTGATCTTCGCGCTCCGGCGCGAGCGCGGCGCGACGCTCGTCCTGGTCACGCATGATCTCTCGCTTGCAGCCCTTTGCGACAAGACGATCCGCCTGCGCGCCGGGCGCATCGAGGCCGATGCCGATCTGGCGGTCGCCTGATCATGCACGCAATCGTGAAGCCGGAAGCCCTGCCCCCTTCCCACGCCGCCGGCATTGCGCTGGCGTTGCGGCTTGCCTGGCGTGATCTGCGCGGGGGCTTGCGCGGCTTCGGCGTCTTCATCGCCTGCCTCGCGCTCGGCGTGATGGCAATCGCAGCGGTGGCCTCGGCTTCGCGCGGCCTAACCGAGGGCCTCTCCCGGGAAGGGCGGCGCATCCTCGGCGGCGACGCCGCCTTCAGCCTGATCCACCGCGAAGCGACGCCGCAGGAGCTCGCCTTCCTCACCTCCCATGGCGCGGTCTCGACCATCGCCACGATGCGCGGCATGGCCAATGCCGGCGAAAAGGGCGCGGCGCTGGTCGAGATCAAGGCCGTCGATACCGGCTATCCCAGCATCGGCGCGGTCACGACCGAACCGGCGGCACCGCTCCCGGACCTCCTCACTGAGCGTGACGGCGTTTTCGGCGCCGTCGCCGATCCGGTCCTGCTCGGGCGCCTCGACCTGAAGCCGGGCGACATCATCTCGGTTGGCGCCGCAAAGCTTCAGCTGCGCGCCAATCTCGTCTCGGAGCCCGACAAGATCGCAGCCGGCGTCGGCTTCGGCCCGCGCCTGCTGACGACGCAGGCCGCCCTGCGCGCCACCGGCCTGCTCCAGCCCGGCAGCCTGGTGCGCTGGACCTACCGCGTCATCCTGCCCGCCGCCGCCTCTGATGAAGCCTCGCTCGACGCGCTGATCGCAGCCGCCGGCACGCAGCAGCGCGAGGCGGGTTGGGAGATCCGCTCGCGCTCCAACGCCAATCCGGGCTTCCAGCGCAATCTCGAGCGCTTTACCCAGTTCCTGACGCTGGTCGGCCTGACTGCCCTGCTCGTCGGCGGTGTCGGTGTCGCCAATGCGGTGCGCCGCTTCGTCGAGGCCAAGAAGCTCGATTTCGCCACGATGAAGGCGATCGGGGCGACCGGCGGGCGCGTCGTCGCGATCCATCTGACCGAGGTCATGCTGGTCGCAGCCTTCGGCACCGCCATCGGCCTCGCACTCGGCGCGGCCGCGCCTTTCGCCCTGGGCTATGCGCTCAAGGACATCCTGCCGCTGCCCTTCGAGCCGACCCTGGCGCCGGGCGAACTCGGCATCGCGGCGCTCTACGGCATGCTGACAGCGCTCGTCTTCGCGATTCTGCCGCTCGGCCGCGCCCATGACGTGCCGGTCTCGGCGCTGTTCCGCGATCAGATCGAGCCGGATGCCCGCCGCCCCCGCCCGGTCTACATGGCGATCTTCGCCCTGGCGCTGGCGGGACTCGTCGGCGTCGCGCTCGTCTTCGCCTATGACCAGCGCATCGCGCTGATCTACCTCGCCGTGATGGCCGGCATCTTCCTGCTGCTGCGCGCGGTTTCATGGGGGCTGATGGCGCTGGCGCGAGCCCTGCCGCGGCCGCGCAATCCGAGCCTGCGCATGGCGCTCGCCAACAGCCACCGCCCCGGCGCATTGACGCCTTCGCTCGTGCTCTCGCTGGGACTGGGCGTCGCCCTGCTTTCGGCCCTGGCCTTCATCGATGTCAGCCTGACGCGCCAGCTCACCCAGGCCCTGCCGGAGAAAGCCCCGAGCTTCTTCTTCCTCGACATCCCCAATGCCGAATCGGCGCGCTTCGACGCATTTCTTGCCGAACAGCGGCCCGGTGCGGTGACCGAGCGCGTGCCGATGATGCGCGGGCGCATCGTCAGCGTGAACGGAGTCAGGGCCGAGGACGTCAAGGCGACCGAGCAGTCCGCCTGGGTGCTCGACGGCGACCGCGGCATCACCTACGCCGCCGCTCTGCCGGAAGGCTCGAAGCTCACCGCCGGCGAGTGGTGGCCGGCCGACTACAAGGGCGAACCGCTCGTCTCCTTCGACGCGCCGATCGCGGCGGGAATCGGCCTCAAGGTCGGCGATACGCTCACTGTCAACGTGCTCGGCCGCAACATCACCGCCCGCGTCGCCAATCTGCGCGCGGTCGAATGGCGCTCGCTCGGCATCAATTTCGTGATGCTGTTCTCGCCCAACACCTTCGCCGTCGCCCCCCACACCAACCTCGCCACGATCACGCCCGCCACCAATGCGAGCAGCGCCGACGATGCGAGCCTGCTGCGCAAGCTCGCCGTCACGTTCCCCACGGTGACGGCCGTGCGGGTCAAGGACGCGCTGGAGGCGGTCAACACCATCGTTGGCCAGCTCGCCACCGCGATCCGCGGCGCGTCCGCCCTTGCCATCGCCGCCAGCCTGCTGGTCCTGGGCGGCGCGCTCGCGGCCGGGCAGCACGCGCGGCTCTATGACGCAATGATCCTGAAGACGCTCGGCGCGACGAGGCGCTTCATACTTTCGTCGTACGCCCTTGAGTACGCTGCGATCGGCCTCGTTTCGGCGCTGTTCGGCGTTCTCGCGGGCGCTCTGGCGGGCTGGGGCGTCGTCACGCAAGTGATGAAGATTGCATTCGTCAGTGATCCGACCGGCGCTCTACTGGCTGCGACTGCGGCTGTCGGCGTTACCGTCCTGTTCGGGCTTGTCGGCACGCTGCAGATACTATCGAAAGCGCCGGCTTCTCATCTGCGGAATTTGTGATGACTATCTGCCCCGGCTAACGATAGACATGAAACTGCCGCTGCATTGCATCATTCGCGCGCCGCGTTTCTATGCGACGCCCGTCTTAACCATGACGCCCCCTTGTAAGCGCGGCCGATCCCCCTCATATTCGCGACATCGCCACGATTGTCGGCGATGATGGGTTTCGCAGAGGCGATATCCGTCTCCGGAATCAACGTCAGGGGAACTCGCTCGATGAGCAACTTCGACCGCAATGCTCCAGTCTGGGGTGCCGGCCGCGCACAGCAGACCAGCGCCGTCGAGATGGATCAGGGCCTGCGCTCGTTCATGCTCGGCGTCTACAACAACATGTCGATCGGCCTGGCCATCACCGGCCTTGCCGCCATCGGCATCTCCACGCTGGCGATCGCCGGCTACACGGATGGTGGCAAGATCGCCGGCCTGACCGAACTCGGCAAGGCGCTCTATCTCAGCCCGCTGAAATGGGTCGTGATGCTGGCCCCGCTCGCCTTCATCATGCTGTTCTCGTTCAAGGCCGAAAGCATGAGCTCGGCCTCGGCGCGCATCATGTTCTTCGCCTTCGCGGCGGTGATGGGCGTCTCGATGTCCTCGATCTTCGTCGTCTTCACCGGCGCGTCGATCACCCAGGTCTTCTTCATCACGGCTGCGGCCTTCGGGGCGCTGAGCCTTGCCGGCTACACCACGAAGAAGTCGCTCTCGGGCATGGGCTCGTTCCTGATCATGGGCCTGATCGGCTTGATCATCGCCTCGGTGGTCAACATCTTCCTGGCCTCGAGCGCGCTGTCCTTCGCCATCTCGGCGATCGGCGTGCTGGTCTTCGCCGGCCTGACCGCCTGGGATACGCAGCGCCTGAAGGAAATGTACCTGTCTTCGGACATGGATGCGGAATCGGCCGCGAAGCTCTCGGTGAACGGCGCGCTGTCGCTCTACCTGAACTTCATCAACATGTTCCAGATGCTGCTGCAGCTCTTCGGCGACCGTCGCTGAGCGACCTCCGCCCTGCATGAAAACGAGCCCCGGCCGCAAGGCCGGGGCTTTTCTTTGAGCCGGCGCCCCGTCATCATCGGCGGATGACAACGCTCTCGATCCGACCCGCTGGCCCCGCCGACATTCCAGCCATCACGGCGATCTACGCCCATGCCGTCCTGCACGGCACGGCCTCCTGGGAGGTCGAGCCTCCAGACGAGGCCGAAATGCTGCGCCGCCAGGAGGCGATCCTGGCCGGGGGCTACCCTTATCTCGTCGCGGAGCGTGATCGGGCGCAGCTCGGCTATGCCTATGCCGGGGCCTACCGCCCGCGCCCGGCCTATCGCGCGACCGTCGAGAATTCGATCTATATCGCCCCTGCCGCGCAAGGCTCAGGCGTTGGCGGTGCATTGCTGGCGGCCCTGATCGAGGCCTGCGCCGCGCGCGGCTTCCGCCAGATGATTGCGGTCATCGGCGACGGCACCGGCGCCTCCATCGGCTCGCGCCGCCTGCATGAGCGCGCCGGCTTCCGGCTCATCGGCGTGGCCGAGAAGGTCGGCTACAAGCATGGCCGCTGGCTCGACCAGATGCTGATGCAGAAGGAGCTGGGCGAGGCCGACGGGACGCCGCCTACGCTTTGAGCCTCAGCTCACCACGCTCAAGCGCTTGTCGACGACGCGCAGCACGCGGCCGAGATCGGGGCCGCGCTTGAGCACGAGCCCCGTCGCCGCCACGACGGAATAGGCGCCCTGCCGCTTGGCCAGCGCCGGATCCTTGACGAAGCGGTAGAGCGGCACTTCGGAGGAGCGGCGATAGACTGAGAACTGCGCCTTGTCCTTCAGGAAATCGATCGCATAGTCGCGCCATTCACCCGCTGCGACCATGCGGCCGTAGAGGTTCAGCAATTCCGCGAGTTCGCGTCGATCGAAGGTGACGGTGGGGGTTTTGGCCGGGCTGGGGAAGGCAATGACCCCGCCGGCCTGCTGCGATTGCGGCGTTTCGCTTTCGCTCATTGCGCCTCCCGATCGGCGACCGCCGGGTCGCCACGCTGTTTGGCAGCCGATGATGCGCCTGCGATGCTGCGCTGGCAAGGTTCCCCTCTGGCAGACCATTCAAGGCCATCACAGCTTCGTCAGCTTCGCCGCATTTTCGCCCGAAACGGGACAAGCGACCGCCAAACTAGACGGTTCAACTGACCATGTTGCCTCGACGGCCCGGCCTGCCGATCTTCGGATTTGTCAGCCCCCCAGCCCCCCGGAGTTCGGATGGGCCGGGCCAATCGGTTCGAGGCTACCTCACGGCCGGCGGTCTCCGCTGGCCGTTTTCTTTTGCCGTCTGTTTCCGTGATTCAAGCCTCAGGCCGAATACCCTTTCGGCCTGAGGCTTTGATTCTGCACCGGCTTGTCCTGGGCCGATGCTCATATCTAGCGCGTCTGGCCGTGATATTCGGCATTGGGCCGCATATCGACCGCAGAGGCCATCCGGTTCGACATATTGAAGAAGGCCGCAACCGCGCCGACATCCCAGATGTCGCGCTCGCCGAACCCGGCCTCGCGCAGGCCTTCGCGATCGGCCTCGCCGATCAGATGCGGCGTCTCCGTCAGCTTCACCGCGAAATCCAGCATGGCGCGATGCCGCAGCGAGAGCTCGGCCGCGCGGTAATTCATCACCATCAGTTCGCCGAGCAGCGGATCGCCTGAAAGCTGGCGCACCGCCGCGCCATGCGCGGTGAGGCAGTAATAGCAGCGGTTCACGCTGGAGACGGCAACCGCGATCATCTCCCGCTCCAGCTTCGACAGACCGGACGGCGCCAGCATCAGGTCGTTGTAGAACGTCGCAAAAGCACTCAGCTTGGCGTCATCATGGGCATAGGACAGGAGTACATTGGGCACGAAGCCGAGCTTCTCCAGGCATTTGTCGAAATAGGCCTGATTCTCGGCCGAAAGCGTGCCCGGCGGCAGCGACAGCGCCATCACCGCGGGCGGCGAATCCTGCGGCGCCGGAGCTTCGCCCACCTTCGGTTTGTCATGCTTGGTCGCCATGGTTCCTCCTGTCACGTCGTTTTGCCCGGACTTCGACAGGATCGGTCGAGTCCGGGTCCGATTTGGCCTTGCCGCGACCGCAGTCGCGGCGAAAGTTGAAAGGCCGCGCAGCCTATGTCATCGCTGCGGCAAAAGAACAGGGGGAGAAGCATGGCTAAGCGGATAACGAATGCGACGGCTGCGGCCATCGCGGCGATCGAGGCTGCCGCCTCCCAGACCGGTAGCGCTCTCCCCACGGAGTTCGTGCGGCTGCTCTTCGGCCGCGTCGTCGCCGAAGATCTCGACGCCCTGCCGCCGGCCATGCTCGCCCGCGCCGCCATCGCTGCCTATGACCATCTGAGCGCGGCCCGCGCTCCTGGAGCGATCAATCTGCGCTTCCGCGACGAGGGGTTCGACAGCGAGGGCCGCGAACGCCAGCTGACGATTCTCGAGGTCGTCAACGACAACAAGCCCTTCCTGCTCGATTCGACCCTGGCCGAGCTCACCGAACAGGGTTTCGAACCGCGCCTCGTCGCCCACCCCATCCTGGCAGTCGCGCGCGATGCGGACGGCAAGTTCCTCGAGCTTGCCGGCGAAGCCGCCGGCCGCGCGCCGGAAGGCACGCGCCGCGAAAGCCTGATCCATATCCATCTCGACCGCATCGACACGCCCGAGGCGCGCGAACGGCTGCGGGCCGGGCTGGAGCGCGTCTATGCCGATGTCGGCCTGGCGGTCGACGATTGGGCGGCGATGCGCGGACGAATCACCGAGGTGATCCAGGCCTACCGCGCCAATCCGCCACCCTTGCCGGAGGACGAGGTCAGCGAAGCACTGCAGTTCCTGGAATGGATCACCGGCGATAATTTCACCCTGCTCGGCATCCGCGCCTATCGCTTCCCGGGCGGCGATGCCGCTGCCGACCCGATCGACGGTTCGGGCCTGGGGATTCTGCGCGACCCCTCCGTCCGGGTCTTGCGCAAGAACCGCGAAATGGTAGTGACCACGCCCGAAATCCGCGCCTTCCTGGCCAAACCCCAGGCACTGATCATCACCAAGGCCAACGTCAAGAGCCGGGTGCATCGGCGCGTCCATCTCGACTATGTCGGGGTCAAGCTGTTCACGCCCGATGGCCGGCTCGACGGCGAATTGCGCATCGTCGGCCTGCTCACCTCCAACGCCTATACCGGTAGCGCCCGCACGATCCCTTATCTGCGTCTCAAGGTCGCCCGCGTCGCCAAGAACACCGGCTTCGACGCGGCAAGCTATTCCGGCCGCGCCCTGTTGAACGTGCTCGATGCCTTCCCGCGCGACGAGCTGTTCCAGATCGACACCGCGACCCTGGAGAGCTTCGCGCTCGACATCCTGCAACTGACCGAGCGGCCGCGCATCCGCGCGCTCGCCCGCGTCGACGAGTTCGATCGCTTCGTCTCGATCCTCGTCTTCATCCCGAAGGATCGCTACGACACCCAGGTGCGTCGCCGCGTCGGCGAATTCCTCGCCCGCATCTATGAGGGCCGCATCTCCGCCGCCTATCCCGCCTATCCCGACGGGCCGCTTGCCCGCACGCACTACATCATCGGCCGCGACGAGGGCAAAACCCCGAAGATCGACCGCGCCACGCTGGAAGCCGGCATCACGGCGATCGTCCGCACCTGGGGCGACGGGCTCAAGGATGTGCTCGACAACGAGAAGGCCGGCCCCTCCGCCCGGGCGCTGGTCGAGCGCTATGCCGAGGCTTTTGGGGCCGCCTATCGCGAGCGCTTCTCGGCCAGCGATGCGCTTGTCGATATCGAGATGCTGCAGCAGCTTACCGGCCAGCGCACGCGGGCGGTCAATCTCTACCGCCGCGAAGGCGACCCGGCGACACGCGCCAATCTCAAAGTGTTCTCGCGCGGCGCGGCGATCTCGCTCTCGGCCCGTGTGCCGGTGCTGGAGAATATGGGCTTCCGCGTCGTCAACGAGCGCACCTACAACATCCTGCCGCAGCCGGCCACGAGCGAAGGCTCGGAGACCGCCCCCGTCTGGCTGCACGACATGACGCTGGAGCGCGCCGATGACGGCGCGATCGACGTCGAACGGCTCGACCCGACCATCGAGGCGGCGCTGATGGCGCAGTTCCGGGGCCTGGCCGAATCCGACCGCTTCGACCAGCTCGTCCTGGCCGCAGGGCTGGCCTGGCGTGAGGCGGCGCTGCTGCGCTCGCTCGGGCGCTATCTGCGCCAGGTCGGCGCACCCTATGCGCAGGACTACATCGCCGACGCGCTGACCCGCCATGCCGGCATCGCCTCGGGCCTCGTTGCGCTGTTCCTCGCTAAATTCGACCCGCGCATCGATGCGAAACAACGCGAGACCCGCGTCGCCGCCGAGCGCGAACGCATCGAGACTGCGCTGAACGACGTCACCAGCCTCGACGAGGACCGCATCCTGCGCCGCCTCGTCAATCTGATCGATTCAGGCCTGCGCACGAATTTCTTCCAGATCGGCCCGGACGGACACCCGCGCGGCACGATCTCGATCAAATACGAATGCGCCAAGCTCGATTCATTGCCGCTGCCGCGCCCGCTCTATGAGATCTTCGTCTATTCGCCACGTGTCGAGGGTGTGCATCTGCGCTTCGGCAAAGTTGCGCGCGGCGGCCTGCGCTGGTCCGACCGGCCGCAGGATTTCCGGACCGAGGTGCTCGGCCTGGTCAAGGCGCAGCAGGTCAAGAACGCCGTCATCGTGCCTGTCGGCGCCAAGGGCGGCTTCGTGCCCAAGCAGCTTCCCGCCCCCTCGGACAGGCAGGCCTGGCTGGCGGAGGGCACCGAGAGCTACCGCATCTTCGTGCGCACCCTGCTCGAACTGACGGACAATCTCGACGGCGAGACCGTGATCCCGCCCGCCGACACCGTGCGCCATGACGGCGACGACCCCTATCTCGTCGTCGCCGCCGACAAGGGCACGGCGACCTTCTCCGACACGGCCAATGCGCTCTCGCTGGAGAAGCACCACTGGCTCGGTGACGCCTTCGCCTCAGGCGGCAGCCAGGGCTACGACCACAAGAAGATGGGCATCACGGCGCGCGGCGCCTGGGAAGCGGTGAAACGCCATTTCCGCGAGATCGACATCGACATCCAGACCACGCCCTTCACCGTCGCGGGCGTCGGCGACATGTCGGGCGACGTCTTCGGCAACGGCATGCTGCTCTCACCGGCGATCAAGCTGGTCGCCGCCTTCGACCATCGCGACATCTTCCTCGATCCTGATCCGGACCCGGCAAGGACCCTGACTGAGCGCCAGCGCCTGTTCGATTTAGCCCGCTCCTCCTGGGCCGACTACGACAAATCGCTGATCTCGCCCGGCGGCGGCGTGTTCTCGCGGCAGGCCAAGAGCATTTCGCTCTCGCCGGCGATGCAGGCGCTGCTCGATCTGCCCAAGGCCGAGGTCACGCCGCCCGAACTGATGACGGCGATCCTGAAGGCGCGGGTCGACCTGCTCTGGTTCGGCGGCATCGGCACCTATATCCGCGCCGCCGACGAGAGCGATGCGCAGGTCGGCGACCGCGCCAATGACGCGATCCGCATCACCGGCGCCGATGTCCGGGCGAGGGCGATCGGCGAGGGCGCCAATCTTGGCGCAACCCAGCGCGGACGCATCGAGGCGGCGCGCAAGGGCGTCAAGCTCAACACCGACGCGATCGACAACTCGGCCGGCGTCAACACCTCCGACGTCGAGGTCAATATCAAGATCACGCTTGCCGGGCCGGTCAAGGATGGCCGCCTCGCCGAGGACGACCGCAACGCGCTCCTGGCCGAGATGACCGACGAGGTCGGCCTGCTGGTGCTGCGCAACAACTATCTGCAGACATTGGCGCTCTCGCTAACCGAAGCGCAGGGACAGGCGGCAACGCCGGGCTTGCGACGCCTGATGCAGGCGCTCGAGGCCGAAGGGCGTCTCGACCGCAGCGTCGAATATCTGCCGAGCGACGCAACCATCGCCGAACGCGAGAAACGCGGCGAAGGCCTGACGCGGCCGGAGCTTTCGGTGCTGCTCGCTTATGCCAAGCTTGCTCTGCACGACGCGCTTCTGGCCTCGCCAGTGCCCGACGATCTCTATCTGAACAGCGAGCTGGTCCGTTATTTCCCGAAAGCGCTGCGCGACGGCTACGCACCGGAGATCGCCGGCCACAAGCTGCGCCGCGAAATTGTCGCGACACAGCTCGCCAACGCCATCGTCAATCGCGGCGGCCCGGCGATCGTGACGACGCTCGCCGACCAGACCCGCGCCGAGGCTCCAGCCATCGCCGCCGCCTACGCGATCGCGCGCGATTCCTTCGATCTGATCGCGCTCAACGCAGCAATCGACGCGCTCGACGCGAAAATACCGGGCAAGACCCAGCTCGGGCTCTACGCCGCCGCGCAGGAGCTGGTGAGCGACCGGATGAGCTGGTTCCTGCGCCGTGGCGTGGCCAAGCCGGGCGCGATCGAGCAGACGGTGGCGCGCTATGCCAGGGGCGTGACCGCGCTCGCGGCCGAACTCGAGACCCTGCTGCCGGAGGCCGCCGCCCAGGCCCGCATCGCCCGGATCGCGGTGCTGACCTCGGAAGGCGTGCCCGAGGTGCTCGCCGCCCGGATCGCCAGCCTGCCGGCGCTCGCCCAGGCGACCGACATCGTCGATATCGCGGAGCGCACCGGACGCGACATCACCGAGGTGGCGCGGATTCATTTCGGAGTCGATTCGGTCTTCGGCCTGTCGAATCTGGAAGGCGCCGCCGCCGCCGTGCCCGCGACCGACGATTACGAACGTCTCGCCCGCGAGCGCGCCGTCGAGACCCTGGTCGACGCCCATGCCGGCCTGACCCAGGAGATCGCGGGCGCGGCAAACGGCGCCGGCACTCTCGACGCCTGGCTCGGCACGCGCGGCGCGGATGCCGAGCGCACCCGCAGCACGGTCTCGGCCATTGCCATGTCGGGCCTCTCCCTGCCAAAGCTGATGGTCGCGGCCGGCATGCTCGCCGACCTGCCCAACAAGCACAGTTGAACGAGACCCGCATGACCGAGACCGGACCGGAACCGACCGCGACCCGCATCGACCCGAAGCTGCTTGAGATCCTGGTTTGCCCGGTGACCAAGACGACGCTCGAATATGATGCGGCCAAGCAGGAGCTGATCAGCCGCGCCGCCAAGCTCGCCTACCCGATCCGCGACGGCATCCCGATCATGCTGCCGGAAGAGGCAAGGCAATTGGAGGGGTAGTGCTAGAGCGTTTTCGAGCGAAGCGGATACCGGTTCGCGTGAAGAAAACGCGTTAAAACAAAGAGCTAGAGCATTTCCGCGATTCGGAGAAACGCGGAAATGCTCTAGTAGCACCAGTGCGTCATTCTCGGGCTTGACCCGAGAATCTCGAGTCAAAAGAAGCTTCCTTTGGAGTGAGCCTTCTGATCCTGAGATTCTCGGGTCAAGCCCGAGCATGACGCGGTAGTACTGCCCCTTAAAGCGCCTCGCCCCGCAACAGCCGGGGCGTCGCGCCGGCGAGCCCTGCGGCCTCGCGAATGAAGAAGCGCTTCAGTCCCGGCAACCGATCGACCAGGCCCAGGCCGAGATCGCGCGCGAGCCTCACCGGGGTGACGTCGTTCGAGAACAACCGGTTCAGCCCGTCTGTGACCGCACCCATCGCCACCGTGTCGAAGCGGCGGGCACGCTCATAGCCTTCGAGCGCCTCGGCGCTTCCCGGATCGAGCCCGAGCCGGGCCGCGTCGACGATCGCCTCGGCCAGGGCCGCGACATCCTTCAGGCCGAGATTGAGCCCCTGTCCGGCGATCGGGTGGATGACATGGGCGGCGTCGCCGAGCAGGGCCAGCCGCTCCCCGACGAAGCGCCGCGCCACACCGAAGCCAAGCGGATGCGCGCTGATAGCGCTCTCCAGCGCAATCTCGCCGAGTTCCAGCCCAAAACGCCGCTCGATCTCGGCCAAGAGATCGGCCGCGTCGAGCGAGAGCAGCGCCGGCACATTCTCCGCGCCTTCAGTCCAGACGATCGATGAGCGATGGCCGAGCTTGCCGCCATCGCTGAGCGGCAGGATGGCGAAGGGTCCCGACGGCAGGAAATGCTCGACGGCGCGGCCATGATGCGGGCGCTCGTGACCCAGCGTCGCCACGAGCCCGGTTTGTCGATAGGCCCAGCCGACCCAGCCGATACCGGCCTGCTCGCGCAGCTTCGAGCGCGCCCCGTCGGCCGCGACGAGCAAAGCCGCCTGGAGCCGCTCGCCATCAGCGAATCGGAGTTCGACCTCGTCATCCCTGCTCTCGAAACGGCGCACGCCCTCGGGGCGCAGCACCACGCCCGCAGCGCCGCAGGCGTCGAGAAGCGCGCTCAGCAGCGCCGCATTCTCGACCATATGAGCGAAGGGCTGGCCGGGTTCGACCTCGCCATCGAACGTCAGGAAGACCGGGCGCACCAGATCCGGGCTGCGGCTGTCGGTGACGACCATCTCGGTCATCGGCTGGGCGGTCGCCGCGACCTTCGGCCAGATTCCGAGCGCCTCCAGCATGTTCTGCGCCGCGGCGGCGACCGCGTAGGCGCGGCTGTCGGCGCGTGGGGCCAGGCTCAACGACGGATCGGCCAGCACGATCTCGAAGCCTGCGCCAAGCGCCTGCTTCAGCGCCAGCGCCAGCGACAATCCGGCGATCCCGCCGCCCGCGATCACGATCCGGTTGCGGGCCAGGCCCAGTCCAGACGCCATTGGAATCCACTCCTCGCCCGACGGCCCTGCAGAAGGCGCGCCGGCTTGACGACGCGCGATGCGTCGGTGCTGATGCAGCATAGACTGCGATCGCGCCCGCCCGAAGAGCCTTCAGACCATGTCACAGATCAGCGACTCCCTGCTGTCGATCCTCGACCTCGAGCCGCTCGAACGCAATCTGTTCCGGGGTCGCAGCCCCAAGGTCGGCTGGGCGCGCGTCTTCGGCGGGCAGGTGATCGGCCAGGCGCTCTACGCCGCCTGCAAGACGGTGGAGGATCGCCAGCCTCACTCGCTGCACGCCTATTTCCTGCTCCCGGGCGATCCCGAGATCCCGATCGTCTACGAGGTCGACCGTTTGCGCGACGGCCGCTCCTTCACCACGCGGCGCGTGCTGGCGATCCAGAAGGGCGAGGCGATCTTCGCCATGTCGGCCTCCTTCCACGTCGCGGAAGAAGGTTTCGAGCACCAGATGCCGATGCCCGACGTGCCGATGCCCGAGGATCTGCCCGACCGCGAGACCATGAAACGCAGCGTGCTGCCGCATATGCCCGACGCCGTGCGCGCCTATTACCAGCGCGAAAGGCCAATCGAGATCAGGCCGGTCGAATTGGCGCGCTATGCCAGCGGCGGCAAGATGGAGCCGAAATTCAACGTCTGGATCAAGACGATGCAGCCCTTGCCCGACGAACCGGCGATCCACCAGAGCGTGCTCGCCTATGCTTCGGACCTGATGCTGCTCGATTCGAGCCTGATCGCGCATGGCAGAAACGTTTTCGACAAGCAGATCCAGGGCGCCAGCCTCGACCATGCGCTCTGGTTCCACCGGCCCTTCCGCGCCGACGAATGGCTGCTCTATGCCCAGGACAGCCCCTCGACCTCCGGTGCGCGCGGCTTTTCACGCGGCCTCATCTTCAACCGGGACGGCAAGCTGGTCGCCTCGGTTGCACAGGAAGGGCTGATCCGTCCGAGGCCGGACATGGCATGAGCGCTTTCTAAGCATCAGCCCAATAAATCATCATTTGCATATTTCTTGATCAGCGCTGGCGGCCTCATCGCCGGCGTATTCGCTGATTCGCGAATTCAACCCCCGGTGTGACCACGGGGCAGTTGGCACGCGCCTTGAATTGCCGATTCCCGACGTGCGCCGAAACTCTCACAGGTGCGCGAGGCGCAACAAGATCGCCGGGGCTGACTTCCGGGCGGCGTAAACGGGGAAACCCTGCAATGAAGATCGTGATGGCTATCATCAAGCCGTTCAAGCTGGAGGAGGTGCGCGACGGGCTCACCGCCATCGGCGTGCATGGCCTGACCGTGACCGAGGTGAAGGGCTATGGCCGCCAGAAGGGCCACACGGAAATCTACCGTGGTGCCGAATACGCCGTGAGCTTCCTGCCGAAGATCAAGATCGAGGTCGCCGTGTCCGACGAGCTCGTCAGCAAGGTGATCGACGCGATCACCGCCGCCGCCCGCACCGGCCAGATCGGTGACGGCAAGATCTTCGTTTCGTCGATCGAGAAAGCCGTGCGCATCCGCACCGGTGAAACCGACGGCGACGCCCTCTGAGCCAGCGATCCTTCAGGAGTTTCCAACGATGAATTTCAAGACCCTCAGCCGGGCCGGACTTGTCGGGCTGGCGCTCGCGGCGGCCGCTGGCACCGCGCTCGCGCAGGCTCCGGCCACCCCTCCCGCGCCCGTTCCCAACAAGGGCGACGTCGCCTTCATGATGAGCTCGACGATCCTCGTCCTGCTCATGACCATTCCCGGCCTCGCACTGTTCTATGGCGGTCTCGTCCGCAGCAAAAACATGCTCTCCGTGCTGACGCAGGTCTTCGCGATCGTCTGCATCGTCTGCCTGCTCTGGGTGTTCTACGGCTACTCGCTCGCCTTCACCAATGGCGGCAGCCTGAACGATTATGTCGGCGGCTTCTCCAAGGCCTTCCTGAAGGGCATCGATCCGAACTCGACGGCCGCGACCTTCTCCAACGGCGTCGTCATTCCGGAATATGTCTATATCTGCTTCCAGATGACCTTTGCCTGCATCACGCCGGCCCTCATCGTCGGCGCCTTCGCCGAGCGCATGAAGTTCTCGGCGCTGCTGCTCTTCAGCGTGCTCTGGGCCACCTTCATCTATTTCCCGATGGCCCATATGGTCTGGTACTGGGGCGGTCCCGACGTTGTCGGCAACGCTGCCAAGGCGCTGGCTGACGCCGGGGCGGACGGCAAGGTTGCGGCCCAGGCCGCGCTCGACGCCGTCAACGCCGATGCCGGCATGCTCTTCAAATGGGGCGCGCTCGACTTCGCCGGCGGCACCGTCGTGCACATCAATGCCGGCATCGCGGGCTTGGTCGGCTGCCTGCTGCTCGGCAAGCGCATCGGCTATGGCAAGGAGCTGATGGCTCCCCACTCGCTGACCATGACGCTGATCGGCGGCGCCCTGCTCTGGGTCGGCTGGTTCGGCTTCAACGCCGGCTCCAACCTGGAAGCCAACGGCACCGCCGCGCTCGCCATGATCAACACCTTCGTCGCCACGGCGGCGGCGGCAGTCGGCTGGCTCTTCGTGGAATGGGCCGTCAAGGGCAAGCCCTCGATGCTCGGCATGGTCTCGGGCGCCGTTGCCGGCCTCGTCGCGGTCACCCCCGCCGCCGGCTTTGCCGGTCCGATGGGTTCGATCATTCTGGGCCTTGTCGCCGGCGTCGTCTGCTTCGTCTTCTGCTCCACCGTCAAGAACGCGCTGGGCTATGACGACTCGCTCGACGTCTTCGGCATCCACTGCATCGGCGGCATCATCGGCGCCCTGGCGACCGGCATCCTGGTGAATGTCGATCTCGGCGGCGTCGGCATCCCGGACTACTCCTCGAAGCCCGGTGAACTCGCCGTCGGCGCCTATGTGCTGGGCGATGCCTTCCTCTCCCAGGCCAAGGCCGTGCTGTTCACGCTGGTGTTCAGCGGTGTCGGCTCGCTGATCCTCTACAAGATCGTCGACGTCATCGTCGGCTTGCGCGTCGCCCCCGATCAGGAGCGCGAAGGCCTCGACATCGCCGAGCATGGCGAGCGCGCCTATCACGACTGAGCGGTTCTCGCCTCAGCGACTCACGTGAAAAACCCCGGCGGGAAACCGCCGGGGTTTTTCATTGGCGTCGTTGCGAGCCAAGCGAAGCAATGAAGGTTAGCCCACCGGCGCCTTGTTCAGCGCGATCTCGAGCACCTGCACGCCCTCCGGCAGCTCTATCAGGAACTCTTCATCACGCGGCAAATGGTGGATCTTGCGTGGATCGGGCCCGGCGAAGCGCGACATCGCCTCGACGCTTTCCCAGTACGAGATCGTGAGGAACTCGCTTTCGGTCGCGCGGTCCTCCCGGAACATCTGCGCGCCGAGCGCATGTTCGAGCAGCGGAGGTACGCCGACCTCGCGCAGATAGACCGCATACTCATCCGCTTTCTCCGCCAGCGTGCGCCCACGCCAGATCCGTGCGATCGTTGCAACCTTGCCGCCATTGCCGTCGAGCATGCCGCCCTCCCTCTCCCGGGTTCAGCACGGAACGCTTTTGGCTCTGCCTTCGTTCCGCGTGCAACTGCCCCTTCCGGACGGCGCAAGGTTAAGCGGGTCTTAACCTCACCTTCCTAACGTGACCGGACAGGCCCGACTCTCGCGGCCGGAAGCCCGAAGCACGACACCAGCATGCGCACGATCCGACGTTCCTCCTCGCTGATGGACCGCCTGCCCGATCCGGTGCGGGAGTTCCTGTCGCGGCGCGCGGCGGAGCTCGTCGGGCTCGGCCTGCTGGCCCTGACATCGGCGATCGCGATCGCGCTCGCGACCTGGTCGGTCGACGATCCCAGCATCAACAACGCCACCAGCGGCGCCGTCAGGAACTGGCTCGGCCGTCCCGGTGCCATGGTCGCCGATCTGCTGATGCAATTGATCGGGCTCGGCGTCGTCGCGCTGCTGTTCCCGCCGGTGATCTGGGCGCTGCGGCTGGTGCGTTTCCATCTGTTCGATCGCGGCGCGCTCAAGCTCGGCCTCTGGGTCGTCGGCATCGTCGCCACCGGCGCGGTCGCCAGCGCGCTCCCCGCCACGCCGCGCTGGCCGCTGCCGACCGGCATGGGCGGCGTCATCGGCGACGGCCTGCTGTTCGGCACCCGCAACCTCGTCGGCATCGCCGGCAATGCGCTGAGCGGCCTCGTCGGCTTCCTTTATGCCGGCATCTCGATCCTTGCGATCACCGCCGCGGCCGGCTTCGGCTTCGTCACCGATGAGGATCCGATCGCCGAGAACGAGGATGAGGACGAATCCTGGAGCGAGAGCGAGGATCGTCGCGACGACGAACCCGGCATCGCCGTCATCCTGATCGGCTGGCTCGCCCATGGCGCGATGTCGCTCAGGGGCATGATCCTGCGCCGCCTGCCGCAGCCGCCCGAGCCGCTGGTCAATACAGGCCCGGCCGCCTCGGCCCCCGTGCCCGGCCGCGTCCGTCGCGAGCCGCAATTCGGCGAGGCCGCACCACGCGCCGCAAGCCCGCCTTTCGCGCCCGAGCCCCTGCCCGTTTCACGCCCGTCGCGGCCCGTTGCGCTCGACCTGCCCGAAGACGACGACGAGCCGCAGGATCTGCGCGATCTCAACGCACCACGCGTCACTGCGCCTGCGGTCGCGCCCAAGCCGGGAAAGCGCATGCAGCGCGAGGCCCAGCCCTCGCTGCTCGACCGCGACCAGTTCGAATTGCCGCCGCTGACCTATCTGTCGGAACCCAAGAAGCTGCCCGCCAACGCGATCTCGACCGACGCGCTGGAGCAGAACGCCACCTTGCTCGAAGGCGTGCTCGAGGATTTCGGCGTGCGCGGCGAGATCACCCAGGTTCGCCCCGGCCCTGTGGTGACGCTATACGAGCTTGAGCCTGCGCCCGGCACGAAGTCGTCGCGGGTGATTTCGCTTGCCGACGACATCGCCCGCTCGATGAGCGCGATCGCAGCCCGCGTCGCCGTGATTCCGGGCAAGAACGCCATCGGCATCGAACTGCCCAACGCCAAGCGCGAGACCGTCTTCCTGCGCGAACTGCTGGCGAGCCAGGATTTCGAGAGCTCCAAGCACAAGCTCGCACTGGGGCTGGGCAAGACCATCGGCGGCGAGCCGGTGATCGTCGACCTCGCCCGCATGCCGCATCTGCTCGTCGCCGGCACCACCGGCTCGGGCAAATCGGTGGCGATCAACACCATGATCCTGTCGCTGCTCTACCGGCTGAAGCCGGAGGAGTGCCGCCTCATCATGGTCGATCCAAAGATGCTCGAACTCTCCGTCTATGACGGCATTCCCCATCTGCTCACGCCGGTCGTCACCGACCCGAAGAAGGCGGTCGTCGCCCTGAAATGGGCGGTGCGCGAGATGGAGGAGCGCTACAAGAAGATGTCGAAGGTCTCGGTGCGCAACATCGACGGCTTCAATGCCCGCGTCGGCGAGGCGAAGGCGGCCGGCGAGGTCATCACCCGCACCGTGCAGACCGGCTTCGACAAGCATTCCGGCGAGGCGATCTATGAGGAGGAGGTCATGGACCTCGAGCCTCTGCCCTATATCGTCGTCATCGTCGACGAGATGGCCGATCTGATGATGGTCGCGGGCAAGGAGATCGAGGGCACGATCCAGCGTCTCGCCCAGATGGCGCGCGCGGCCGGCATCCATGTCGTGCTGGCGACGCAGCGCCCCTCGGTCGACGTCATCACCGGCACGATCAAGGCGAACTTCCCGACCCGGATCTCCTTCCAGGTCACCTCCAAGATCGACTCGCGCACGATCCTGGGCGAGCAGGGCGCCGAGCAGCTGCTCGGCCAGGGCGACATGCTCTACATGGCCGGCGGCGGGCGCATCACCCGCGTCCACGGCCCCTTCGTCAGCGATGCCGAGGTCGAGAAGGTCGTCGCGCATCTCAAGACGCAAGGCCGGCCGCAATATCTCGAGGCCGTCACCTCCGAGGAGGAGGAGGGCGCAGCTGAAGGCGAGGACGGCGCGGTCTTCGACAAGAGCGCGATGGGCCAGGCCGAGAGCGACGACCCTTACGACCAGGCGGTGGCGGTGGTGCTGCGCGACAAGAAGGCCTCGACCTCCTATATCCAGCGCCGTCTCCAGATCGGCTACAACCGCGCCGCCTCGATCATGGAGCGGATGGAGAACGAAGGCATCGTCGGCCCTGCCAACCACGCCGGCAAGCGCGAGATCTTGGTCGAAACCGGCAGGGCCCGCGAAGACGAGGATTGAAACACCGCTATCCCGTCCTCAAATTGCCATGACGGTACTGCAACCTTCAGCGATCGCGATGCGTTGATTGGAGCGGGTTCGTGAGAGTGGGAACCGGTTTTTCGAATGAATCCCGCGCCAGGATTTGACCGGGGCGGTGGGTTCGCCTCCATGACCCGTTTGTTGCAACGTGCCGGCAAAGGCACGATGATCCCGGCCTCTGGGCCGATTTTGAGTGGAGCTTGCATGCTCATGACACGCCGCCTCCGGATGCGGGCCTCTATCGGCGCGCTCGCCGCGCTCGGCTTCGCAGCCTCCATCGGTGGGGCCAGCGCCCAGCCGCTGAATCTGCAGCCGTCCAAGCCGGCGATCGCCTCCGCCAAGCCGTCGCGCAGCGGCACGCGCCTGCCTCCCGTGCGGCCTGAGGGCCTCGGATTGGCGCGCATGGCGTCGGCGGCGACGCCTGTGCAAACCGCTTCCGCCGAAGCGCCTCAGCGCATCGCGGCCACCCCGGCGAAAGCATCGGGCAAGTCCTCCGCTCCGCAGACGCAGGACGAGGCCGTCGAGCGGCTGAATACCTATTTCAATGGATTCGCCACTCTGCAGGCCGATTTCATCCAGTTTTCCCCCGATGGGCGCCGTCTTGAGGGCAAGCTTTACATTCAGCGCCCGGGCAAGATGCGCTTCGAGTATCGCGCTCCGGTGACGACCGAGGTCATCGCCGACGGCACCTCCGTCGCCATCCGTGACAAGAAGCTGGCGACGCAGGATATCTATTCGATCGGCCAGACCCCGCTGAAATTCCTGGTCAAGGAGCGCATGGATCTGGCGCGCGATTCGGTCGTGATGGGCGCCAGCACCAAGGGCGACATCCTGTCAGTCAGGATCGAGGACCGCTCGACGCTGGGCGGCACCTCCAAGATCACCCTGAACTACGACATCACCGCCAATGAATTGCGCGGCTGGGTGGTGATCGACCCGCAAGGCTATGAGACCACGGTCTCGGTCTACAATCTCGACACCCAGCGCCGCCCCGATCCGAAGAATTTCATGATCAATTACGAGCGCATGCTCTGACATCCCTTGGCGAATGACCGGATTTCGACCAAGCGTCGTCATTCCGGGCGCACAAGGCAGAACCACCTCGATCTTGCCATGTGTGAGCGCAGATCGGGTGGTGTGCGGCGTTCAATCAGCCATCCCGCCAGGCGTCGGCACTTTCTCTTGAGAATTTTGCTCTTAAGAATCTTGCTCTTGAGAATTTTGCCGGTCGATCAACCTCAGGCTCTTGGTCAGCAAGTCGCCCGTTGCAGTGATGTGTTCCCTTAGGAGCGCGCAAGCCTCATCGGATCGGCCGTTTCTGCACAAATCCAGGAGCCTCCGATGCTCGGCCTGCGATTGAGCGCGATGCTGAGGCATCCGGTCCCATGTGAAGCGAAGATAGCGTTCAAAGTTGAGCCGCATCGCTCGTATAAGGCGCAGCGTCCGGTGCCGCTGAGATGGGCAATAGAGCGTTTCATGGAACGCGGCATTGAGCGCGATGACCTCATCCGTGGTTGTAGCGACATCGAGCTCGTCGAGAAGCTGGGCGGCAGAGGCGATGTCGTCCTTGGACTGATTGGGGATCGCCCATTCCAGCGCCTGGGCCTCGAGCAGGCTGCGCAGCTTGGTCATTTCGAACGCCTCGTCGACGCTCAGAGGCGTCACGCTGACGCCGCGCCGAGGTTCGAAAACAAGAAAGCCTTCAGAGCCGAGTTGCTTGAAGGCCTCCCTGACGATCATCTGGCTGACGCCGAACTGCGAGGCGATGTGATCCTGCCTGAGCCGCTCGCCGCCCTCGATCTGGCCCCGCAAGATGCCACGTCGCAATGCGTCGGCAACGGTCTCCGCCGCCGAGCGATTGTCCACTTGATTGGCTTGCAATTGGGGCAAGATCGCCGAACGCGACACGGTCTTCTCCGAGGCTATCGATTTGCGCTGGCAGCAAAGGCTTGGCGCAGATTCCGATAGGCCGTCAAGGCCAGAGCATCGGCTACGAAAAGAGGGAACCGGTTTTCGGGACAAGCCGATGCAAGATCAAAACCCTACAGCATCAGGCCGAATACGATATTCGGTCTGATGCTGTAGGTGGGTTTCAAGCTTCCGGTGCGCGCCGTCGGGAAGCGCCGACAAGGAAGCATGGCCGCGAGCCAGGCAGGGTCGCCGGCAGATCCGGCAAGGCCCAGCGCAAGCAGGCAGCGGCGATGCGCGACGAGCCGGACGCGATCGATCCAAAAAGGATGGTTATGGCGATGCGGCTCCAGCAAGAGCGGTGTTGCTTGATTAGCGATAATCGTTTATCGCTAATCAAGCAACCGAGTGGAATGGAGATTTGCTGTGGGCCTGCGCTTGTCGGATTTCGATGCCGTCACATTCGACGTCTACGGGACATTGATCGACTGGGAACCGTCCATCATCGCCTTCCTGTCGCGATGGACTTCGCAGCATGGGATCGTCGCACCCGGCCCGGATCTGCTCATGGCTTTCGATCGGGCCCGCGCCGAAATCCAGCAGGAGCGCCCCGCTCTTCTCTACCCGGACGTGCTGCGCCAGTGCTTCGATCGCATTTCGGCCGAGTTCGGCGTGGCGGTGGACGAGGAGCTGAAGGAAGAGTTCTCCCGCGCTCCCCATTCCTGGCTCGCCTATCCCGACAGCCATGAAGGTCTCAAGACGTTGCAGGCACGCGCGAAAATCGGCGCGCTGAGCAATATCGACGAAAGCTCGCTCGCCTCGTCCAGCCGGCATCTCGATGTCTCGTTCGACCTCGTCGTCACGGCAGAACGCGTCGGCGCCTACAAGCCGGACACGCCGCATTTCGAGACGGCCATTCGGGAACTCGCAGCCATCGGCATCGAGCGCAGGCGCATTCTCCATGTCGGCCAGAGTCTTCGCGCCGACATCACGCCAGCCAACCGCCTCGGCCTCACCTGCGCCTGGATCAACCGTGGCGGGCGCTCTCTAGGATTGACCGGCTACGGCGCCGAGCACGCCAAGCCCGATCTCTCGGTTTCGACATTGGCCGAACTCGTCGCAGCACTGACCGCCAATGAGGCGGCCATCGTCTGAATCGAGAACGTCAGAGGGAAAACAAGCGGCATAATCGGCATATCATCATCGCTGCAGCAGGGCCCGCTTTGCCCCGGCATCCGGCCTGATCCTCGACCAGCTCCGCCAGGACCCTAAATCGATCGGAGCGCTCTGGGTTCTGCGATGACTTTCGGACCGGCGCCACTGACGCCGCTTGTCCGGAATGATGGCGTGATTGCGCTCGCGGTGCTTGCTTTTCCGCGCGCTACAAACCAGTTTCCGGCAGCCCTCCGCCCGGAACATTCGCGTGCAACTCACCGTCACCAGCTGGAATATCAATTCGGTGCGCCTGCGCATCGGCATGGTCTGCGATTTCCTGACCACGCATGCGCCCGATGTGCTGTGCCTGCAGGAGACTAAGACGCCCGACGAGCAGTTTCCGGCCAAGGCCTTTGAGAAGATCGGCTATGTCCATCAGGCCTTCATCGGCCAGAAGGGCTATAATGGCGTCGCCATCGTCTCAAAGCTGCCCTTCAGCGAGAAGGAGGCCATGGCGATGTGCGGCAAGAACGACGCCCGCCACATGACCGTCGTGCTCGACAAGGCCGCGGGTGCCGCCGCCGGCGTCGCGATCCATAATTTCTACATTCCGGCGGGCGGCGATATTCCCGACCCGGCCAGGAACGACAAATTCGCCCATAAACTCGCCTTCCTCGACGAGATCGGCGCCTGGGGCATCGCCAAGAAGCCGACCGACCGGCCCGCCATCCTGCTCGGCGATCTCAACATCGCGCCCTATGAGCACGATGTCTGGAGCCACAAGCAATTGCTCGATGTGGTCAGCCATACGCCGATCGAGACGACGACGCTGGAGAAGCTGCGCAGCGAGCTCGGCTGGACCGATGCTGCGCGCACGCTCAGGCCTGAACCGGAGAAACTCTATAGCTGGTGGAGCTACCGCGCCGCCGACTGGGAAGCCTCCAACCGCGGCCGCCGCCTCGACCATATCTGGCTCTCGGACGCGCTGAAGCCGGCTTTGCGCGACCTCACCTTCCTGCGCGAAGCACGCGGCTGGGAGCGTCCCTCGGACCACGTGCCGGTAACGGTGACGCTGGAGCTTTGAGGCTCTTCTATCAGCCCCGATCAATCGCGTTCAGCGCGGCCTGGACCTGGCTCAACTCGCCGACGAACTCGCGCAAACGATCGCCGATCGCTTCAGCGATCGCCTCGGCCGAACTCGGAAACTCAGCGAGGACACGGCGCATCACGCTGCGCGACAGCTTCATCACTTGCGTCGGCTCGCGCGCGATCGCCGTCACCGGCCGGTGCGCCGAGGTGAACAGGGCGATCTCTCCAAGCAAGGCGCCAGCGCCGACGATCTCGTCGGCGGGCTGGCCGTCATCCTGGTGCAGCAAGGCAACCGCCCCCGAGATGATCAGCACCGCGCCATCCGACATCTCGCCGCCACGAAACAGTACATCGCCGGCGCGCAGGATGCGGCTTTCCGCCGCGAATGCCACCAGCCGCAGCGCATCGCGCTCCATCAGACTCAGCAGCGGCTGCCGGGCCAGCAGGGCAATGTCGTTGTCGAGAGCCATATCGACTTAAGGGTTGAGGCGGTAACCGCCCGCATCCGTCACGAGCAAACGCGCATTGCCCGGATCGGGTTCGATCTTCTGGCGCAACCGGTAGATATGCGTCTCGAGCGTGTGGGTCGTGACCTGACTGTTATAGCCCCAGACCTCCTGCAGCAGGATCTCGCGGGCGATCGGCTTGCGACCGGCGCGATAGAGAAAGCGCAGGATCGCGGTTTCCTTCTCGGTCAGCTTGGTCTTGGAGCCCTTCTCGCTGACCAGCAGCTTCGAGCCGGGATGGAAGGTATAGGGCCCGACCTGAAAGACCGCGTCCTCGCTCGCCTCGTACTGGCGCAAATGCGCCCGGATGCGCGCCAGCAGCACGGCGAATTTGAACGGCTTGACGACATAATCATTGGCGCCGGCTTCCAGCCCCAGCACCGTGTCCGAATCGGAGCCTTGGCCGGTCAGCATGATCACCGGGCTCTTGAAGCCGTTCTTGCGCATCATCTTGACGGCTTCGCGCCCGTCCATGTCGGGCAAGCCGACATCCATCACGGCGAGATCGACCCGCTCGGCCTGCACGGCCTTGACCGCCGAGGTCGCGGTACCGGCAGTCGAGATCTTGAACTCATCGTAAAGCGCGAGCTGTTCGGCCAGCGCGTCGCGCAATGTCTCGTCATCATCGACGAGAAGGATATGATGGACGGCGGACATGAACGATCATTGTGACGGTTGCGCAGCGGGCACCATGAGCCCGCTGATTCGTGTCTGCAAGTCACGCAGGATGGAATTTCAGTGAGAAAACGTGAGAGCCCGATCACATCCTGGTCGGTTCGCAAGCCGCGCGGTCTCACCCGGCTGCGGGTCTTCGCCTCGGTCCGGGACCGCAGCAAGGGCTTCCTGGTCGCAGGCGGGGCGGTATTCCCCTGCGCGCTCGGTCGCTCCGGCATCGTCGTACTCAAGCGCGAGGGTGATGGCGGCACCCCGCGCGCCGCTTTGCCGCTGCGCAGCGCGCTCTACCGCAAGGCGCGGCTGCCCAGGCCGAGAACCCTTCTGCCGCTGCGTGCCATCACCGCCCGCGACGCCTGGTGCGACGATGCCAGCGACCGCCGCTACAACCAGCTGATAGACCGCCCGCCCGGCGCCGCCGAGGAGCGCCTGACACGCGAGGACCATCTCTACGATGTCATCGTCGAGCTCGGCTGGAACGACGCGCCGGTGATTCGCGGCCGCGGCAGCGCGATCTTCTGGCATCTCGCGCGGGCCGGCTTCACGCCCACGGCCGGCTGCGTCGCGGTCGAGGGCCATGTCTTCGCCAAGGTGCTGCCGCGGCTGGCGCGGCATTGCGTGCTTCTGGTCAGATAGCGCCGCGTCAGCTAGAGCGTTTTCGGGCGAAGTGGATACCGGTTCGCGTGAAGAAAATGCGTTAAAACAAAAATCTAGGGCAATTGAACGATCCAACTGGATCGAAAATGGCTCTAGAAAACCCGTCCGGGCACCGTCTCGACCATCAATTTCGGACCGGCCGACCGAATCGCAGGCACCGTCCTGCATCGATGCGGCTCTCCCAATCGAGACTTTCACGATGACCGATAAGGCTTCAACGGGCCTCCGCTTCGGGCGGATCGCGGCGATGCTCCCCGTCAAGGACATGGCCAGGGCGCATGATTTCTACGCCGGCACGCTCGGCTTCAGCAAAACCTTCGAAAATGGCGATCCAGTCGGCTTCATGATCCTAAAGCGCGACGGCGCCGAACTGCATCTGACGCTGCAGCCCGACCACAAGGCGGCGCCCTTCAATGTCGCCCATATGATGGTCGAGGATATCGACACCCTCGACGCCATCATTCGCGGCCAGGGCCTGCGCATCCTCAAGGGCCTGCGCGACAAGGATTACGGCCTGCGCGCCTTCGTCTTCGAGGACCCCGACGGCAACCGCATCGACGTTGGAGAGCCGTTGCGGCGGTAGCGTTTCGCAGCCTGCCGGAACCACGCCGTCATCCCGGACAAGCGGCGAAGCCGCGCCGATCCGGGATCCATGCCGGAGCATTGCAGGCATATGTTCAGGAATGGATCCCGGGTCTCCGCCACGCTCCGCCCGGGATGACGGCGTATTTTTGGGGCAGGACAACACACCCCGGAAGACAGCCGGGCAACGTGCCGGCTCGCGCGCCTAGCCCCGCGCGCCAAAAATTGCGCTGCCCACGCGCACATAGGTCGCGCCCATCTGGATCGCTGCTTCGTAATCTGCGCTCATGCCCATCGAGAGGCCGCGTAGGCCATGGCGCGCCGCGATCTTGGCGAGCAGCGCGAAATGCGGCGAGGGCGGCTCATCGGCCGGCGGAATGCACATCAGCCCCGTGATCACGAGGCCGTGATGGACGCGGCAGTTTTCCAGGAACGCATCGATCCCAGCCGGGCTGACGCCGCCCTTTTGCGGCTCGTCGCCGGTGTTGACCTGGACGAACAGGGTCGGAGCCTTGCCGGCGCGCCCGATCTCGCGCGCCAGTTCCTTGGCCAGGCTCTCGCGATCGAGCGAATGGATCGCGTCGAACAATTCGACCGCCTCGCGGGCCTTGTTGGATTGCAGAGGCCCGATCATGTGGAGCTGGGCATCAGGAAAGCGCTGCTTCAGCTCCGGCCATTTGGCCTTGGCCTCCTGGACATAGTTCTCGCCGAAGATGCGCTGTCCGGCCTCCAGCGCCGGCAGAATCGCCTCTGCCGGCATCGTCTTCGAAACCGCGATCAGCGCAACCGAATCGGGCTCGCGCTCGAAATCACGCGCCGCACGCGCAATCGCGGCCCGTGTGGCGGCCAAACGCGTAACCGTATCGCTCATCGGTAGTCCCTTCATGCCCTGTGCAGCGTTGACCGCGTGGCTGCAATGGTGTCCTAGTCCGGGCTCATCCGATCACGCAAGAATTGCCCGTTATCATGGCCGTCGAACGCTACAATCCCAAGGAATCAGAGCCGAAATGGCGCCGTGTCTGGGAGGAGCGCAAGCTCTTCGAGACCCGCAATGACGATCCGCGCCCGAGCTACTACGTCCTCGAGATGTTTCCCTACCCTTCCGGCCGCATCCATATGGGCCATGTCCGCAATTATGCGATGGGTGACGTCGTCGCGCGTTATAAGCGCGCCAAGGGTTTCGCCGTGCTCCATCCGATGGGCTGGGATGCCTTCGGCCTGCCGGCCGAGAACGCCGCCAAGGCCAACAAGGTCCATCCCCGCGAATGGACCTACGCCAATATCGCGACGATGCGGACGCAGCTGCAGTCCATGGGCCTGTCGCTCGACTGGAGCCGGGAGCTCGCGACCTGCGACCCGAGCTATTACAAGCACCAGCAGAAGCTGTTCCTGGACTTCCTCAAGGCCGGGTTGGTCGACCGCAAGACCGCCAAGGTCAACTGGGACCCGGTCGACGAGACCGTGCTCGCCAATGAACAGGTCATCGATGGGCGCGGTTGGCGCTCCGGCGCGCCCGTGGAAATCCGCGAGCTGACGCAGTGGTTCTTCAAGATCACCGACTACGCCCAGGAGCTGCATGACGCGCTGGAAGGCCTGACGCGCTGGCCCGACAAGGTCCGGTTGATGCAGAAGAACTGGATCGGCCGCTCGGAAGGGCTGTTGATTCGTTTCGCTCTCGAATCGAATCCCTATGGCCGCAACGAGCTGGAGATCTACACGACCCGGCCCGACACGCTGTTTGGCGCCAAGTTCATGGCGATCGCGCCTGACCACCCGCTGGCCAAGGCGGCGGCGGAGAACAACCCGGCCCTGCAGGCCTTCATCGAGGACTGCAAGCGCACCGGCACGGCCCAGGAAAACATCGACAAGGCCGAGAAGCTCGGTTTCGACACCGGCATCCGCGCTGTGCATCCCTTTGATAAATCATGGACTTTGCCGGTCTATGTCGCCAATTTCATCCTGATGGACTACGGTACCGGCGCGATCTTCGGCTGCCCGGCCCATGACCAGCGCGACCTCGACTTCGTCAACAAATATGGGCTCGGCGTCACCCCGGTCGTGGCGCCTGAGGGCCAGGACGCCGCGAGCTTCATCATCACCGACACCGCCTATGGCGATGACGGTCGCATGATCAATTCGCGCTTCCTCGACGGTATGACCATTCCGGAAGCGAAAGAAGAAGTCGCCCGTCGGCTGGAAGCCGAGACGCGCGGCAACAGCCCTATCGCCACGCGCAAGGTCAATTTCCGCCTGCGCGACTGGGGCGTTTCGCGCCAGCGCTACTGGGGTTGCCCGATTCCGGTGATCCATTGCGCCGATTGCGGCACGCTGCCGGTGCCCGACGCCGACCTGCCGGTCAAATTGCCCGACGACGTCTCCTTCGACCGGCCCGGCAACCCGCTCGACCATCACCCGACATGGAAGCATGTCGCCTGCCCGCAATGCGGCAAGCCGGCCCGGCGCGAAACCGACACGATGGACACCTTCGTCGATTCGTCCTGGTATTTCGCCCGCTTCACCGATCCCTGGCGCATCGAGAGCCCGACCGACCGGCCGGCCGTCGACCGCTTCCTGCCGGTCGACCAGTATATCGGCGGCGTCGAGCACGCGATCCTGCATCTGCTCTATTCGCGCTTCTTCACCCGCGCCATGAAGGCGACCGGCCATGCCGGGCTGGACGAGCCTTTCGACGGCATGTTCACGCAAGGCATGGTCGTCCATGAGACCTATCGCGGCAAGGACGGCAGCTGGGTCGAGCCGGGCGATGTCCGCATCGAGGTGAACGGCACTGAGCGCCGCGGCTTCCATGTCGATACCGGCGCGCCGATCGAGATCGGCGCCATCGAGAAGATGTCGAAGTCGAAGAAGAATGTCGTCGATCCCGATGACATCATCGCCTCCTACGGCGCCGACACCGCGCGCTGGTTCATGCTCTCCGATTCACCGCCCGACCGCGACGTGATCTGGACCGATGAGGGCGTCCAGGGCGCCGCCCGCTTCGTCCAGCGCCTCTGGCGGCTCGTCGGCGAGATCGCCGAGCGCACCGGCAACAGCGCCGGCATGCCGGCCGCCCTGGGCGAGCAGGCCTTGACGCTGCGCCGCGCCAGCCACCGCGCCTTGCATGCGGTCGGTTTCGATATCGAGCGCCTCGGTTTCAACCGCTGCATCGCCCATATCTATTCGCTGACCAACGCCATCGGCAAAGCGCTCGACGCGGCCGCCGAAAACGCCGCACTCGCGCCGGACGTCGCCTTCGCGCTGCATGAATCCGCCATCATCGCCACGCAACTTGTCGCACCGATGATGCCGCATCTCGCCGAGGAGTGCTGGCAGGCGCTGGGGCAGCCGGGGCTCATCGGCGAGGCTGCTTGGCCTGGTGCCGACGAGACCCTGCTGAAGGACGACAGCATCGTGCTGCCGGTGCAGATCAACGGCAAGAAGCGCGCGGAGGTGACCGTCCCCGCCGATGCGAATACCGTAGCCGTGGAAGCGCTCGCGCGCGCCTCCGAGGCTGTCATCAAGGCGCTTGACGGCCGGGAGATCCGGAAGATCATCGTCGTGCCCGGGAGAATCGTGAATGTCGTCGCCTGAAGCCCAGAACCGGATCCTGTCGCAGCCGGTTCCGACCCGCCGCGTGATGCTGGCCGCCACATTGCTGGCGACGGCCTTCGCCGGGGGCTGCCTGCAACCGCTCTATTCCGAGAACACCACGAGCACTGTCGGCGGCAGCGTCAAGTCGGCGCTGAAGAGCGTCGAAATCCCCCAGATTCAGGGGCTGACCGGCCATTACCTGCGCAATGAACTCGCCTTCGAGCTCGATGGCGGCGGCGAGCCCGATGTTCAGAAGCGCCTGCGTTTCGAGACCAAGATCACCGAATCGATCGAAGTCATTACCGTCGATTACGCCAGCGGCCGCGCCGATTCCGCGATCCTGATCGCAACCGCGACCTGGACGGTGAAGCGCATAGGAGGCGCGGGCGAGACTGTCTCCTCGGGCACCAATGTCGTGCGCGCGCCCTATGAGCGCTCCTCGCAGCGCTTCGCCACGGTGCGTGCCGCGCGCGACGCCCAGATCCGCGCGGCCAAGAGCCTGGCCCAGCTGATCAAGGGGCAGCTCGCCGCCGATCTGGTCTCCGGCTGAAGCGAGAACGCCTGCCATGGTCGCCGTCAAGGCGCATGAGGCCGAGCGCACGCTGGCCAAGCCCGATCCGGCCTGGCGGCTGTTTCTGATCTACGGCCCCGATACGGGCCTGGTCTCGGAGCGCGCAGCCGCGCTGGCGCGCGCCAATGTCGACGACGCCAACGACGCCTTCCAGCTCGTGCGGATGAGCGGCGACGACATCGCCTCCGACCCGCTCAAGCTCGTCGACGAGGCCAACACCATCGGCCTGTTCGGCGGCCGGCGTGCCATCCGCGTCTCCGCCACAGGCAAACTGCTGACGGCGGCCGTCGAACCCTTGCTCGCAACGCCGTCGCGTGACGCCATCGTGATCATCGAGGCCGGCGATCTCCAGCGCAGCAATCCTTTGCGTGTCGCCTGTGAAAAGGCGCGCTCCGCGCTCGCTGTTCCCTGCTACAGCGACGGCGCCCGTGATCTTGGCAGTCTGATCGACGAGATGCTGCGCGCCGCGGGCAAGACCATCGACCGCGTCAATCGCGACCATCTCGCCGGACTGCTCGGCGGCGACCGGCAGACATCGCGGCGCGAGATCGAGAAGCTCCTGCTCTATGTCGGGGCCGATCCCGCGGTCCTGAGCGAGCATATTGAGGCGGTCGTCGGCGACACGGCCCAGCGCGAACAGGCGGCTCTGGTCGATGCCGTCTTCGCCGGGCGCCTGCCGGCGCTCGATCTAGCCTATGCCAAATTGAGCGGGGAGGGCCTCGATCCCGGGGTCATGCTGGGTGCGGTGCTGCGGCAGGCGCTGACGCTGCTCAAATCGCGGCAAAGCGTCGATGCCGGCCGCGGCGTCAAGGACGTCGTTGCGACCATGCGGCTGCCCTTTCCACGTATTCCGGCGATGGAGGCGGCGCTTTCGGCCTGGACGACCGCGAAACTGATGGAGGCCATCTCGCTTCTGGGGGCAGCGACGCTTGCCGTCAGGCGGGACGGCGATATCGCCCGGCCCGCCGCAGTGCGCGCGCTCTGGACCCTGGCGCGTCTCGGCCGTTCCGGAGCGCGTGGAGACTGAAGCATTTTGGAGCAATTTCCGATCCAACTGGATCGAGAATTGCTCGGCTCAGGCCTTCAACCTGCGGCAAAGCGCTTCGAGCTGCTCGAGCGTCTTGTAACCAATCTTCATCTCGCCGGCGCCATTGGCCCGGTGCTGAATCGAGACCGACAGTCCCAGCGCTTCCTCGAGGGCCTTCTCGACCGCGCGGGTATCGGGATCCTTATCGATCTTGGGCTTGCCTGGAACGCTTTTGCTCTCGCCGCGCGATTCGTCCTGAACGATCCGCTCGATGTCACGGACACTGAGCCCTTCGTCCACGATCTTGCGAGCCATCAGTTCCGGCTCCGAAACGGACAGCAAGGCACGGGCATGGCCGGCCGAAACCGCGCCTTCGCTGACCATCTTCCGCACCGATTCCGGCAGTTTGGACAGCCGCAAGGTGTTGGCGACATGGCTGCGGCTCTTGCCGATGACCCGCGCAAGGTCGTTTTGCGTATAATTGAACTCCGCGATCAGCCGCTCATAGCCGGCAGCCTCCTCGATCGCGTTCAGATCGGTGCGCTGAACGTTCTCGACGATGGCGATTTCGAGCGCTTCGCGATCATCAGCCTCGACCAGGATGACCGGCACGTCGTGCAGGCCTGCGCGTTGGGCTGCGCGCCAGCGCCGTTCGCCCGCAATGATCTCGTAGGCGTCGAGCATGTTGGGAATCGAGCGCACGATGATCGGCTGCAGGATGCCGCGCTCGCGAACCGAGGCCGTGAGCTCTTCGAGATCGTCCTCACCGAAGCTGCGCCGTGGATTGCGCGCGCTCGGACGCAGGAATTCGACAGGCACGCGCCTCTGGCCGCGCGCCCGGTCGATCGCTCCGATCTCCTCGCCGACATCGCCGATCAGCGCCGCCAGGCCTCGGCCGAGCCGCGAGCGCCCCTGTTCTTCGGCCATAGCCATCCTCTTGTACTCTCTCGTCTTTTCGTCGTGGTTCAGGCTGCCGCGCGCAGAACGCGCTCGCGCTTGATCACCTCGGAGGCCAGCTTCAGATAGGCCTGCGAACCCGAGCAGCGCAGGTCGTAGAGCAGCACCGGCTTGCCATAGGACGGCGCCTCCGACACCCGGACATTGCGCGGGATCACGGTCTCATAGACCTTGTCGCCGAGGAATTCTCGGACATCCGCCATCACCTGGCCGGACAGGTTGTTGCGCGGATCGTACATCGTCAAAACCACACCCTGGATGACCAGGCGCGGGTTGAGGCCGTTGCGGACCTGCTCGACCGTTTTGAGCAGCTGGCTCAAGCCTTCCAAGGCGAAGAACTCGCATTGCAGCGGCACCAGCACGGCATCCGCCGCAGTCATCGCATTGATGGTGATGAGGCTCAGCGAGGGTGGGCAATCGATCAGCACATAGGTCAGGTCAGAACAGCGCTGGTCATAGACCAGCTCGTCAATCGCGTTCTTCAGGCGATGGGCGCGGTCCTTGGAGGAGGCTATCTCAAGCTCGACGCCAAGCAGATCCAGCGTCGATGGCGCCAGGAACAGACCCGGGACCGCCGTCTCCTGCATCGCCTGCCCAAGACCGACGTCGCCGCACAGGACGTCATAAGTCGAGGATTTACGGCTTTTGCGGTCGATGCCGAGCCCTGTCGAGGCATTGCCCTGCGGGTCGAGATCGACGATCAGCACCTTCTCGCCAATCGCCGCCAGCGCCGTGCCGAGATTGATCGCCGTCGTCGTCTTGCCGACGCCGCCCTTCTGATTCGCGAGCGCCAGCACGCGCGGACGGCGCGGCAGGACAATAGGAGTAAGATCGGTCATGAATCGGCCCGCTTCTCGACCGCACGAACCATCAGGATGCGCGCGGCGCTGTCTGTCACGGAAGAAACCGTTGAGGCCTGAATCTTCCAATATTTAGACGCGTCGGTCAATTCAGCATCTAGATGTTGTCCCTTGGGAAAGAGCCCCAAGGCCCCTGTTCTCAACAGGTCTTTGCACCAGTCCAACAGCAGCGGCAGCGGTGCCAGGGCTCGCGCACAAACCACATCGATTTTACCAGCAAAATCGCCGACCGCATCCTCGATCCGTGCATTGTGAACCTTGACCGGCGCGCCCGTCAAACGCGCGGCATGCCGCAGGAAGGCGCATTTGCGGCTATTGCTCTCGACAAGATGGATCTCGCCCGTCCCCTGCTCCGCCAGGCAAATGCCGATCACCAACCCGGGAAAGCCGCCGCCGGAGCCGAGGTCGAGCCAGCGCTGCGAGTCTCGGGCCAGATCGAAGAGTTGCAGCGAATCCGCGATATGGCGCGTCCAGACATCCTTCAACGTGCTCGAGGACACCAGATTCTTCGCCGCCTGCCAGCGCTCGAGCTCGGCGACGAGGATCGCCAGACGCTCCTCTGTTTCACGTGAAACAGGCGTCAAGCGCAAAGCATGCGCCCTGTCGCTTTTATCAACAGTCATGAATCACGCGATCGGTTCAGGAGCGCGCTGGCGACGCCCACGCCGCGCATGCGCCGCCAGCAAGGTCAGCGCGGCAGGCGTCATGCCCTCGATCCGTGCCGCTTGGGCGAGGTCGGCTGGCCGCTCCGCATTCAGCTTCAGCTTGATCTCGTTGGACAAGCCCGAGATGCCGTCGAGATCGAGATCCTCCGGCACCTTCAGCGCCTGATCGCGCTTATAGGCTTGGATCTCCGCGGATTGGCGATCGAGATAGACCGAATAGACCGCATCCGCTGTCACACGTGAAACAACAGACGGATCATAATCGGCAAGATCCGGCCAGATCACTGCGAGGCTCTCATAGCCGATATCGGGATAGGAGAGCAGCTGGTAGGCGCTCCGCCGCAGGCCATCGCGGTTGAGATGGATCCCGGCCCCTTCCGCTTGTTGCGGCGTGACCCAAACATCCTTCAATCGGGCCTGCAACCGTGCGATGGCAGCGCGTCGGGCTTCGAAATGGTCGCGACGCAGCGAGCTCACCAGGCCAAGCTCCATGCCAAGCGGCGTCAAGCGCTCATCGGCATTGTCGACGCGCAATGACAGGCGAAACTCTGCCCGCGACGTGAACATTCGGTACGGCTCCGTAACCCCGCGCGTGACCAGATCGTCGACCAGAACCCCGATATAGGAGGTGGTGCGCTCGAACACGATCGGCTCGACCCCGCCGGCCCGGCGCGCAGCGTTCAAACCCGCGAACAGCCCTTGCGCGCCCGCCTCTTCATAACCTGTCGTGCCGTTGATCTGGCCCGCCAGGAACAAGCCTCGGACGGCGCGCGTCTCCAGCGTGTTCCTCAAGGCGCGTGGATCGACGAAGTCGTACTCGATCGCATAGCCGGGGCGCAGCATGGTGGCACGCTCCAGGCCCGGAATCGTCTTGAGCACGCCGAGCTGCACATCCTCCGGCAGGGAGGTCGAGATGCCGTTGGGATAGACCGTGTCATCGTCAAGCCCCTCGGGCTCAAGGAAGATCTGGTGGCCGTCGCGGTCGCCGAAGCGACCGACCTTGTCCTCGATCGAGGGGCAGTAGCGCGGCCCGCGGCCCTCGATCTGGCCGGAGAACATCGGAGCGCGGTGGAGATTGGCGCGGATCAAATCATGAGTCGCCAAAGTCGTGCGCGTAATCCCGCAGGAGATCTGCGGCGTGGTGATCGCCGTGGTCAACGCCGAGAAAGGCTCGGGCGGATCGTCGCCGGCCTGCATTTCGAGCGCCGCCCAATCGATCGTGCGCCCATCCAGACGCGGTGGGGTGCCAGTCTTGAGGCGGCCAAGCGGAAAGCCATGGCGCTCCAAGGTCGCAGACAGCCCCAGCGAAGGCGCCTCATCGACACGCCCGGCCGGAATCTTGGCCTCGCCGATATGGATCAAGCCGCGCAGGAAGGTTCCGGTCGTCAAGACGACTGTTCCGGTAGCGAATCGACGTCCATCCGCCAGAATCACGGCGCTGACCTGGTCGTCCTCGATCGCGATATCGAACACCTCGCCGGCGACGATCTCGAGATTGCCCTGCTCAGCTAATAAATCCTGAACAGCCAGGCGATAAAGCTTGCGATCCGCCTGGGCCCTGGGACCGCGCACGGCGGGACCTTTGCGGCGGTTCAGCATGCGGAACTGAATGCCGGCCCGGTCGGCTGCCCGCGCCATGACGCCATCGAGCGCATCGATCTCGCGGACAAGATGCCCCTTGCCGAGACCGCCGATCGCCGGATTGCAGGACATCACGCCGATCGTCTCCGGTCGATGCGTGATCAGTGCGGTGCGCGCGCCAAGCCGCGCGGCTGCACTCGCCGCCTCGGCGCCGGCATGGCCGCCACCGACCACGATCACGTCGTAGCGCGTTTCGACAACAGGAAGAGACATGCGGATTCGCTAGCGAAGCCCGGCCCGGGGGTCAATGATTATAAGGCGATGAGCCCTCGTTTCACGTGAAACGGCCGGAATTATGGAGGCGATGCCTTCCGCTTGCTATTTACCGATGCAGAAGCCGGAAAAGAGCTGGTCGAGAACATCCTCGACATCGATGCGTCCGACCAAGCGCTCCAGCGCCGTCACCGCTAGGCGAACTTCTTCAGCCAGCAACTCGACCTGGCCGTGCCGGGCATCGAGCGCGCGCTCCAGCGCAAGCGCCGCATCGGAGACCGCGACACGGTGCCGCTCACGCGTCAGCAATGCCGGTTCGGGCTGCGAGAGCGCCCCGAGCTCGGCAATAATGCTCGCCAACAGATCATCCAAGCCCGCACCCGTCTGGGACGAAACCGCGATCTCGCCGGGCAAAGCCTGACCCGCCAGATCGCTTGCCAGATCGGCCTTCGTGGCGATGCAAAGCGTCTTTTGAATCGAGGCGAAACGATCCGGAAGCGAATCGATTGCCCGAAGCTTGAGAACGAGATCCGCTCGCGCGACCAAATCCAGGGCCCGCCTGACGCCCTCGGCTTCGATTGCCTCAGTGCTTTCGCGCAAACCCGCCGTATCGACCAGCGTGACCGGCAAACCCGCCAGATCGAGCCGCACCTCGATCGCATCCCGCGTCGTCCCCGCCATCGCCGAGACGATGGCGACATCGCGGCGGGCAAGCGCATTGAGCAGGCTCGACTTTCCGGCATTGGGCGGGCCGGCAAGGACCACGACAAAACCCTCACGGACGCGTTCGCCCATGGCAAAGCTGCCAAGAGCCTCGCGCAACTCCGCGACGATGCCTGCTGCGATCGCCAGCGCCTCATCGACGAGCGGCCCCGAGACATCGCCCTCGTCGGAGAAGTCGATATCCGCAGCAAGCAGTGCCATCGCCTCGATCAATCGGCTCCGCCACGCTGCCGCCTGCTTGCCGAGTGTGCCGGTCATCTGGCGCAACGCCTGCCGGCGCTGCCATTCCGTTTCCGAATCGATCAGGTCCGCCAGGCCCTCGACAGCGGCAAGATCGAGCTTCCCGGCTTCAAAGGCCCGCCGGGTGAATTCACCGGGCTCGGCAAGTCTCACCCCAGGCAGATGCGTCAGGACGTTCAGCAGACGGGCGATGATGGCCCTTGCGCCATGAACCTGGAACTCGGCGATATCCTCACCTGAAAAGCTCGCCGGCGCGGGAAAATACAGCACAAGCCCGGTATCGATGACCTCGCCGTCCTCGTCCCGCAGTTGCCGCAAGACGGCATGGCGCGGTTGGGGAATTCCCCCCGCGACCGTTTCGAGTACGAATCGAACCCGGGAGCCGGATATCCGGATGACGGCGACGCCCGCCCGCCCGCTGCCGGAGGACAGGGCGACGATCGTCGGATAGGCTGCTGCGTCGCTCATCTCTCGAACACCATGCTGCGCCCGGCCCCAACCTGGCTTTGGCGCCCGGCCGGAAAGCCACGCCGATGAACCGTCTCGCGGACGCCGCCAGCCCCTATCTCCTGCAGCATAAGGACAACCCGGTTCACTGGTGGGAATGGAGCGAGGCCGCCTTCGCCGAGGCCAAGCGCAGCGGCCGGCCGGTCATGCTCTCGGTCGGTTACGCCGCCTGCCATTGGTGCCATGTCATGGCGCATGAAAGTTTCGAGGATCCTGCAACCGCGGCGGTGATGAACGAGCTCTTCGTGAACATCAAGGTCGACCGCGAGGAAAGGCCCGATATCGACCATGTCTATATGAGCGCGCTGCACAGCCTGGGCGAGCAGGGCGGCTGGCCGCTGACCATGTTCCTGACCGCTGATGGCGACCCGTTCTGGGGCGGCACCTATTTCCCGCCCGAAGCGCGCTATGGCCGGCCCTCCTTCACCGGCGTGCTGAAACAGCTCGCGGCGATCCACCGGCAGGATCCCGACCGCATCGCGCGCAATGCCGCCGCCATTCGCGCCGCCTTGTCCCAGACTGAGGCCTTCGCGACGGACGGCGCCGGCAAACCCGATCTCGATGCGCTTGCGGGCCAGGTCGCCGGCGCCTTCGATCCACATCATGGTGGCCTGCGCGGCGCGCCAAAATTCCCCAATCCCGGCCTGATCGAAATGCTCTGGCGCCATGGCGCGCGCACAGGCTCCCCCGCGACGCTGGCGCCTGCCCTCAGGACACTGGAGCGGATGGCGCGTGGCGGCATCCATGACCATCTCGGCGGCGGCTTCGCCCGCTATTCCGTCGATGAGCGCTGGCTCGCCCCGCATTTCGAGAAGATGCTCTACGACAACGCCCAATTGCTCAACCTCTATGCCCTGGAGGCCGCCCGCAGCGCCGATCCGCTGATGAGGATGGCGGCTGAGGGCATCGTCGCCTGGCTCGCACGCGACATGCTGCTGCCGGAGGGTGCTTTTGCCGCCAGCCTCGATGCCGATTCCGAAGGCGTCGAGGGCAAGTTTTATGTCTGGACCGCGCGCGGGCTCGAAACGCATCTCTCGGCGGAAGAGGCCCGCCTGCTCGCACTCCATTACGACGTGACCGCGCACGGCAATTGGGAAGAGGTCGCTATCCTTAATCGCCTGGAAACGCCGGATCCCGATCCCGAGACGGCGACCGTCCTGGCCGGAATTCGCGAACGATTGCTCGCTATCCGGGCCAAGCGGATTCCGCCCGCTTGCGACGACAAGATCCTGGCCGACTGGAATGGCATGATGATCGCGGCGCTGACGCGGGCCTCCGGCCTGCTCGGCCGCAAGGACTGGCTCGCGCTTGCCCAGCGCGCCTACCATTTCGTCGCCGAATCGATGACCGATGGTGACGGGCTCGCCCATTCCTATCGCAAGGGCCGCCTGATCAAGCCCGGCTTCGCGCTCGATCATGCCGCCATGGCGGATGCGGCGCTGGCGCTGCATGACGCGACATTCGCCCAGCACTACCTCGATGATGCCCAGCGCTGGAGCGCACATCTGCAGCGGCACTACCTCAGCGGCGCGACCAATCTACTCGGTATGACTCTTATGGAAAACAAGGGCTTGCCGGTCATACCGCGCCCGACCCATGACGACGCCGTGCCCAACGCCAACGGGATTCATGCCACCAATCTGCTGCGGCTGGCGATCAAAAGCGGGGAGGCAGCGGATCGCGATCGCGCCGATGCGTTCCTTGGCGCTGCGCTGGCGGCGGCCGAACGCGCACCCATGGCGCATGGCTCGATCCTGAACGCCTATGATCTGGCGCGGCATGGTGTGGAGATCGTGCTGGCGGGGTCGGAGAGGGCGGCACTGCACCAGGCGGCACTTGCCCTGCCCTATACAGTGACGACCCTGGTCGATTGCCCGGATCCGTCGAGCCTGCCGGCCGAGCACCCAGCCGCCGCAATGGCGCGCCAGGCTGGTACCGGGGCGGCCTTCATCTGCTTTGCCGGGCGCTGCCTGCCGCCCGTCACGGATCCGAATCGATTGGCCCAGGCCGTCAGTGACGGCCGTTGAAACCGCGCGACCCTTCCCAAAGTCGACATGTCGCAAATCAGCTCAACATGATCGCGGCTGCAAACCGCTCTGAGACCGTCTCTTCTGCATAAAGAAAAGGGCCGCTCGCGCGGCCCTTTCCATATCCGCAGCTGAGCGGATGCCCTCTCCCCCAAGGGGAAAATCAGGTGTTCATCGAATCGAAGAAGTCCGCGTTCTGTTTGGTCTGGCGCAGTTTGTCCATCAGGAACTCGATCGCGTCCTGCGGGCCCATCGGATTCAGGATGCGGCGCAGCACATAGGTCTTGGCCAGCACATCCTTGGGCGTGATGAGCTCTTCCTTGCGGGTGCCGGATTTGAGGATGTCGATCGCCGGGAAGATGCGCTTGTCGGCGACCTTGCGGTCGAGGATCACCTCGGAGTTGCCGGTGCCCTTGAACTCTTCGAAGATGACTTCGTCCATGCGGCTGCCGGTATCGATCAGCGCGGTCGCGACGATGGTCAGCGAGCCGCCCTCTTCGATATTACGCGCCGCACCGAAGAAGCGCTTGGGCCGCTGCAGGGCGTTGGCGTCGACACCACCGGTCAGCACCTTGCCGGAGGAGGGCACCACGGTGTTGTAGGCGCGGCCCAGACGCGTGATCGAATCGAGCAGGATGACGACGTCGCGGCCATGCTCGACCAGGCGCTTGGCCTTCTCGATCACCATCTCGGCGACCTGGACGTGGCGCGAGGCCGGCTCGTCGAAGGTCGAGGAGACGACCTCGCCCTTCACCGAGCGCTGCATGTCGGTGACTTCCTCGGGCCGCTCGTCGATCAGCAGCACGATCAGATAGCATTCCGGGTGGTTGGTCGTGATCGACTGCGCGATGTTCTGCAGCAGCACGGTCTTACCGGTGCGCGGCGGTGCCACGATCAGGGCGCGCTGGCCCTTGCCGATCGGCGAGACGATGTCGATGACGCGGGCCGAGAAATCCTTCTTCGTCGCGTCCGGCACTTCCATGCGCAGGCGCTCATCGGGATAGAGCGGCGTCAAATTGTCGAAGTTGATCTTGTGCTTGATCCGCTCGGGATCCTCGAAATTGATCGTATTGACCTTGAGCAGCGCGAAATAGCGTTCGCCATCCTTGGGGCCACGAATCGGGCCTTCGACCGTATCGCCGGTGCGCAAACCGAATTTGCGGATCTGCGTCGGCGAGACATAGATGTCGTCGGGACCCGGCAGATAATTGGAATCCGACGAGCGCAGGAAGCCGAAACCGTCAGGCAGAACCTCGACCACACCCTCGCCGAGGATCTCTGTGTCCTTCGCCGCGAGCTGCTTCAGGATCGCGAACATCAGCTCCTGCTTGCGCATCGTGCTGGCGTTCTCGACCTCGAGCCCCTCGGAGAAGGTCAGAAGTTCGGTCGGAGATTTGACCTTGAGGTCTTGGAGCTTGATTTCCCGCATGGGGCACCCGGATCGTGAAAGCCCCTGCGAAACGAACAGGGGTCAGGAGGTAACGGAGAAGAACGTCAGGTCCAGGACGGACCAGCGTTGCGGTTGCGCGCCATGAGCGTCTGCGCAGGCAGCGGGCTCACGAACCATCGGCAACAGGGAATACGCCAAACGAGCGCAGGGGCTTGATAGCGGGATTCTCAGCTGGGCTCAAGCGGGAAACGACACGGCGCCGTCCCCCATAAGAGCAGGATGCGAAAAAGTGGGAACCGGTTTTCGCAATCGATCCTGCTCTCACTCTTCGACTCTAGAAAACCGCTCACGCCGACGTGAAATTCAGAACGGCAAATCAGAACGGCTTGACGATGACGAGGATCACGATCAGCGCCATCAAGACGGCTGGAACCTCGTTGATGATACGATAGAACCGCGCGCTCTTGAGGTTGCGATCCTCGGCGAAGGCACGGACCCGTCCCACCAGATAGCCATGGATGCCCGACAGGATGAAGACCAGCAGGATCTTCCCGTGCAGCCAGCCGCCCTTGAAGCCGAAACCCGACCAGGCGAGGTAAAGGCCCAGGATCCAGGTCACGATCATCGAGGGCGTCATGATGCCCTTGAGCAGCCGCCGCTCCATGATCTTGAAGGTCTCGGACTGGATCGACCCGGTCTGCGCCTCCGCGTGATAGACCATCAGGCGCGGCAGATAGAGCATGCTCGCCATCCAGGCGATCACCGCCATGACGTGAAAGGCCTTGATCCATTCATACATCGCGATGGTCCTCCCTCAGGCCCTGACGGCGGCGATCAGCCGCTCGACATGCGCGATCGGGGTGTCGGGCAAAATGCCGTGACCCAGATTGAAAACGAAGGGCTTTGCACCGAAAGCCGATCTGATCGCGGCGACCTCGCGCTCCAGCTCCGGCCCCCCGGCGCGCAGGATCAACGGATCGAGATGGCCCTGGACAGGCACCAGCGATTGGATCGCATCGCGCGCAAAGCCCCGGTCGATGTCGGTTTCGAGTCCAGCGGCATTGACGCCCGTCGCCGTGACATAACCCGGGATGAGCGCGCCGGCACCACGAGGGAACCCGATGATACGGGTCCCGGGATGATGCGCCCGCACGCCCTCGACGATCCGCTTCGTCGGCGCGATGCACCAGCGCTCGAACTCTGCCGGCCCCAGCGATCCCGCCCAGCTGTCGAAGATCTGCACCGCATCGACGCCGGCTTCGATCTGGGCGTTGAGATAATCGATCGACGAGACGACGATCCGATCGATCAGGCGCTGGAATAAATCCGGATCGCGCATGAACAGCTCTTTCGCCGGCCCCTGATCCGGAGTGCCTCGACCGGCCACCATATAGGTCGCCACGGTCCAGGGCGCGCCACAGAAGCCAATCAGGGCAGTCTCCCTGGGCAGGGCCGCTCTCACCCGGCGCACCGTCTCGATGATCGGCGCAAGCTTGTCCTGGTCGGCCTGCCCATCGATCGCGCGCAAGCGCTGCTCATCGGCTACCGGCTCGAGGCGCGGACCTTCGCCCTCGACGAACCAGAGGGCCTGCCCGAGTGCTTGCGGGATGACGAGAATGTCCGAGAACAGGATCGCGGCATCAAAACCAAAGCGCCGGATTGGCTGCAAGGTGACCTCGGCGGCAAGCTCCGGGTTGTAGCAGAGCGCGAGGAAGCTTCCGGCCTTGGCGCGAAGCTCACGATATTCCGGCAGATATCGGCCAGCCTGCCGCATCAGCCAGAGCGGGGGAGTGACCAGTGTCTCTCCATCGAGTGCCCGCAGGAAAACCGGTTTGCTATGCGTCGACATTCTCGGGTCCAGACCATCGCTCTCGATCTCTTCTAAATATGATTCTTGAGAGAGAATCTTCTTTTTTGACTCTTGGGGGCAGGCACAGGCTTAGCCGCAAGGCCATCCACAGCTGTTCCACAGCTCGTGGACCCTCATGGCCGGAATGTGGCGACGGCGATCGAGATCGTTAAGGCTTTCTTAACCAATTGGAATCCGGGTCGGGCCTCCAACCTCGAAAATGATTCACGTGAAACATCGCTGAACCTGACCACAGCCTTTTGCCTGTTGATCGAAATGGGGGGTTATACACGCCGCTCTCCAGAGGCCTCCGGGACGCTCGGTTGTCCACACTCATCCCCTGCTCCGTGAATTAGCCCGCCCTGCCGATAGCCTTCCGGCCCAATTTGCATTGTCTGCTCAGCACGCTAGAGGTGGCGCAGCTCGTAAATCCGGGAGCCAACGTGGCCCGCAATTATTTTCACCTCCATCTCGTCTCGGACGCGACCGGCGAAACGCTGATCGCGGTCAGTCGCGCAGCTGCCGCGCAATATGAGACGGTCTCGGCGATCGAGCATGTCTATCCGCTCGTCCGTTCCGAGGCACAGCTCGCCCGGGTGCTGGCGGAGATCGAGGCTTCGCCTGGCGTCGTGCTCTACACCCTGGTCGAACCGGAATGGTCGGCGCGGCTCGAGACGTTTTGCCGCGATCTCGGCTGCCCCTGCCTGTCAGTGCTCAACCCGGTGCTGTCGCTGTTCCAGTCCTATCTCGGCCAGGCCTCGGCGCCGAAGCCGGGCGCCCAGCACGTCCTCAATGCGGAATATTTCCGCCGCATCGACGCGATGAACTACACGCTGCTGCATGATGACGGGCAGCTCGGTGGCGATCTCGAAAGCGCCGATGTCATCCTGGTCGGCATCAGCCGAACCTCGAAGACGCCGACCTCGATCTATCTTGCCAATCGCGGCATCAAGACCGCCAACATCCCGCTCGTGCCGCATGTGCCATTGCCGCCGGAGCTCGAGCAGCTGAAGAAACCCCTGGTCGTCGGCCTCGTCGCCAGCGCCGATCGCATCGTCCAGATCCGGCAGAACCGCCTGCTCTCGCTCAAGGCCGATGACGAGACGCCCTATGTCGACCCTGCCATGGTAGCTGACGAGGTCGCGCAATCGCGCCGGCTTTGTGCTCGTAAGGGCTGGCCGGTGATCGACGTCACCCGCCGCTCGATCGAGGAGACGGCAGCCGCAATCCTCGATTTGCTGCGCGACCACCGCATGAAGTTCATCGCGACATGACGAGCGCAGCCGCGCTCTGGCTTGGCTCGGCTCCGCTCGTGCTGGCCTCGGGCAGCGCGACGCGGCGCGAGATGCTGCTCGCAGCCGGCATTCCGGTCGAGGTGATCAAGCCCGACATCGATGAACGCGCCATCGAAGCCTCCCTGCTGAAACGGGGTCTGCCGGGCGAAGACGCGGCTCTCGAACTTGCGCGCGCCAAGGCGTTGGCGGTGTCAAAGGCTCATGCCCAGCGCATCGTGCTCGGCGCCGATCAGACATTGATCTGTGAGGGGGTCAGTCATCACAAGCCTGCTGATGCCGCAGAGGCCCGTGCCCAAATTGCCGAGCTGTCGGGTCGGACGCACCAGCTGCGCTCGGCCTTCGTCCTGGCGCATGCCGGCGAGGTGGTGGCGCAGGGCGCCCAGATCGCCCATCTGACCATGCGCGGGCTGAGCCCGGATTTCATTGCGGCCTATGTCGATGCGATGGGCCCGTCTGCTTTTGCCAGCGTCGGCGGTTACCAGATCGAAGGGCTCGGCACCCAGCTCTTCGCCAACGTCGAAGGCGACCATTTCACCATTCTCGGCCTGCCGCTCCTTGCCGTCCTCGCTGCCTTGCGCGATCACGGCCTGCTCGCACGCTGACCTGCGGACCGCTACCTGCCATGCCTCTTCGCTGCTTCGTCATCGGCCATCCGATTGCCCATTCGAGATCGCCGCTGATTCATGGAACCTGGCTCGAGCAGCACGGGCTCGACGGTTCCTATGAGCGTATCGATGTCGCACCCTCCGATCTGCCGGGCTTCGTCGCGCGCATCCGGGCCGGCGAGTTCGCAGGTGGCAATGTCACCGTCCCGCATAAGGAAGCGGTTCTGTCCCTGCTCGACGAGATCAGCGAGGCGGCGCGCACTATCGGCGCGGTCAATACGATCTGGCGCGAGAACGGACGGCTTTGCGGAGACAACACCGACGCTGCCGGTTTCCTCGGCCATCTCGATGCGACTGTGCCGGGCTGGCAGGATGGGGTTCGCACGGTGCTGCTGGTCGGGGCCGGAGGCGCGGCGCGCGCGATCGCCTATGCGCTGAAGAGCCGTGGTGTGGCGCGCATCATCCTGGCCAATCGTGGCCGAGAGCGGGCCAATGAGCTCGCCCGGGTTCTCGGCGCGCCGCTGCAGGCGCGCGACTGGGACGAGCGCGACGCGCTGGTCGGAGAGGCGGATCTCATCGTCAACACGACCTCGCTCGGCATGAAGGGCCAGCCGCCATTGGCTCTCGACCTGGCGCGCCTGCGCCCCGGCACGATCGTCGACGACATTGTCTATGTGCCACTGAAGACGGCGCTGCTGACGCAGGCTGAACAGCGCGGCGGCACCCTTGTCGACGGCCTCGGCATGCTGCTGCATCAGGCCGTGCCCGGATTCACGCGCTGGTTCGGGGTGACGCCGGTGGTGACGTCGGCCCTGCGCGCAAGGCTCGAAAGGGATATCCTGGGGGCCTGATTCGGCGGGACCCCCTGGCCACCCCATGATCTTCATCCCATGACCTTCATCCTCGGACTCACCGGCTCGATCGGGATGGGGAAATCGACGACCGCGGCCTTCTTCCGCGCGCGCGGCGTGCCGGTGCATGATGCCGATGCTTGCGTTCACGCGCTCTATCGCGGCCGCGCCGCGCCATTGATCGGCGAGGCCTTTCCCGGTGTCGTTCATGATGGGATGGTCGATCGCGCGCGCCTCTCGGCGGCGGTGGTCGGACAGGCGGAGGCGCTGAAACACTTGGAGGGCATCATCCATCCGCTTGTCCGCGAGGAGGAGGAGGCCTTCCTCTGGAACAGCCGCAAGGCAGGGGCGGGGCTTGTCGTGCTCGATATCCCCCTGCTGCTGGAGACCGGCGGGCAGGGACGTTGCGATGCCGTGCTCGTCGTCACCGCCCCGGCTGAGGTCCAGCGCAGGCGCGTCCTGGCGCGCCCGGAGATGACGGAGGAGAAGTTCGCCGCCATCCTCACCCGCCAGATGCCGGATGCGCAGAAGCGCCGCCAGGCCCATTTCCTTGTGGACACGGGCGGCGGTCTGCTGGCCGCGCAGCGGCAGGTGAGTTCTATCCTGAGCGTCCTCGCCGGCCGCCCCGGTCGCAGGCTTCCAGTGGAGAGCGCCGCTCATGCGTGAAATCGTCCTCGATACCGAGACGACCGGCGTCGAAGCCAATAACGGCGATCGCATCGTCGAAATCGGTTGCGTCGAGCTGGTTAATCACTGCCCGAGCGGGCGTAATTTTCACGTTTACATCAATCCCGAGCGCTCGATGCCGGACGGTGCCTTCAGAGTCCACGGCCTCTCCGAAGCCTTCCTCTCCGACAAGCCGCTCTTTGCGGCGATCGCTGACGGCTTCATCGATTTCATCGGCGATGCGCGACTCGTCATCCACAACGCGGCCTTCGACATCGGCTTCCTCAACATGGAATTGAAGCGCCTCGGGCGCGGGCCGATCGAGCCCGCCCGGGTCGTCGACACGCTTGCCATGGCGCGCCGGAAGCATCCGGGCGCCTCCAACAGCCTGGATGCGCTCTGCTCGCGTTACGGCATCGACAACACCCGCCGCACCAAACACGGCGCGCTGCTCGACTCCGAAATCCTGGCCGAGGTCTATATCGAGCTGATCGGCGGCAAGCAGACCTCGCTCGGCCTGGGTGTTGCGATGGCGGGTGACGGTGGCGGACTCGGCGGCGTCGCGATCGAGCGTCCGCAGCGCCAGCGGCCTCTCGCTTCCCGTCTCGACGACGCAACCATCGCTGCCCACGAGACCTTTATCCGCACGCTCAAGACACCGCTCTGGAGCGGCTATCTCGGCCTGACCGACGAGGCCTGAATCGATTCGCGTCCAGTCGCCATTGCGAGCCTAAGCGAAGCAATCCAGCGTCTCGCCTAGGCCCCTGGATTGCTTCGTCGCTTCGCTTCTCGCAATGACGGAGAGCGACTGTTCAGCTCTTCGTCTTGCGCCGCGACAGCATGTTCAGCCCCTCGATCGCAGCCGAGAAGGCCATGGCGGCGTAGATGTAGCCCTTGGGCACATGCGCGCCAAAACCCTCGCCGATCAGCGTGCCGCCGATCATCAGCAGGAAGCCGAGCGCCAGCATCACGATGGTCGGGTTGCGCTCGATGAAGCTCGCCAGCGGGTCGGCCGCGAGCAGCATCACCAGAACCGCGAAGACGACGGCGATCACCATCACCGGGATATGATCGGTCATGCCGACGGCGGTGATGATGCTGTCGATGGAGAAGACGAGGTCGAGCAACAGGATCTGGACGATGACGCCGCCGAAGGTGACGGCCGCCGCCTTGCCGCCGTCGAAGACGTCCGGCCCATGGTCGGCATCAACCTTGTGATGGATTTCCTTGGTCGCCTTCCAGACCAGGAAGAGGCCGCCGGCGATCAGGATGATGTCGCGCCAGGAGAAGGCCTTGCCGAGCACCGAGAAGACCGGGGTGGTCAATTGCACGATGATGGCGACGGTCGAGAGCAGGCCGAGCCGCAGGATCAGCGCCAGCCCGATGCCGATCTTACGGCCGCGCGCGCGCTGCTCCTCTGGCAGCTTGTTGGTCAGGATCGAGATGAAGATCAGGTTGTCGATGCCCAGGACGACTTCCATGGCGATCAATGCCCCGAGCGCGGCCCACACCGTGGGGTCGGCGGCAAGCGTCATCAGATAGTCCATCCCGGCTCCTTCATGTCGCGAAACGGCGGGCGCCCGAATGAGCGTCCGCCGTCGACTGCCCAGCGAGATGGAAATTCCCCTGGCCGGCCGCAAGGGGTGAGCGAGCCGCATCGTCAACGAAAAAGGGCCCGTAAGGGCCCTTTCCGTGACAATTCCGTTGCGGGAAGGCTCAGGCGTTCGGCGCGCCCTGGGCCTGGAGCTCCTGCACGCGCTGCTGGAACAAGGCGGCGAAATCGATCGGCGGCACATAGAAGGGCGGGAAGCCGCCGTTCTGGACCGCCTCGGCGATGATCTGCCGGGCGAAGGGGAAGAGCAGGCGGGCGCAGTCGATCACCAGCACAGGGTGGATGTGCTCCTGCGGCACGTTCTGGATGCGGAACACGCCGCCATAGCTGAGATCGAAGGCAAACAGCGTCTCGCCGCCGAGCTCGGCCTTGCCCTCGAGCTGCAGCACGGTCTCGTAATCGTCCTCGCCGAGCGGCGCGGTCGAGACGTTGACCTGCAGCGACATCTGCGGTCCCTGCTGCGTCTGCTGGCTGAGCGAGCGCGGCGCCTTGGGATTCTCGAAGGAGAAGTCCTTGGTGTACTGGATCAGGGCGCTCATGCTCGGAGCTGCCTCGGGGGCTTGCGCGCCGTTGCCGTTGGGAATGTCGTTGGCCATCGGTCCCATCATGATCTGAAGGCTGACTTAAGGAAATCCCGGGCCGGATTAAGACGTTCGGGACTGCGCGCCGTCCTGCGGTGCAATGCGGGCGTCGGCTATCATGGACGCCAGCCTGGCACAAGAAGCCGCCTTCACAAGTTCAGGGGTGGATGTTACGAGCCTTGATCACCATATCTCGCTTCACGGCCGAAAACCTTTAGGGGACAGGCCGATGCAAGGCGGCCACTGGAGCTTCGGATCAGGTTTCGATGCAAAATTCCTTCGACATGACGACGATTGTTTTCCTGGCTCTGGCCGTTTTCGTCGCCTGGAAGCTGCGCTCGGTTCTGGGTCAGAAGACTGGTCAGGAACAGCCGCCGACCGATCCCTTCGCGCGTCGCGAGGAGCGCCGGTGCGGCCCGACCAGGCTCCCCCGGCCGACAGCAAGCGCGACAACGTCATCCGCCTGCCCGGCGCGGCCAATGATCCCACGGTCAGCCCCGCTCCCGCCGCCGACCGTTGGAAGGATATCGCGCCCGCGGATTCAGCCATCGTTGCCGGCATCGAGGCGATCATCCGGCAGGAGCCGGGCTTCGATCCGCGCGCCTTCATCGGCGGCGCCAAGGCGGCCTATGAGACCATCGTCACCGCCTTCGCGCGGGGCGACCGCAAGGTGCTGAAAGGCCTTCTCGCCAAGGAGGTCTATGAGGGCTTCGAGCAGGCGATCACGGATCGCGAGAAGCGTGGCGAAAAGGCGGAATCCTCTTTCGTCTCGATCGACAAGGCCGAGATCACCGCCGTCGACGTCAAGGGCAAGAACGGCCAGGTCACGCTGGCCTTCGTCTCGCAATTGATCAGCGTCACGCGCGATGCTCAAGGCGCGGTTGTCGACGGGAATGCCGAAGCGGTCTCCGAGGTCAACGACATCTGGACTTTCGCGCGCCAGCTCGGCAGCCGCGACCCCAACTGGCTCCTGGTCGCCACCGAATCCGCCGCGTGATCCGTGGCGCCGTTGCTGCGCTGGCGCTTGGCCTCGTGGCTTGCGGTGCGGCTATGAGCGCAGCGCTCGGCCAGGCCCCGCCGCTGCCGCCCGGCGCGCGAGCCGAGGCGGTGTCCGTCGCCGGCATTGCGGGATGGGCCAAGGACGATCACAGGGCGGCCTTTGCGATCTTCGCGCGCGGCTGCATGGCCGATCCGCCGCTGCGCGCGGCCATGCCCTTGCCCAAGGCGCTGGAAGGTGTTTGCGCCGAGGCGCTGCGCCTGCAAAAGGCGTCTAAGGTCGATGCGGCGAATGCGCGCCGCTTCTTCGAGACGCACTTCTCATTCTGGCGCATCCGGCCGGCCCAGGCCGAGACCGGCTTCATGACCGGCTATTTCGAACCCGAATTCGACGGCTCGCTCACACGCTCCGCGGCTTTCCAGACGCCGCTTTATGGCCGCCCTGTCGATCTGGTGACCCGGCAGCCCGGCGATGACTGGCCGGGCATCGAGGCAGGGCTTTCGGCCGCGCGCCATACGGCGCAGGGGCTCGTGCCCTTTCCCGATCGCGCCGCGATCGAGGCGGGCGCGCTCGATGGCCAAAAACTCGAAATCCTCTGGATGCGCGATCCGGTCGATCGCTTCGTGCTGCAGGTCCAGGGCTCCGGCCGGATCCGTCTGCCCGATGGCCGGGTGACGCGGCTGGTCTATTCCGGCCGCAACGGCCACGCCTATACTTCGCTCGGTCGGGCGCTGAGCGAGCGCGAGAACATCCCGCCTGCAGAGATGACCATGGACCGGCTGATCGCGCGATTGAAAGCCGATGCCGGCTTCGCCCGGGATCTGATCGCGCTCAACCGTTCCTTCGTCTTCTTCGCGCGCCGGGACGATCTGCCGCAGGGCTCCGGACCGATCGGCGGAGCCGGCTTGCCATTGACGCCTTTGCGCAGCATCGCGATCGACCGCACGGTCTGGCCCTATGGTGTGCCCGCCTGGATCGACGCCACGATCCCCGATGGGCAGGGCGGCAGCGAACGGCTCTCGAGGCTGATGATCGCGCAGGATACCGGCTCGGCGATCCTCGGGCCGGCGCGGGTCGACCTCTTCGTCGGTTCGGGCGTGGCGGCCGGACATCGGGCGGGGCTGATCCGCCACAACTTCGATTTCACCGTGCTCTGGCCGCGCGATCCGAGGCCCTGACGATGCGGTCGCGGCGGGGCAAGACATTGTCGCCGGCCGATATCGCGCTCTGGCGCGAAGTCGCGCGCTCGGTGACGCCGCTTCCCGGCCGCAAGCCGGTCGAGCCCGAGCAGCCGGAGCCAGTTGCACCCAGCCCCGTCATGGCCGTGGCCGCCATTCCTGTGGTGGCTGCGAAGTCGGCCCAATCCAAACCCGCGCCGCCGCCATTGGCGCCGCTCGAACGCCGCCTGCGCACCCAATTGCGGCGCGGCCAGCAGGGCGTCGAGGCGGTGATCGATCTGCACGGCATGCGCCAGGACGAGGCACATCTGGCATTGCGGGCCTTTCTGCGGCGCGAGCAGGCGCGCGGCTGCAAGCTCGCGCTGGTCGTCACCGGCAAGGGCGCGGCTGGAGACAGCCTGTTCGGCGAGGAACGCGGGGTGCTGCGCCGCATGGTGCCGCATTGGCTGCGCCTGCCCGATCTGCGTCCGCTGGTTGTCGGCTTCGAGGAGGCCGAGCAGCGCCATGGCGGAGCAGGCGCGCTATATATACGCCTGCGCCGCCAACGCGAGATCGGGCCATGACCCCCTTCGGCCAGCGGGTGCGGGCCCTGCGCGCGGCTCGTGGCGTCACCTTGGCGCAAATGGCGGGCTCGCTCGGCGTCACGCCGGCCTATCTCTCGGCGCTGGAGCACGGCAAGCGCGGTCGGCCGACCTTCGTGCTGATCCAGGGCGTCATCCATGTGCTGGGCGTGATCTGGGACGAGGCGGATGAATTGGTGCGCCTTGCCGATCTCTCGCATCCGCGTGTCACGGTCGATACGGCTGGCCTCGATGCCGAGGCGACGCTGCTCGCCAACCGCCTCGCCCGCGAGATCGCGGCATTGGAGCCGGACGAACTCAAACGCCTTGCGGATATCCTCGACGAAGCCGCGATTCGCCGCACTGCTGCGCCGGATTGAGCCCGACTTGCTTGACCCGAAGCCCGGCGGATGCAACACGCGCCGCCAACTCCCTCCTTAAGATCAGCATCCGGACCTGTTCATGAGCAATTCGCGCACCGACGTCCTCGCCCTCGGCAACGCCATCGTCGACGTCATCGCTTCCGCCGAGGAGGACTTCCTGGCTAAGTACGAGCTTGCCAAGGGCGCGATGATGCTGATCGACGAGGCCCGCGCCGAGGCGCTCTACGCCGCCATGGGACCGGCCAAGGTCATCTCCGGCGGCTCGGCCGCCAACACCATCGCCGGCCTGGCCTCCTTCGGCGGCAAGGGCGCCTTCATCGGCAAGGTCAAGGCCGACGAGCTCGGCAAGCTCTACCGGCATGACCTGACCTCGCTCGGCGTGTCCTTCGACACGGCCTTCGCGATGGAAGGTCCCGCGACCGCACGCTCCTTCATCATCGTCACGCCCGATGGCGAGCGCACGATGAACACCTATCTCGGCGCCTGCCAGGGGCTGACAGTGGCTGACGTCGACGCCAAGGCGGTCGAGAGCGCCGACATCATCTATCTCGAAGGCTATCTCTGGGACCCGCCGGCGGCCAAGGAGGCTTTCCGCAAGGCCTCCGAGATCGCCCACAAGGCCGGCGGGCGCGTCGCTATCACCTTGTCGGATTCCTTCTGCGTCGATCGCTATCGCGACGAGTTCCTCGGCCTGATCCGCAATGGCATGGTCGACCTCGTCTTCGCCAATGAGCACGAGTTGAAGAGCCTCTACCAGACCGCTGATTTCGAGACGGCGCTGGCGGCGTTGCGGGCGGAGAACATCCTCGCCGCCGTGACCCGCTCGGAGAAGGGCGCTCTGGCCGTGACGCCGGATGGCATCATCGCCGAGCCGGTCTTCCCCGTCGAGCGCATCGTCGACAGCACCGGCGCGGGCGATCTCTTCGCTGCCGGCTTCCTCTTCGGCCTGACCTCTGGCCGCGAAGTGCGTGACGCACTGCGCCTGGGCGCACTCGCCGCCGCCGAGGTCATCAGCCATGTCGGCGCAAGGCCGGATATGAACCTGAAGGTTCTAGCGGGGAACGAAGGGCTGCTGTGAACCGCAGCCCGCCTGTCATTCCGGGGCGGCCCTCTGGGCCGAACCCGGAACCCACGACTGGGTGAGAGATAGCGATTGGAGCATCCACCCAGTCGTGGGTTCCGGGTTCTTCGCTGTGCGAAGCCCCGGAATGACAAGGTTGTCGCTCGTTCAACCTCTTCAATACAGCGTCGCCTTCACCCGCTCCGGCAGCGCCTTGTCATAGGCCTCGCCGTCGAAGGTCTCGACCTTGTCGTTCTTCTCCGTGATCGCACGCAGGATCTGCCCGGCGCTCGGCAAGCTCCGCTTGTCGACCTGCGCCGCCGGGTTCCAGAGGTCGGCGCGCACCACTGCGCGCGAGCACTGGAAGTAGGCGCTCTCCACCGCGATGACGATCACGCAAGCTGGCAGCTTTCCGGCCATCGCGAAGCCCGCGCAGAGCTCGGGATCGGTCGAAAGCGTCGCCGTGCCGTTCACGCGCAGCGTTTCGCCGTAACCGGGGATCAAAAAGAGCATTCCGATTCGATTGTCGAACAGGATATTCCTCAATGAATCCAACCGGTTATTGCCTCTTCTGTCCGGAATCAGCAGCGTTTTCGCGTCCCGGAGTCGCACGAAGCCCGGCATATCCCCACGCGGTGAGCAATCCAGGCCGTCCGGACCATTGGTCGCGAGCACGAAAAACGGGGAGGCGGCGATCAGCGCCCCGTAATTCGCATCGACGTGATCGATCTCCTTGGCGACCGAGGCCGGGGCGATCGGGTTGGGATAAAGTGCCGCAAGGTCATCGAGGGAGGTGAGGGTGTGGTCGCGCATGCCAATCTCCATGGGTCGTAATAGTCTAGACCATTGAAGATGAGCCGTCACCTCGGCTTTACCCCGGCCCGACACTGCCCACCTCAGGACAAGGCGCGTGCGATCGCCTCGGCCAGGCCGACAGGATTCTCCCAGGCCATGGAATGCCCGGCTGCCGGTATGATGGCGACATCGACGCCGAGCCTGGGAAGGCTCTCCGCATCGCTGCTTGGAAGCGAGGCCTCCCCAAACAGGACAGAACGCGGCTGCGGCAGATCTGCGAGCATCTCACGCCAGCTCGGAGTGCTGCCGGCGATCAATGAGCAAGCCCCGAGACGCACCGCGTAGGGGGCGCTGATGGCCAGCGACGCGGCCCAGATGCCGTTGCCCTCAGTGCGACTGGCCTGGACGAGCGCGTCATGGCCGCGCTCGATATAGTCGCGTTCGGTCATGGAGGCGATGCGTCGGCTGAAAAAGCCCCCGCCGGGCTCCAGATTGGGCTCGCCGAGGACGAGCCGCCTAAGGCGCCCACCCAGCATTCTCGCCGCCGTGATGGCCACCGCTCCGCCCATGCTGTGGCCGAAGAGATCGAATTCGGTCAATCGCACATGCTCGGCCAGAGCCGCGATGCTGCGGGCGTGGTCCTCGATGGTGTAGCCGAACCCGGTCGGCCGATCGCTGAAGCCGGAGCCCAGCAGGTCGACCAGGAGCATGCGCCGTCCCCGCAGGGCGGCGTCCGCCGCGACGCTCGGATAGTCGCAGGACGAGGCGCAGCCCAGCCCATGGATGAAGAGAAGCGCAGGGCCTTCGCCCGCGATGTCATGATAGCGCAGCTCTGCAGCGGCGGCTGGAACGGTGAAAGACTTCATTGCTGGACCCTGGTTTGCCGCGGAAGACTGCAGCAGCCCGCATCATGGATCTGTCAGCATTGCCGTGGCGCAGGGGCAATAAAAAACGCCCCGCATCCTGCGATGCGGGGCGTCTCGTTTCACGTGAATCGCGCGCTGCTTACTCGGCGGCGCCGCGCTCGCGGCTCTTCTCGGCGTCGCGAGCGGCCTTGAGCTTCTCGGTCAGATCCTCGCCGGTCTCCTGGTCGACGACCTTCATCGAGAGGCGGATCTTGCCGCGCTCGTCCTGGCCGAGGAACTTGACCTTGACCTTGTCGCCTTCCTTGACGACGTCCGAGACCTTCTGGACGCGAGCCGCGGCCAGCTCCGAAATATGGACCAGGCCGTCCTTGGCGCCGAAGAAGTTCACGAAGGCGCCGAACTCCATGATCTTCACGACGGTGCCGTCATAGATCATGCCCACTTCGGCTTCGGAGACGATCGACTTGATCCACTTGATCGCGGCTTCGATCGACTTGCCGTCGGCCGAGGCGATCTTGATGGTGCCGTCGTCCTCGATGTTGACCTTCGCGCCGGTCTTCTCGACGATTTCGCGGATGACCTTGCCGCCGGAACCGATGACTTCACGGATCTTGTCGACCGGGATCTTCATCGTCTCGATGCGCGGGGCGTACTCGCCGAGCTGGCCACGCGAGACCGAAAGCGCCTTGTTCATCTCGCTGAGGATGTGGTCGCGACCGCCCTTGGCCTGGTCGAGGGCGACCTTCATGATCTCCTCGGTGATGCCGGCGATCTTGATGTCCATCTGCAGCGAGGTGATACCCTCGGCCGTGCCGGCGACCTTGAAGTCCATATCGCCGAGATGGTCTTCGTCACCCAGGATGTCGGAGAGCACCGCGAAGCGCTCGCCTTCCAGGATCAGGCCCATCGCGATACCCGCAACCGGCGCCTTCAGCGGCACGCCGGCGTCCATCAGGGCAAGCGAGGTGCCGCAGACGGTGGCCATCGAGGAGGAGCCGTTCGACTCGGTGATCTCCGAGACGACGCGGATGGTGTAGGGGAACTCCGACTTCGCCGGCAGCATCGGGCGAATGGCGCGCCAGGCGAGCTTGCCATGGCCGATTTCGCGGCGGCCGGGCGAGCCCATGCGGCCAGCTTCACCAACCGAATAGGGAGGGAAGTTGTAGTGCAGCAGGAAGGTTTCCTTGTAGGTGCCTTCCAGCGAGTCGATGAACTGCTCGTCGTCGCCGGTGCCCAGCGTGGTCACGACCAGCGCCTGCGTCTCGCCGCGGGTGAACAGCGCCGAGCCGTGGGTGCGCGGCAGGATGCCGGCTTCCGCGACGATCTTGCGCACGGTCTTGAGATCGCGGCCGTCGATGCGGACGCCGTCGTCGAGGATGGTCCAGCGCACAACCTTGGCCTGGGCTTCCTTGAACTGGCCGCCGACCTGCTCCTTGGTGAAGGTGGTCTTGCCGTCCGGCGTCTCCGAGATCAGCGAAGCAACCTTGGCCTTGGCGGCGTCCAGCGCCTTGTAGCGCTCGGCCTTGGTCCTGATCTGGTAGGCGGCGCGGATATCCGCATCGACCAGCTTGAGGACGGCGTCGAGAACGACGGAGTTGTCGGCCGGAACGTAATCGCGCGGCTCCTTGGCGGCCTTCTCGGCCAGGCGGATGATGGCGTCGATCACCGGCTGGAAGTGCTTGTGGCCGAACATCACGGCGCCGAGCATGATCTCCTCGGAGAGCTGCTTGGCCTCCGATTCCACCATCAGAACGGCGTCGGGCGTGCCGGCGACGACGAGGTCGAGCTGCGATTCCTTGATCTCGTCGACCAGCGGGTTGAGCTTGTAGGCGCCGTCGAAATAGCCGACGCGGGCAGCGCCGACCGGGCCGGTGAACGGCACGCCCGACAGGGTCAAGGCGGCGGAAGCCGCGACCATCGCGACGATATCGGGGTCGTTCTCGAGGTCATGCTGCAGCACGGTGCAGACGACCTGCGTCTCGTTGCGGTAGCCCTCGACGAAGAGCGGGCGGATCGGCCGGTCGATCAGGCGCGAGACCAGCGTCTCCTTCTCGGTCGGTCGGCCTTCGCGCTTGAAATAGCCGCCGGGAATGCGGCCGGCTGCGAAGGTCTTTTCCTGGTAGTTCACGGTCAGCGGGAAGAAGTCGATCCCGGCCTTGGGCGTCTTGGCGGAGACGACGGTGGCGAGCACCACGGTCTCGCCATAGGTCGCGAGCACGGCGGCGTCGGCCTGGCGGGCGATCTTGCCGGTTTCGAGCACAAGCTTGCGCCCGCCCCAGATCAGTTCTTCGGTCTGTACATCGAACATGGATTTGTCTTTCGGATCGGATGCGACCCGGCCGGTGTCTCCGGCCCATGAGCAAGACGGCGGAAAGCTCGGGTTTTTGCGAGACTATGCGCCCGAGCGCTCGGCGATCCTGCCATGGACATCGAGGACGCCCGGCGGGTCATGCGGGAAGGCCGCCCCTTGCGGCTCCCGCGATGAAATCAGGACGCCGCCCCATTGCGGAGATCCTGGAAAACCGCCCGGAGCGATGTCGCACCGGGCGTGAAGCAGTCAGCGCTCGATCAGCGGCGGATGCCGAGCTTCTCGATCAGGGTCTTATAGCGCGGCTCGCTCTTGCTCTTGAGATAGTCGAGCAGCGAACGGCGCTGCGAAACCATCTTGAGCAGGCCGCGACGCGAATGGTTGTCCTTGACATGCGACTTGAAGTGGCCGGTCAGGTTGTTGATGCGTTCCGTCAGGATCGCGACCTGGACTTCCGGCGAGCCGGTGTCGTTCGGCTTGGTGGCATGTTCCTTCATGAGCGCAGTCTTGCGCTCGGCAGTGATCGACATCGTGAGATCCTCATATTGGGGTTGATCTGGCGGGCCAGGCCGGGATGTCGTCCAGCAAGGTCCGAAGCCCGCAATCGCTCTCATCGAGGAGAGGCTGCGCAGCCGGCTTTCACGCCGGTTGGCTGGGCATATACACGAAACGACGGGAAAGGCTAGCGCGATGCGGTTTCAGCCAAATCCGGGCCGGCCCCGTGATCATAGCGCCGCTGCGCCTCCTCGACCGTGCCGATATGGGTTTCCGCCCAGATCCTCAGACTGTCGACGGTCGCGGCCAGCGTCCGGCCGAGCTCGGTCAGCGAATATTCGACCGTGACCGGTACCGTCGGGAAGGCCTCGCGGCGGATCAGCCCGTCGCGCTCGAGGCTTTTCAGCGTCTGCGACAGCATCTTCTGGGAGATCGCCTCGATGCGCCGACGCAGCTCGTTGAAGCGCAGCGTCTCATGCTCGAGCAGGATCAGGATCAGCACAGCCCATTTATCGCCGATGCGGTCGAGCACCCGCCGCGTTGGGCATCGCGCATTGAAGGGGTCGGGGCGCAGCAGCATGCGGGTTTCCTGGAGGTGACCATGTCTCGCGGAAGTGCCTTCTTTACGGAAGGGAACGACCGGGCCATCTAGGTTCCATCGGAGTGGTAGTATCTATTAGATACTGGAAAAACAGGACCATGTCATGACAATCGCACTCATCGGCGCCACCGGCTTTATCGGCTCGCGCATTCTGTCGGAGCTCGTCTCCCGTGGCCATAAGGTCACGGCCATTGTCCGCAATCCGGAGAAGGTCCCGGCATTGCCCGGCGTCACCGCCGTCAAGGGTGATATCTTCGACAAAGACAGCCTCGCCAGGCTGCTTACCGGCCATGAGGCGGTGATCAGCTCCGTCCATTATCTGGCGAGCGATGCGGAGGCCCTGCTTGGGGCCGTGAAGCAGTCCGGCGTCAAGCGCTACCTCGTCGTCGGCGGCGCTGGCAGCCTGGAGGTCGCTCCCGGCGTGCAGCTGTTCGACACGCCCGATTTCCCGGCAGCCTACCATGCCGAGGCCAAGAAAGGCGGCGCTTATCTCGATCTTTTGCGGCAGGAGGAGGCGCTGGACTGGAGCTTCCTGTCGCCCTCCGCCGTGATCGCGCCGGGCGAGCGGACCGGCAAGTTCCGTCTCGGCGGCGATCAGTTGCTGGTCGACGGCGGCGGCAACAGCGCGATCTCCGCCGAGGATTTCGCGGTGGCGCTGGTCGACGAGCTGGAGAAGCCGGCCCATGGCCGCAAGCGCTTCACTGTCGGTTACTGAAAAAACGCGCGGTTACTGAAAAAATGAGAGCCGGCGCCCCCCAGCACCGGCCCTTTTTCATGCGGCGCTGCGCGCCCCCGGTCGGATGAAGCGATGGTCGCCCAGCGTGAGAATGCCACGGCGGGCCTCACCGATAGCGGTGCGGCCGGTGTCGCCCTCGAAATAGAGGCGCGCCCCGTCGACCTCGTAGCGGCCGCGATAGATGTCGCGCCCGGTACCGAGCGTCTTGCCATAGCGGCCGTTCGGCAGGAGCGAGAGCCGGGTTGCTCCGTCATCGGCGACCCAGACGCCCATCATGGCGCGCTCGGCGGCGTTGGGCTGCATCAGCGCTTCGAGGTCGATCTCGAGCGGGTGGGTTGCGTTGGCGGCGCGGATGGATCCGGTGAGCGCGCTGAACGCGGTGAGAACGCGGTTGAACTGCATGGCTTGCTCCTGTGTTTCGAGCGGCCACCTAATTGGGCCAGTGCGAGGAGATGAATGCCGCATCCGGGCTCGCGGGCGATAGACCGAAGCGCCGCAAGGATTGCCTGATCCTCCATGAGTGCTGGCATTGGGTCGCAGGAACCGCCAATTCATTGTATGAAAATCCAGACGCCGGTGCCGGTTCGACTGGCATCGGCCCTATGATGGAGCGGTTGGATGCGGCAGGCGGATGAACTGGCGGCGTTGCTCGGCCGCCTCGTGACCTTGGATGGCGTGCATCAGACGGCGATCCCGCGGCTCGCCCTGATCCGCTCCAGCCAGCCGACTGAGCCCATGCATGGGCTGCATCTGCCGGCGCTGTGCATCATCGTGCAGGGCCGCAAGCAGGTCATGTTGGGCGAGCAGATCTATCTCTACGATCGGACGCATTACCTCGTCGTCTCCGTCGATCTGCCGATCATCGGCCAGGTCGTGGAGGCCAGCACTGAGGAGCCCTATTTCTCCGTGCGGCTCGATCTTGATCCCGTCCAGCTCAGTGCGCTGATGCTGGAGAGCAAGCCCAACGCGACCAAGCCTGGCGAGGGGGGCATACCGGCGCTGGGCCGGGCCTCGCCGTGAATCCGGCCGCGCCCGAACTGCTCGACGCCATGCTGCGGCTGGTCAGGCTGCTGGAGACACCACATGACATCGCGGTCCTGGCGCCCCTGGCCGAGCGCGAGATCCTCTACCGCCTGATGAATGGCGAACAGGCGGCCCGCCTGCGCCAGATCGCGACGGCCGAAAGCAAGCTGCAGCAGGTGAACAGGGCCATAGGCTGGATCAGGCGCAACTACGACAAGACCTTCAGCATCGAGGCGCTGGCGTCCGAGGCGAGCATGAGTCCCTCGGCGCTGCATCAGCACTTCAAGGCGGTCACCGCGATGAGCCCGCTGCAATACCAGAAGCAATTGCGCCTGCAGGAGGCGCGACGGCTCATCCTGGGCGCGGCGCTGGATGCCGCCTCCGCCGGTTTCAGGGTCGGCTATGAAAGCCCGTCGCAGTTCAGCCGCGAATATCGCCGGCTCTTCGGCGCGCCGCCGCTGCGGGACGTTGCAAGGCTGCGCGGGGCTTCAGCCTTGGAGATGGTTGGAGCCTGAGGCTGCGCGCAGGCTCCTCCCTGCCTCAGAACTCTTCCCAGCCTGCGTCATTGGCGCGGCCGTTGACGGCGCGCTTGGCCGGTGCGGAGGCCCGCGCCGGGGCAGGAGCGGGTCTGGCTGGGGCCTGCCCGAAGGCAGCCTCGGCGAGCTTGCGCAGGCGCTCGGGCTCCGAGGCCGGTTCATGGGCCTGGGCAGCGCTTGCCCTGGCAGCAGTGCGCGGCGCCGAGGCGTAGCTGGCCGTTGAGGCGGTTGCTCCCTCAGGGCCGGTCCTGAAGGCCGCGACGAGGTCGTTGAGCTGGACGATGCGGCCCGAGAGCGACCCGGCCGAGGCCGCGCTCTGTTCGGCGAGCGCGGCATTGGCCTGCGTCATCTCGTCGAGATGGGCGACAGCCTGGCTCATCTCGTCGATGCCGTTGGCCTGCTCGCCCGAAGCCGCCGAGATCTCGGCGATGGTGGCCGCGACCTTTTGCGAGGCCGCCAGGATCTGGGTCAGGGCGTCGCCGGCCTGGCGCACCAGCTTGACGCCCTCGCCGACCTCCTGGTTCGACGACGAGATCAGGCCGGAAATGTCCTTGGCAGCGGCGCCCGAGCGCTGCGCCAGCGTGCGCACTTCGGACGCCACCACGGCAAAGCCCTTGCCGGCATCGCCGGCGCGCGCCGCTTCCACCGCCGCGTTCAGCGCCAGCAGATTGGTCTGGAAGGCGATGTCGTCGATCACCCGGATGATGTCGGAGATCTTCTGCGAGGCGCTCTCGATGCGCGCCATTGCAGCCACGGCCTCGGTCGCGATCGTGCCGCCCGTCTGCGCCGCCTGCATCGCCTCGGTCGCGATCGCGGCCGCCTGCTTCGAGGCCTGAGCCGAGGCCTTCACCGAAGCTGCGAGTTCCTCGGTCGTGGCTGCAGTCTCCTCCAGAGAGCTCGCCTGCTCTTCCGTGCGCTTGGAGAGGTCATCGGCGCCCATCGTGATCTCGCGCGCCGCCAGACCGACATCCGCAGAGGTCGTCTGGATCGTGCGCACCGTCGAGGACAGGCGGTCGACCGTCTCGTTGATCGCGCCCTTGAGCTCGGCGAACTTGCCGCGATAGGCGGTCTCGATCCGGGCGGTCAGGTCGCCGCCCGCAACCGCGTGCAGGGCGGCCGCGAACTCGGATGTGGCTGAATCAACCACCGCATTGATCTCGTTGATGCCGGCGACGAGCTTCTGCATCTGCTCGTCGGCATGCTCGATCTGCAGCCGCGCCGAGAAATCGCCCGATGCCGCAGCCGCGACAACCTCTCCGACATCCGTCACCACCGCTTCCATCGACTGCGCCCGCGCCAGGCGGGTGGCGGAAGCCGCACGCTCCGATTGCTCGAGCTCGCGCATCTTGACCAGATTCTCATGGAAGACCGACAAGGCGCTCGCCATCGCCCCGATCTCGTCCTGATAGGCGATCCGCGGCAGCGCGGTATCGAGATCGCCCTTCGCCAGCTGCGTCATCGCCGTTGTCATCTGCGCGAGCGGGGTGGTGACGCGCGAGCGCACCACGACATATCCGACGACGGCGATCAGCAGGCTGACGAGCAGGATCGCGCCATATGTCAGGAGTTCGGCAAAGGCCTGATTCGCGGTTGCATTCGCTCCTGCGATGGCCCGGTCCAGCGCCGCATTGGCGACGGCCGCGATGGTTTCGAGCGCGGGCACGATCTCGCCGCGCCACTGGTCGACTGACATGCCGGGCTTGCTGCCAGAAGTCGCCTGCGCGACGATCTTCTCGCGCATCTCCTTGACCGGGCCGGAGAAATAGGTGGCGTGGCCCGTGGCGATGGCGGCCTTGATCACGGGGTCGGTCTGAGCGGTGTCGGCCATATCGCGCAGGGCCTGCCAGCTGGCCAGCGCGCTGGCGTCATTGCTCAGCAAAATGCGCGTCTCCTTCGCGTCGAAGGGGCGCTGTTGTGCCGTGATTGTGCTGACCATGACGCCGGATGTGCCGGTATAGGTGCGTGTCGCCCAGGACAACGCACGCGCGACCACGAGTTCGGTCAAAGCCGGATTGAGGGCGCGGATCTCGCTGTCGACGGCCAGCGAGGCCTTGTCGAGGCTGACCAGCAGCTTCTCGCCGACAACGAGGACGCGCTCTGGCATCTGCTTGTCGCGGCCCTCGACGGGCAGTTTGAGGTCGCGCTCGACACTCTCGCGCAGCTTGCGTGTCTCGTCATAGATGGCGGCGAGGTCGCGCTGGAACGGGGCGAGAGCCGGGCGGTTCGAAGCGGTCAGCACCGAATTCGCCTGCGCCATGGCTTCGTCGACTTGCTTGCGCCGCTGCAGATAGGTCTCGATCGAGGACTGGTTCTTGTCGCTCGGCAGGATGACGGCGCTCTGCATCGAGGCGCGTTCGAGCCGGAAGGCGCCGAGCGCATCGAACAGGTTCCGGTTCAATCCCGCCAGCCCGACAACCTGCTGGGACACGCCGTAGCGCTTATAGGCGGACCAGATTTCCTGGAGCGTCAGGCCGCCGGTCGTCAGCGCCATTGCACAGATCAGGCCGATCAGGATATGCCTGATCGACAGCTTCGAAGTCGACAAAGTCATGCGCGGCCCCCGCTCGCCCCGGCCGCGCGCGCTTTCTGCCGCACGGCAACAGGATCAAATTGCCGCAGAAGCCTTGAAATTGTGTTTACGTTTGATTTACCAACCTATGCGTGCAGACGATTCCAAACGAATTCACAGGTTGAAGACGCGATGCGGCACCAATTCGCCGCTGCCGATCGAGCCGGTCGTGATCGGCACACCGTCCTATTTCACGGCGCCCTGCGTCATCCCGGCGATGAATTGGCGCGATAGCACGATGTAGACCAAGGTGATCGGCAGCGCCGCGATGGTGAGCCCGGCGAACAGCATGCCCCAATCGGTCGCGTACTCGCCGATGAATGTGGTCAGGCCCTGTGGCAGCGTCTTGCGCGCATCGCTCTGGATGAAGATCAGCGGGAAGAAGAAATCGTTCCAGACCGGCACAGCGTTGTGGATGCCCGCGATCACCAGGGGCGGCTTGCACAAGGGCAGCATGATCGACCACATGATGCGCGGCTCGGAAGCGCCGTCGATGCGAGCGGCATCCTCGAGTTCGCCCGGTAATGTGCGCAGGAAGCCCGTCATGATGAAGACGGTCGAGGGCAGCCCCATCGCGACATAGATCAGGATCAGCGAGAGCCGCGAATCGATCAGCCCGAGCCCGTTCATTTGGACGAAGAGCGGGATGATCGCGAGCTTCAGCGGCAGCATCAGCCCGGCGAGGAAGATCAGGAAGATCGGCGTCGCCAGCGCAAACCGGTAGCGTGCGATCGCGTAGGCCGCCATCGTCCCCAGTACCAGGATCAGCGCGACCGAGACGCCCGTGACCAGGATCGAATTGCCGAGATAGCGCAGGAAGTTGGCTTCCTCGACGATGCGGACGAAATTGTCGATATTGCTGAAATCGGGCGGCGCGAAGGGCCTGGCGAAGATCTCCGCCGTCGGCTTGAAGGCGGCGAACACCATGATCACGATCGGGTAGAGCATCAACGCTGAATTCAGGATCAGCACGAGCTGGACCATGCCGGCGCTGGCAAGATCGGCGGGGCGAGCGAGCCAGCGCGTCACAGCGCGATCTCGCGTCGGCGCAGACGGATCGTTGCCGCCGTCGCAACAGCCGCCATGAACAGGAAGAGCAGTGTCGCCAAGGCCGAACCATGGCCAAAATCCTGAACGCTGGCGCTCTGGTTGCCGAAGGCGAGGCGGTAGAACACGAGGCCGAGCACATCAGTCGAGCCGAACGGCGAACCTTCGAGACCGGTCATCAGATAGGGCAGCTCGAACCAGTTGAAGGCGCCGATGAAGAGCAGGGTGAAGGTCACCGTCGCGCTCGGCGCCGCCAGCGGCCAGACGATACGGCGCAGAACCTGGATCTGGCTCGCTCCATCGAGTTCGGCGCTTTCCAGGACTTCGCGCGGAATGCGCTGCATGCCCGCAAGGAAGACCAGCGTCGGGAAGCCGATCCAGTGCCAGGCATTGGCGAAGATCAGGGCGGCAAGCGCGGTGCGGCTGTCGCCCAGCCAGGGCAGAGCGAGCTTGCCCAGCCCCGCCACGTTCAGCGCACCGTTCACCGCGCCGAAATTCGGGTGAAGCAGCAGCTTCCACAGGAAGGCGACGATCACGCTCGACAGGATGACCGGCAAGAAGACCGCGACCCGGTGAAAGCGAAAGCCGAAGGGTTCGCGGTGCAAGAACCAGGCGAGCAGGAAGCCGCCGCCGTTCTGCACCACGAGCAGGGCCGCGAGCACGATCAGGTTGTGTCCGAAGGCGCGCATGATCGGCTGCGCGTAATGCGGCTTCGTGAACAGGTCGACGAAATTTCCAAGCCCGACGAAGGCCTCGCGCGACAGGCCATGCCACGAGAAAAAGGCGTAAGAGAACGCTGACAGGATCGGATAGACCACGAACACCGCCATCACCGCCAGAGGCGGTGTGACGAGGAACGTCACCCAGACCCGGTGGCGGGTGGCCGAACCCATATCCGGCATGGCTCAGCTATTTCTTGAACGGCGCATAATAGGTCGCGATGCCCTTGGTGATCTCGGCGCCGACTTCGGCGGGCGTCGTCTGCCCGGCGAGCATCTTCTGCACGCCTGCTTGCAGCAGCACCGAACCAGAGGGCTCCTGGTAGCGGAAATGCACCAGCATGAGATACGACATCGCGCTTTCGTTGAGCTTCATCACCTGCTGCACCGCGGGCGCCTCAGCTTTGACGCCCTTGATCGGCGAGACGTTCTGCAGAGTGCCGCTCAGCATCGTCCCGAACTCTGGCGTGCCGAGCCAGCGCACCAGCTTCAGCGCCGCCTCCTTCTTGTCTGTCCTGGCGTTCACGGCATAACCGCCATCGTAGAAAACAGCGACGAGCGGCGGCTCGCCAGCCTTGGCGGACGGGGACGCGAAGACGCCAAGCTTGAGGCGCGGATTCTGTTTTTGAAAGGCCGCGACCTCGTAGGAGCCGCCGGCGAACATCGCCGCGCTGCCGGCGGCGAAGAGCTGCTGCGACGAGGCGTAGTCGATGCCGGAGAAATTCGGCGCGAAATAGTCCTTGAGCTCGTTCAACTTGGTCAGCGCGCCGACGAAGCGCGGATCGGTGAAATCGGCCTTGCCCGAAAGCAGGTCGGCCTCGAATCCCTTGCCGAGCAGGGATGAGAGCAGCGCCTGAACGATGGTCTCGTTCTGCCAGGCTGTGGCGGTGCCGTTGGCGAACGGTGTCACACCCTTGGCCTTGAGCGCCTTGCACAGGGCGACGAGTTCGTCCCAGCTTCCGGGAGGGGTGACGCCATGCTTGGTGAAGAGTTCGGTGTTGTAGACCACCAGCATGGTCTGCGAGGCGAAGGGCAGCGCATAGACCTTGCCGTCGGCGCGCAGGCTCTCGGCCGCTAGTGCCGAATCGGGGAAATTGGCGGTTTCGGGCGCGTTGGCCTTGTCGAGCGCCATGAGATAACCGGGCTTGGCGATGCTCTCGAGATTGCCATAGGCCCGCACCTGCATCACATCGGGCCCGCGCCCTCCCGCCAGCGCCGTCGACAGGATGGTCTGGTAGTTGGCGGGCTCGAAGCCCTCGAATCTGACCTTGATGCCGGGATTGGCCTTCTCAAACGCCTGGAAGAACATTTGATACGCCGCGCGATCCTCCTGACGCCAGGTCCAGAAGGTTAGCTCCGTCTGTGCGGAGGCGATGCCGGAGAATCCGCCGACAAGTGCGACAGCGGCCGCGGCGGCGATGCTGAGGCGGCGAGTGATCGCGATCATCGTTTTCATCCCCTGACGTCGGGCCGCATCTGGTCGCGTAGCGCCAGCTTTATGGTCTCTAACAGGTCTGCCCGCTTCAATCTATTTTGGCCGCCGGGCCGATGCAATCGCGATTCAGGGCGGGGCGCAATAAGACCAGTCCGAGACCATCAGCGCCGCCAGAAATGCAACGCCGCCAGACATGCAATGTTGTCAGAAAATGACTGGAAACTACAGATTGAAGACGCGGTGGGGTACCAGTTCGCCGTTATCGATCGAGCCGGTCGCGATCAGCACGCCACCCGATGTCGCATAGACGGCCTGCGCTTCGACCGGCGCGTCACGCCCGCGCAGCAACACGCTCTGGCCGCGCTTCAGGCGCAGCGCCGCGTCGCGATGGACCACGATCTCAGGGATCAGCGCCAGCGCGGTCTTCACCGGCAGGAGCGCGGCGGTCGCCGCCTCCTGGCTCTCGCGCAGGCTCTCGACGCTGGCAGCATCCGCGACGCTGAAAGGGCCGACGCGGGTGCGCCGGAGATGGGCGACATGCCCCAGGCAGCCGAGCGCCAGGCCAAGATCGCGCGCGATCGCCCGGACATAGGTGCCCTTGCCGCATTCCGCCTCGAAGGTCGTGGTCTCGGCCGAATGCGAAACGATGCGAAGGGCGTCGATCTCGACGGGGCGCGCCTCCAGAACGACCTCCTCGCCCTCGCGGGCGAGATCATAGGCGCGTTCGCCGGCGATCTTGATCGCCGAGAATTGCGGCGGCACCTGGCTGATCGTGCCCGTGAAGCGCGGCAGTAGCGCTGTGATGGCAGCCACGTCGGGCCGCGCCTCCGAGGTCGCGATGACCTTGCCCTCGGTGTCGTCGGTGTTGGTCTGCGAGCCCCAGGCGACAGTGAACTGATAGGCCTTGCGCCCGTCCATGACGAAGGGGACGGTCTTGGTCGCCTCGCCCAGAGCGATCGGCAGCAGGCCCGAGGCGAGCGGATCGAGCGTGCCGGCATGACCGGCTTTCTTGGCGGAAAAGGCGCGCTTGACGACAGCGACGGCATGGGTCGAGGTCATGCCGACGGGCTTGTCGAGCACGACCCAGCCATGCACGTCGCGCTTCTTCGGGCGCGGCGCAAAGCTGCGAGCTTCATCCTGCGCTGGCAGGGCGGCGTCTTCGGCAGCGGCGACCTCACTCATCGTCCTGCCCTCCCTCATCCCGGTTTGGGTTGTCCTGCTGAATCCGCAGCGGTTGCTTCAGGATGTCCTGGCGCACCTTGTCGGAATAAAGCAGCGCATCGACGCGCTCGGCCTCGGCGAAGCTCTCATCCTGCAGGAAGCGGACATCGGGCGCGTATTTCAGGTTCACGCGATGGGCGATCTCGCCGCGGATATAGCGCTTATGGTCGGTCAGCGCCTTTAGCACCGGCTTCACGTCGCCGCCGCCGAGCGGCATGATGTAGCAGGTTGCCAGCTTCAGATCGGATGAAAGGCGCACCTCGGGCACGGTGATGACGTGCTTGGCGAGGACATCGTCGTGGATGTCGCCGCGCGCGAGCAATTCGGCGATGGCATGGCGGATCAATTCGCCGATGCGCAACTGCCGCTGCGAGGGGCCGGAGGGTTTTGCTGGTCTTGCCATGGTTCTCGTTCTCCGGGATCGGACCGGATTAAACGTCATGGCCGGGCTTGACCCGGCCATCTCTTGAAGGATGAGGCGCTGGATGGCGCTCTTTTCGTCACGAGATGGCCGGGACAAGCCCGACCATGACGCGCTTCCTTGGGGAAGCGGCTGCTTTACAGCGTCCGCTTGATCTCTTCGACGCGGTAGCACTCGATGACGTCGCCCGCGCGCATGTCCTGGTAGTTCTCGAAGGACATGCCGCACTCCTGGCCGGCCACGACTTCCTTCGCGTCGTCCTTGAAGCGCTTGAGCTGGGCGAGCTTGCCCTCGTGAACCACGACATTGTCGCGGATCAGGCGGACATTGGCGCCGCGCTCGATCGTGCCGTCGGTGACGCGGCAACCGGCGATCTTGCCGACCTTCGAGACCGCGAAGATCTCCAGGATCTGGGCATTGCCGAGCATGGTTTCGCGGAGCGTCGGAGCGAGCAGGCCCGACATCGCCGCCTTAACGTCATCCACGAGGTTGTAGATGATGTTGTAGTAGCGAATCTCGACGCCGGCCCGTTCGGCAGCCTCGCGCGCTTCCTTATGGGCGCGCACGTTGAAGCCGATCACGGCAGCGCCCGAAGCCTGGGCCAGCGTGATGTCGGATTCGGTGATGCCGCCGACGCCCGACTGCAGCACGCGGGCGCGCACCTCGTCGTTGCCGACCTTCTCGAGCGTGCCGACGATGGCCTCGACCGAGCCCTGCACGTCGCCCTTGACGACGAGCGGGAATTCCTTGCGGCCAGCGCCTTCCTTGAGGTCGCGCATCATGTCGGCGAGCGAACGGCCCGCCGCCGAGCCGCCGCCGCGTGCGGCGATGCGGTCGCGCTTCTGGCGCTCACGGTAATCGGTGATCTCGCGGGCGCGGGCCTCGGATTCGACGACCGCAACGCGGTCGCCGGCCTCGGGCGTGCCGTTGAAGCCGAGCACCTCGACGGGAAGCGAGGGGGGGCTTCCTTGATATGAGCCCCGGTGTCGCCGATCAGGGCGCGCACGCGGCCCCATTCCGAACCCGCCACGACGATGTCGCCGGTGCGCAGCGTGCCGCGCTGGACAAGCACGGTCGCGACCGGGCCACGGCCGCGGTCGAGCTTCGCCTCGATCACGGTGCCTTCGGCCGGCCGATCGGGATTGGCCTTCAGGTCGAGCAGTTCGGCCTGCAGCGCGATGGCTTCCAGCAGCTTGTCGAGGTTCTTGCCGGTCTTGGCCGAGACCTCGATCTCCAGCGTCTCGCCGCCCAGCGTCTCGACCTGGATCTCGTATTGCAGCAGCTCCGAGCGGACCCGCTCGGGGCTCGCGTCGGCCTTGTCGATCTTGTTGATCGCCACGATCAGCGGCACGCCGGCCGCCTTGGCGTGGTTGATGGCCTCGACCGTCTGCGGCATGACGCCGTCATCGGCCGCGACCACGAGCACGACGACGTCGGTGACCTTGGCGCCGCGGGCGCGCATCGCGGTGAAGGCGGCGTGACCGGGCGTGTCGATGAAGGTGACCTGTGCGCCCGACGGCGTCTTCACCTGATAGGCGCCGATATGCTGGGTAATGCCGCCGGCCTCGCCGGTAACGACATGGGTCTGGCGGATCGCGTCGAGCAGCGAGGTCTTGCCGTGGTCGACATGGCCCATGATGGTGACGACGGCCGGACGCGGGAGAAGGGTGTCTTCCGGATCGGCGATGTCGAACAGGCCGCCTTCGACGTCGGAATCGGCGACGCGCTTGACGGTGTGACCCATTTCCTCGGCGACGAGCTGGGCCGTGTCGGCGTCGATCACATCGGTGATCTTGTGCATCGCGCCCTGCTTCATCAGCAGGCGGATGACGTCGACGCCGCGCTCGGTCATGCGGTTGGCGAGTTCCTGGATGGTGATCGTCTCGGGAACGATCACCTCGCGCATCACGCGCTCCTTGGCGACGTCCGAGGCGCGGTGCCCGGTCATGCGCTGGACGCGCCGGCGGAAGGCCGCGACCGAGCGCGTGCGCTCGTCGTCGCCGCCGGTCGCGGTCGACAGCGTCAGGCGGCCACGCGGCTTCTCGCCTACCTTGGGAGTTTTTGGCGCGGGCACGGGTGCGCCACGCGGCGGACCGCCGGCAAAGCCGCCGGGACGACGGAACGCGGGACGCGCCTCGCTATCATCGGGACGGCTGCGCGGCGCAGCCGTGGAGGGAGCCTGGCGCGTGGGCCGGGTGATGGCTGGCTCGGCCGGGGCAGTCGTATCGACCGGGCGCGGTGGGCGCGGGGTGTCGAGGCGCGGCGGGCGCGAGTCCAGACGGGGCGGGCGAGCACCGATATCGCGCATCGGCGTACGCGGGGCGAAATCGGGACGCGGGCCGGAAGGAGCCGGACGGGGCGTCTGGGCGTAAGCAGGCGCCGGGGCTACCGGCGCAGCCGCCGGGCTGTCGCCTTGCGGAGCGGGCGCGGTGTCACGTGGCGGCTGGGGGGCTGCCGGACGCGGAGCCTGCTGCTCGTCATGCATGCGCTGGCGAGCAGCGCTTTCGGCGCGGCGCTTGTGATCGTCTTCCTGGCGGCGACGCTCTTCTTCCTCACGCTGACGGGCAAGGGCGGCTTCGCGCTCCTGGCGTTCGCGTTCGATCACGGCGGCGCGCTGGCGCGCTTCGTCCTCGGCGATGCGGCGGGCTTCCGCTTCACGGTCGCGCGAGTCGGAGAGCGCGCGCTGGCGGGCGTCCTTCTCGTCTTCCGAGAGCGTGCGCAGCAGCATGCTGCCGGCCGGTCGCGTGATGGGTGTAGGCGCCGGAGGAACGGTGCGCGGCGTAGCCTGCTGGACCTGAGGCTGAGGAGCGCGCGCGATCGGCGCTTCCTTGATCTCGGGACCGGCTGTGCGTCGCTTGACCTCGACGACGACCTGCTTCGAGCGCCCATGCGAAAAGCTCTGCCGGACAGTGCTCTGTTCGACAGGACGCTTCAACGTCAGGGTCTTCGGGGGGCTGACCGTCAAGGTCTTATCGCCCGGGGTCTTGGTATCGCTCATTCCGCGTTCGGTCCTGCCGGTTCGGTCGTTTGTTCGTCTACGGGGTCGGAGTGCGCCGGGTGGTCAGGCTCCGTCGCACCGACATCGTCCGTCCTGTAGCGGACGAGCCGACGCCAGCGGAAGAGGAAACCCTCGGCCGCCGGACCCGGAGCAAGCGCCGCATGTATCACATGTGCCCGCCCCAACGCCAATTCCAAATCCGTTGCCGCAAAAATTGCGACGACGGGTGTCTTTCGTACCTTCAGACCCGCGCTCTCACGGGCAATTTCGGCCCGCTTCAAGGCTTGTCCGATCTTGCGGCGGCCATCCTCGGCGCCGTCGCTGGCTTCGATCACCGCTGCGCAGCGGCCCGATCCGATCACGGCCTCGACCTTGGCGAAGCCGCTCGAGACCAGCCCGGCCTTGTTGGCCATCGCCAGGGCCTGCAGCGCATCGCGCAGCATCAGGCTATCGATCATCGCGACCAGATCGGCCGGCACGGTGATCTTCGCCTTGAGCGATCGCTCGAAGGCCTTGCGCTTAACCGCTTCGGCGACGGTCTTGGCGCTCAGGCTCGTCCAGACGCCTCGCCCCGGCAGCTTGCGCCGGAGGTCTGGCGTCAGGACGCCGTCGGGCCCGACCACGAAGCGGATCAGGTCGTCGGGCGATTTCACCGCCCGGCTCACGACGCAGCTGCGCTCCGGGCCGTCTTTCCGCGTCTCGCTCATCGAGACAGCCCGTTGCATCCGCGTGATCCGCTCAGGCCTCGGCCGATTCTTCGGCGGCGTCCGCCTCGGTCTCTTCGGCAGGGGCCTCGATCCAGCCGGCCTTGACGCGCGCCGCCATGATCATGGCTTCGGCATCCTGGCGGGACAGATCATAGCCGTCGAGATAGCCGGCATGGCGGGTGCTTTCGCCATCCTTGCGCTCGGTCCAGCCAACCAGATCATCAGTGGCGCAGCCGGCGAGGTCCTCGACGTTCTTCACGTCGTTCTCGCCGAGCGCAACCATCATGGAGGTGGTGATGCCCTCGACCTCGCGCAAGTCGTCCGCGACACCGAGCGCAAGGCGCTTCTCGTCGAACTCGGCTTCGATCGTGGCGAGATACTCTTGCGCGCGCGCCTGGATCTCGGCGGCGGTGTCCTCGTCGAAGCCTTCGATCGCGGCGAGCTCGGAGGGCTCGACATAGGCGACCTCCTCGACCGTGCGGAAGCCTTCCGAAGCCAGGAGCTGGCCGACCGTCTCATCGACGTTCAGCGCGTTCATGAAGATTTCGGTGCGCTGCAGGAACTCCTTCTGGCGGCGCTCCGACTCCTCGGCCTCGGTCAGGATGTCGATGTCCCAGCCGGTGAGCTGCGAGGCGAGGCGGACGTTCTGGCCGCGACGGCCGATGGCGAGCGAGAGCTGCTCGTCGGGCACCACGACCTCGATCTTGTCGGCCTCCTCGTCGAGCACGACCTTGGCGACTTCCGCCGGCTGCAGGGCGTTAACGACGAAGGTCGCGATATCGGGCGACCACGGGATGATGTCGATCTTCTCGCCCTGGAGCTCGCCGACGACGGCCTGGACGCGCGAGCCGCGCATGCCCACGCAGGCGCCGACCGGGTCGATCGAGGAATCGCGGCTGATCACGGCGATCTTGGCGCGGGAACCGGGGTCGCGAGCGACCGCCTTCACCTCGACGATGCCGTCATAGATCTCCGGCACTTCCTGGCCGAAGAGCTTGGCCATGAACTGCGGATGGGTGCGCGACAGGAAGATCTGCGGGCCACGCGGCTCGCGGCGCACGTCGTAGACATAGGCGCGGGCACGGTCGCCGACCTTGAAGGTCTCGCGCGGGATCATCTCGTCGCGGCGGATGATCGCCTCGCCACGGCCGAGATCGACGAAGACATTGCCGTATTCGACGCGCTTGACCGCGCCGTTGACGATCTCGCCGATGCGATCCTTATATTCGTCGTACTGACGGTCGCGCTCGGCCTCGCGCACCTTCTGCACGATGACCTGCTTGGCCGACTGCGCAGCGATGCGGCCGAAATCGAAGGGCGGCAGCGGATCGGCGATGACGTCGCCGACCTGGGCCGCCGGATTATGGCGCTTGGCCTCGTCGACGGTGATTTCGGTCGCACCATTCTCGACGAGGTCGACGACCTGGAGATGGCGGGCCAGCCGGAGCTCACCGGTCTTGGTGTTGATCTCGGCATGAACGTCGGTCTCGGCGCCGTAGCGCGAGCGCGCGGCCTTGGCGATCGCGTCCTGCATCGCATCCACGACGATCTGCCGGTCGATCGATTTCTCGCGGGCGACCGCGTCGGCGATCTGCAGCAGTTCGAGCCTGTTGGCGCTGACGACCATGGCGCTCACTCCTCTTCCGTTGTGTCCTGCGGAGCCTGTCCGGGCTTTTTGCCCGGGCGCGGACCCAGCGATTTTCCCATGCCCTTCTTCGGGCTGGCGATCTCTTCGGCCGGGGGCATCTCGGGCGGCAGGCCCGATTTGCCGCGGCGCAGCGATTCCGTCACGAGCGCGTCGGTCAGCACGAGGCGGGCCTCGGCGATCAGCGACATCGGAATGGCGACGTCGCGCTCCTCTTCCGATTTCGCATCGTCGCGAGCGAGCAGGGCATTGCCGCCATCGACGCCGCGCAAGATGCCGCGGAAGCGCTTGCGGCCGGCGACGACAGCTTCGGTATCGATCTTGGCGAGATGGCCGGCCCAGCGCTCGAAGTCGCTCGCTCGCACCAGCGGTCGGTCGATGCCCGGCGAAGACACCTCGAGATGATAGGCGACCTGCACGGGATCATCGACATCGAGCGCCGGCGAGACGGCCTGGCTGACGGCCTCGCAGCCCTCGACATTCATGGTGCCGTCGGGCTTTTCGGCCATGATCTGGACCGTACAGCCGTTCTGGCCGGTGACGCGCACGCGCACCAGCCTGTAGCCGAGATCGACGATCGCCGGTTCGACAATGGCCGCCACGCGCGCCGCCACGCCGCTTTCGACGACGAGGCGTGCCTCCTGCTCGGTGTTTGCTGTGGTCTCGTTCATACCTTGGCCGCCTGCATGGAGCTGAATGTCATCCGGCTCCAAACCAACTCACTGGACCATGACGTCGCCTGAAAACCGGTTTCCGCTCTATCGCCAATGCGGGTCTTCGGTGCGGCATCATGCTCTGGCTCCGGCAGGGCTTCGGCCAATAAAAAAGAGCGGGCCGGCAGGCCCGCTCTTGATCATCGGCTGATACCGAAACCAGAGCTGTTAGACGCTATTTAGTCCGGCTCGCCAACGCATGCAAGGTCTGGATCGATTGCGGGTCTGGATCGATCGATCCGGGGAGCCATGCTTTCTCCGTTCGCGCTAACCGGCTGGTCATTCTTCTTCCCGATAGTGCGGCCGCAGACGTTGCGTGAGGATGCTGCATGAGTTCGGTGAGTGCGCTGTTGCGCGATCTTGAAGCGACGATGACGCGTGGGTCGAATGACGACCGCACTCAGATTCTGGCCCGCCTGACCGACCTCTTCCTCAGCACCGCCGCTGGTATGGAAGAGGATCAGGTCAGCATTTTCGACGTGGTGATCGGCCGGCTTTCGCGCGCCATCGAGGTCCGGGCCCGGATCGAATTGTCGGAGCGGCTCGCTCCCATTCCCAATGCGCCGAGCGGCGTCGTGCGCCAGCTCGCGCTCGACGAGATCGCCGTCGCCCGGCCGGTGCTGATCGCCTCAAAACGTCTCACCGACCAGGATCTGGTCGCTGTCTCGGCGGCCAAGGGCCGCGATCACATGCTCGCCATCACCGAGCGACCCGATCTCGGCGAGCCGGTCACGGATTTCCTGATCCTGCGCGGTGGCCGCGTCGTCACCCATGCGGTGGCGGCAAACCAGACCGCGCGCTTCTCGCGCCATGGCATGGGCGTGCTGGTGATGCGGGCCGTCCAGGACGATGCGCTCCAGGCGACTTTGGGCTCGCGTCGCGACATTCCGGCCGAATTGCTTGGTCAGCTCTTGGTGGCCGCCAAGAATTCGGCGCGGCGTCGCCTCACGGCGACGCTGGAGCCCTCGCTTGCCGGCGCGGTCGACATGGCCGTCGAGCGTGGCGCCCAGGCGATCGTCGCCGAGGCGCAGACACATGACGGGTACGGCAAGATCAACGCGGCCCTGATCGAGATCAACCGGCTCCACGAAGCCGGTCAGCTCGACGAGGCCAAGCTGGTCGAATTCGCTGCTGCGGGCAGTTTGGAGCATGCGATGTGCGCGGTCGCGGCGCTGGCGCAGCTTGGCCTGCCAGCGACCGAGCAGATCATCCTGGGTACGGACCGTGACGCCGTGCTCCTGGTCGGCCGGGCTCTCGGCTGGTCCTGGGAGACCACGCGCGCGCTGATCGGCCTGCGCAAGGATCTCGGCAAATCAGAGGTCGCGATCGAGCGCGCCCGTCAGAGCTTCCGCACCTTGAACACGACGACCGCCCAGCGCGTGCTCGGCTTCCTCAGGATGCGTGACGCACAGCCGTGAGGTAGCTCGGCACGCGGCCCGCCGCGACGGCCTTCGCCTCGTAGCGCGTGCGGATCCAACCGGGATAAGGCTTGCGCCAATCATCGGCGCGCTCATCCGTCCAGTCGAAATCGGGCGAGCGGGCGAGCCGCGCCAGCGTCCAGCCGACATAATCATCGATGTCGCTGGCGAAGCGGAAGCGCCCGCCCGGGCGCAGACAACGGGCGAACAGGCCAAGGGTGCGTTCGGAGACGAAACGCCGCTTGCGCTGGCGGCGCTTCGGCCAGGGATCGGGATAGAGCAGGTCGATTGCATCGAGCGAGCCTTCCGGCAGGCGCGGCAGCATTAGCGCAGCGTCGCCGTCCCAGAGCCGGATATTTGTCAGCCCTTCCCGCTCGATGACGGCGAGGAACTTCGCCATCCCGTTGATGAAGGGCTCGACGCCGATGAAGCCGATCTGCGGGCTCTCGCGCATGCGCGACAGCAGATGCTCGCCGCCGCCGAAGCCGATCTCGAGCCGAACCGCTGTCACCGGTTGCGGGAACAGCGCTGCCAGATCGGTGATCTCGCCATCGGGCAGGCGCAGGCGCGGCAGCACGCCCTCGATCATCGCGTTCTGGCCTTCGCGCAGGGCCTTGCCCTTGCGACGGCCGAAGAAGGCGCGGTCAGGATCGAAATCGTCGGTCATCATCATGTCTTTGGTATTGAACTATTTTTTAAAGGAAACACGCCGTCATCCCGAACAAGCAGCGAGCCGCGCAGATCCGGGATCCATCACAGCGCATGGACGGCGCGCTATGATGGATCCCGGGCTCCGCGGAGTTTATCCTTGGGCGATCGAAGATCGGACCCGAGGGCTTCGGCCAGGATGACGGCGTGTTTCCACGGCCTGTCGGTCTGCTCTAGCTGATTTTGGGCAAAGAAAAAGGCCGGGATTTGAGCCCCGGCCTTTCGCATGTGGTCGGAAGCTATCCGCTCAGGCGACGGCCTTCTTCAGCGCATCGACCAGATCGGTCTTCTCCCAGGAGAAGCTGCCGTCGCGGCCGGCCTTGCGGCCGAAATGGCCGTAAGCGGCGGACTTGGCATAGATCGGCTTGTTCAACGCAAGATGCGTGCGGATGCCGCGCGGGGTCAGGTCCATGACCTCGCCCAGAACAGCCTCAAGCTTCGCCTCGTCGACCTTGCCGGTGCCGTGCAGGTCGACATAGATCGAGAGCGGCTTGGCGACGCCGATGGCGTAGGAGAGCTGGATCGTGCAGCGATCTGCGAGCTTGGCGGCGACGACGTTCTTGGCCAGATAGCGCGCGGCATAGGCCGCCGAACGGTCGACCTTGGTCGGGTCCTTGCCCGAGAAGGCGCCGCCGCCATGGGGGGCAGCACCGCCATAGGTGTCGACGATGATCTTGCGGCCGGTCAGGCCGGCGTCGCCGTCGGGGCCGCCGATGACGAACTTGCCGGTCGGGTTGACGTGCCAGACGGTCTCCTTGGTGATCCAGCCTTCGGGCAGCGTCTCGCGGATATAGGGCTCGACGATCTTGCGGACGTCGGCCGAGGTCAGGCTCTCGTCGATATGCTGGGTCGAGAGCACGATCTGGGTGACGCCGACCGGCTTGCCGTTCTCGTACTTGACCGTGACCTGGCTCTTGGCGTCGGGACCGAGCTTGGCGGCGGAGCCTTCCTTGGCGTGGCGGGCCTTGGCCAGCACCTCGAGGATCTTGTGGGCGTAGTAGATCGGCGCAGGCATCAGCTCGGGCGTCTCGCGGCAGGCATAGCCGAACATGATGCCCTGGTCGCCCGCGCCTTCATCCTTGTTGCCGCTGGCGTCAACGCCCTGAGCGATGTCGGCCGACTGGGCGTGCAGCAGCACGTCGATCTTGCACTTCTTCCAGTGGAAGCCGTCCTGCTCGTAGCCGATCGCCTTGATCGCCTTGCGCGCGGCCGACTTGACCTTGCTCTTCATCGCCTTCTCGTCGAGCGAGGTGCGGACCTCGCCGGCGATGACGACGCGGTTGGTGGTCGCCAGGGTCTCGCAGGCGACGCGCACCTGGGCCGAGTCCATGCCGGCTTTCGCCGCTTCCTTGAAGAACAGGTCGACGACCTCGTCGGAAATCCGGTCGCAGATCTTGTCGGGGTGGCCTTCACCGACGGATTCGCTGGTGAACAGGTAGTTCTGGCGTGACACGGTCAGATAACCCTTCGGATGGGGGCTGGCGAGTGACCGGCGTGACGACACGATCGGCCGACGAAAACGGGCACCCTCTTTGCAGCGGGCGCGTTCGCCGTCAAGCCGGAAATCCGTTTTTCGGGAGCCTTGTTCGTCAGGACGAACAAAAAGAGAGCGAGATCACGCGATTCCGCTGTCTTCTTCCGCCAGTGCCTCGACGAGATCGACGATGCGCCGCCGCACCCGCCCGCTCTTGATGCGTACGAAGGCCTTGGTCAGCTGCACGCCCTCGCTGGTCGCCATGAAGTCGGAGACATAGGCCGTCGAGGCGGCGTCGGAGAAGCCGCCCGCCGGCATGTCGCCGGTCGGGGCTCCGTCGAAGAAGAAGGAGACCGGCACGTCCAGCATCTTGGCGATCTGCTGCAAGCGGCTGGCGCTGATGCGGTTTGAGCCTTTTTCGTATTTCTGGACCTGCTGGAAGGTCAGTCCGAGACCCTCGCCGAGCCTCTCCTGGCTGACTCCAGCGAGCATTCGGCGCATCCGGACACGGCTTCCGACATGGCGGTCGATCGGGTTGGGCACTTTTTTTATCATGAATCGACCACCCTCGGGTCAGTTTTCTTGGAAATCTATCATCCGGCAGGCATGAATTTATTTTAGCAATTTATATGCTTCCAGCGGGAACGGCCATCCCTTTCGCGGGAAAAAGTTCCAGATGGGATGATCAGCCCGGTCGAACCCGCGCAAGCAGCAAGAACAGTGCAATGAGGCCCACTAAAGCGGCATCTCCGAATTGCGCATAGAGCGTAACGGGAGCCGTTTGCGGCAAGTTTGCATCGAGAACACCCTGTGTGCCTAGGGGCAAGCTGGCTGTGATGCGGCCATAACCATCGATCACCGCCGAGATTCCGGTATTGGCGACGCGGACCAGCGGCAATCCTTCCTCGATGGCGCGCATCCTTGCCTGGGCCAGGTGCTGGTAAGGTCCGCTGGTCTGGCCGAACCAGCCGTCATTGGTCAGGTTGAGCATCAGGCCGGGGCGCGGGCCCTGCGACGGCATGACCTCGCCGGGGAAGATCGCCTCGTAGCAGAGCAGCGGCGCGACTGCGGGCAGGCCGCGGATCGAGAGCGGGATGTGCCGCTTGCCTGCCGCGAAGCCGCCCGGAATCGAGACGAATTCCGACAGCCCGACGCCGCGGATCAACCGTTCCAGGATCGGCGGCAGATACTCGCCGAAGGGCACGAGATGGACCTTGTCGTAGCTCGAGACGATCACGCCCTCGTCGTCCACGACCTGCACCGAATTGAAGATCGGCGGCCGGCTTTCGCCGGGCAGCGCCTCGCCGGCCCGCGCCGCACCGGTGATCAGGGTCGTGTTCGGCGGCAAGGCCGCGGCAATGCGCGCGAGCGCCTGGGGCGAGCGGCCGAGCAGGAAGGGAAAAGCCGATTCCGGCCAGATCAGATGCGTGACGTCCTGTACGCCGAGCGTCGAGGGGCTCGTCGCCCGGTCGCTCAGCGTGAGATATTCGTTCAGGATCGCCTCGCCGTTACGGGCACTGAACTTGGCGTCCTGCGCCAGGTTCGGCTGCATCAATCGCAGCTTCACGCCGGCGACCAGGGGCGCCGCCGCATTCGGGATGTGCCAGGCGCCGAAGCCGATGAGAGCCGCGAGTGTCAAGATGGCGAGGATCGGCGCGCGCCAGCGCCTCGCGCCGGCCTCGGCCGTGCCGAGCGTCGCGGGCGCCGCGCCGATCGCGACCGCCAGCAGCGTCAATCCATAGAGCCCGCCGAGCGCGGCGAATTGCGCGATGAAGCCCTGGCCGGCCAGCATCATACCGTAGACGTTCCAGGGAAAGCCGGTCAGGACATGGCCGCGCAGCCATTCGCTGATGGTCAGCGCCACGGCGAGCATGAGGATGCGCCCCGCTCCCGCCGGCCAGAGCAACCGGGCGCAGCCGAAGGCCAGCGCCGGGAACAGGGCCAGAAAGGCCGGCAGCGCGACGACGCCCAGCGGCATCGCCCAGGCGAATTTGTCGGCCTCGACCAGGAAGGCCGCGCCCAGCCACCAGAGACCGGCCAGGAAGAAGCCGAAGCCCCACCACCAGCCCGCCGCGAAGGCCGCCCTGAAGCGGCTCGACGCTGTGGCACCGACCGCTCCGTCGATCAGCCAGACGGCGACGGTCATGGGCACGACGATCAGCGGCCAGAGATCGAGCGGCGGCAGGGCGAGCGCGCCGCTGGCGCCCGCCGCGAGCGCGATCAGGCGCTTGCGCCATCCCCAGGAGAGGATGATCCCGTCGGCCAGCGCGGAGAGCCGCATCAGCCGGCTTCCGCCTGCGGCGCCGTATCGGGGGCCGCCGTGCTGCGTCGGAGAATGCTGAGTCGCTTGATTCGGCGCGGATCGGCCTCGATGATCTCGAAGGACAGGCCTTCGGGCCCCTCGATCGTCTCGCCCTGCGCCGGTACGCGGCCGGCCAGCGTCACGATCAGCCCGCCCAGCGTGTCGATCTCCTCGGCAACTTCCGTGTCCGAGAGATCGATGCCGGTCGCATCCTTGAGTTCGTGCAATGTCGCGCGCGCATCGGCGGTGAAGCGGTCCTCGCCCGTGGCTGTGATCGCGGGAGCCTCGTCGAGATCGTGCTCGTCCTCGATGTCGCCGACGACGATCTCGACGAGATCCTCCATCGAGACCAGCCCGTCCGTCCCACCATACTCGTCGATCACGAGAGCGATATGCGTCCGTGTCGCCTGCATCTTCACGAGCAGGTCGACCGCAGGCATCGAGGGCGGGACATAGAGCACGGGGCGCAGGATCTTCGCACTCGCCAGCGTGGTCGAGAGGTCGACAGCGGCGAGATTGTGCAGCGCCGGCTCCGACAGGCCAGGGCTTGGCTCGGCCTTGCCCTGTTCGGCGATGAATTCCAGGAAGTCGCGGATATGGACCATGCCGCGCGGGTCATCGAGCGAATCGTCGAAGACCGGCAGTCGCGAATGGCCCGCCGTCCGAAACAGCGCCAGCAATTCGTCCAGCGTCGCATCGGCTGGAACGGCGATGATATCGGCGCGCGGCACCATCACGTCGCCGACGCGGCGCTCGCGCAGGCTGAGCACATTGGAGAGCATCACGCGCTCCTGCGCGCTCAGATCGGCCGACTGGCCGCTGTCGCGGTCCTGCGCCAGTGCTTCGGTGATATCCTCGCGGATCGTCGCGCCGCTGCGCATGCCGAGCCGTTCGAGGAACTGGCCGAGCCAATGGGAGAGGCCACGACCGGTGGCGTCTGTCTGGGTAGATCGACTGTCGTCGCTCATGATGCTGTGGAGAGAACCGGGGTTGGGGCGAGCGGCTCTGAGTCCGCATAGGGGTCGGCGATGCCGAGCCGGGCGAGTGCTGCGATCTCGAGCGCTTCCATCCGTTCGGCCTGCGCTGGTGTTTCGTGATCCTCGCCGAGCAGGTGCAGCAGGCCGTGTATCACAAGATGGCTGACATGGTCGCCGAAATCCTTGCCCTCGTCCTGCGCCTCGCGGGCAATCGTCTCATAGGCCAGGACGATGTCGCCGAGAACCGGGCTGCTGGCGATCCGCTCGGGTGGCGCGGCTGGAAATGAGAGGACGTTGGTCGGCTTGTCGAAGCCGCGCCAGTCGCGGTTGACCACGCGGATGCGCTTGTCATCGGTCATCAGCAGGCTGAGCTCGGCGCCTTCGAGCGGCGTGACAGGCGCAACAGTGAGCGCGGCCTGCGTCGCATCCGCCACGCGCTGGCGCAGATCGGCAAGCTCGCGCCAGCGTTTCGCCTGGATCCTCAGCGCCAGGGTCAACTCCGGCGCGGGCCTGTCAGCACGCGGCGCCGAGCGCCGCATGCGAGGTCGGTCGTTCATCGCGGCCGCTCCCGCGACAAGGTGCGCTTCAGGCCCTCGGTATCGTCTTCGATCGGGGGCTGGGGCTCGGGTGCGCGCAGCCGCTCCTCACGTTCCTCGCGCTCGCGCCGGGCCGCGCCCTCATAGGCCATGACGATGCGGCGCACGAGATCGTGACGGACGACGTCGCCCTCCTCGAACTTGGCGTAGCCGACGCCCTCGACGCCTGAGAGCAGCTTGACGGCCTCGATCAGGCCCGAGCGCTGGCCCGGCGGCAGGTCGATCTGGGTCGGGTCGCCGGTGATGATCATGCGCGAGCCCTCGCCGAGGCGGGTCAGGAACATCTTCATCTGGACCGAGGTCGCGTTCTGGGCCTCATCGAGCAGCACGACGGCGTTGGTCAGCGTGCGTCCGCGCATGAAGGCGAGCGGCGCGATCTCGATCATGCCGGTCTGCAGGGCGCGCTCGACATGGCGGGCCTCCATGAAGTCGTTCAGCGCGTCGTAGATCGGCCGCAGGTAAGGGTCGACCTTCTCGCGCATGTCGCCGGGCAGGAAGCCGAGCCGCTCGCCGGCCTCGACAGCCGGGCGCGACAGCACCATGCGCTCGACCACGCCCTGCTCGATCAGCGAGACGGCATGGCCGACGGCGAGCCAGGTCTTGCCGGTGCCGGCCGGGCCTTCGGCAAGCACGAGTTCATGGCGCTTGAGTTGGCGCAGATAGGCGTCCTGCGCCGCGTTGCGGGCGCGCACCGGGCCGCGCTTGCGCGTCACGATCGCGTCAAAAGAGGCCTTGCCGGCGTCGGCGGCCGGGAAGAAGGAGCGCTGTACATTGCTCTCCTCGATCGCGCCATCGACCTCGCCGAGGGTGACGGAAGCGCCGGCCTTGGCCCGCGTATAGAGCGTCTTCAGCACGCGCCCGGCCTGTTCGGCGGTCTCGCGCGGTCCCCTGATGGTGACATGGTTGCCGTTGGGGCTGATCACGACACCGAGACGGCGCTCCAGATGCGCGAGATTCTGGTCGTAGTCGCCGAAGACAAGGCTCGCCAGCCGATTGTCGTCGAAGGAGAGCAGGACCTCGGTGGCGGGCAGTCCGTCGCGCGTCAGGGTCTCGACGCGTGCCGGCGTCGTCTCGCGCCGTGGGCCTCGTTCCGGTCTCGGGGTCACCTGGTCAGCCTGTGCCAATAGCGTCGTCTCCCTGGCGGGTGGGCCGGCCGGACAGGAGCGTGAGGCCGGATCGTCTTGCAATGCGGAGTCTTGCAACGCGTCGTCCTGCAACATAACCGAACGCAACAATCTCAGTCTGATGACAGGCGTTGCCCTGCCCCAGGAAAATCGGGTCGAACCGGGTCGCGTTCAAGCCGCCAGTTCCTTTCTCGGAACCTCGTCCGGCCCGGCCTTGCGGCCAAACAGCGAGTTGGACCCTGCCCGCTCGATCACCACCTGAACCCGGTCGCCGATCTGATTCGACTCAGTCTCGATCTGCACAGCCTGAAGGTAGGGGGTTTTTCCCGCAAGCTGTCCGGGATGGCGGCCCACACGTTCCAGCAGCACCTCGACGGTGCGCCCCACCATGGCATGGTTGAAAGCCTGGCGGTGGCGCTCGATGCGCTCCTGCAGGCGCAGCAGGCGTTCGCTCATCACCTCGGGCGCGACCTGCTCGCCGAGATCGGCGGCGGGCGTGCCGGGGCGCGGCGAATATTTGAAGGAATAGCTCGAGGCGAAGCCGATCTCGTCGACGAGGCGCAGCGTGTCCTCGAAATCGCTGTCGCTCTCGCCGGGAAAGCCGACGATGAAGTCCGAGGACAAGGCGATATCGGGTCGCGCCGTCCGGATACGCTCGATCAGGCGGCGGTACTCGTCGGCGGTATGCTTGCGGTTCATCGCCGCCAGGATCCGGTCGGAGCCCGCCTGCACCGGCAGATGCAGGAAGGGCATCAGCTGCGGCAGGTCGCGATGGGCGGCGATCAGGTCGTCGGCCATGTCGCGCGGATGGCTCGTGGTGTAGCGGATGCGACCGATGCCAGGCACCTCGGCGACGCGCTGCATCAAGCGCGCCAGGCCCCAGACGGCGCCGCCATGACCTTCGCCATGACCCGGGCCTTCGCCGTGATAGGCGTTGACGTTCTGGCCGATCAGCGTGACGTCCTGCACGCCCGAGGCCGCCAATCGCTCGATCTCGGTCATGATCTGCGCGACCGGCCGCGAGAATTCCGCGCCGCGCGTATAGGGCACGACGCAGAAGGCGCAGAACTTGTCGCAGCCTTCCTGCACCGTGACGAAGGCCGAGATACCGCGCTGGCGGATGGCCTGGGGCGTGGGCGGCGGCAAATGCCCGAACTTGTCGTCGATCGGCAGGTCGGTATCGACGGTGCGCCGGCTCGCGGCCTCCGCCAGCAGGGCGGGCAGGCGGTGATAGGCCTGCGGGCCGACGACGAGATCGACCGCGGGCTGCCGGCGCTGGATCTCCGCGCCTTCTGCCTGGGCGACGCAGCCGGCCACGACGATCTTCGTGTGCTGTCCGTTGGCTTTCTGCGCGACCTTCAGATCGCGCAGCTTGCCGAGCTCGGTATAGACCTTCTGCACGGCGCGGTCGCGGATATGGCAGGTGTTGAGCAGGATCAGGTCCGCGCCTTCGGGCGTCGCGGTCTCCTCATAGCCTTGTTCGCTCAGGATATCGGCCATGCGCTGCCCGTCATAGACGTTCATCTGGCAGCCGAAGGACTTGATGTGGACTTTCTTCATCGCGGCGGGTCGGGTCTCCAAACCGTCTCCTTACTCCTGATTGCGTCGCGAGGAAATGACCATGCTCCGCGAGGCGCTGATCGGCAAAGCAACAACCGAGCCAGATGCCGTGCAGCCACGCCGCTCAGGCGCCCTGCCGCCCGGTGACAGCCTCCCGCCGCGCCTGGCGGATCGCGGCCTCGGCCAGTCGAGTCGCTTCCTTGCGCGAGGTCCGGGCACCCATCGCGATCGGCGCACCCCAGACGAGTTCGACATCGATCGTACCCGCATCGAGCACGGTCTTGAGATGCGGCGCCAAGTCCTCGTCGCCATACCAGGCGAGCGCGGTGCGCTCGGCCCGGCCGCCGGCCAGGCCGTGGAAGCCGGTATAGGTGATGGTCAGCGGATAGACCGGGATGTCGCGGCCCTCGTTTTTGCCGAGCGCCTCATGCGCTGCTCCCAGCAGGGAGGAGCGCATGGGCAGGATGCGCGTGCCGTCGCCCGTCGTCCCCTCCGCGAAGAGCACGATCGATTCGCCGGCCGCGAGCCGCGCGCCCATTTCCGCCGCCACATCGGCGGTGGCGCCGCGGCGCATCCGATCGATGAAGACGGTGCGCTGCAGCCTTGCCAGGAAGCCGATCACCGGCCAGCCCGCGACCTCGCTCTTGGCCACGAAGGACAAGGGCCGCAAAGCCCCGATCACCGCGATGTCGAGCCAGGAGACATGGCTGGCGACGATCAGCCCCGCGGCCCCTGGCGGCGGTGGTGTGCCCCTGACGCGGCGATGCACGCCGAGGCAGCGGCAGGTGAGGCGATGGAACAGGCGGGGAATCGTGGCGCCATGGCGGGGTCCGAGCCGCATCGCGACGAGCTGCGCTGGCAGGAGCAGGAGCGCGCATACGGCCAGTGCGGCGAGCCTCAGGGTCGCGCCGGGGCGAAGTCCGTTCATGCGCGGGGGGCCCCGGTCACGCGAGATCGAGCCGCATCGTCACCGCGCCGGTACGGCTGCCGTCGCTCTTGGCGTAGTAGTTCTTGCGCCGGCCGACCTCGCGAAAGCCGAAATGGCGGTAGAGCTGTTCGGCCGGCAAATTGCCGTCCTCGACCTCCAGATAGACATGCTGGACGCCGCTGGCGGCGAGCTGGCCGAGATGGGCGTGGAGCAGCGCCCGCCCGAGCCCGTCGCGGCGATGGGCGCGCCCCACCACGATGCTGAGGATTTCGGCCTCGTCGGCCGCCTTGCGCGAGATCACGAAGCCGGCGGGGTGGGGGCCGTTCCCCGCGAAGACGCCTTCGGAGATGATAGCGGGATCGGCGAGCAGCGCGGCGCATTCACCGGGTTCCCAGCCACGCGCGAAGCCGCCCTGGTGGTGCAGCGCTGCGACATGGCGCGCATGGCGCACGTCGAGGCGTCCGGTACGGGCCGGGGCTGATTCGGGGTGGAGCAATCTGCGCAGCCAGTCCATGGCGCTTGATGGCACAGACTGAACCGCTGGCAAGTCCTGATTCGGCGCCCAAGTGCTGATTCAGCGCCGCGGCAGCCGGGCGCGATCCTGCGGCGTCGTTTCCGGCGCCTTGAGGTAGAGCGGGCGCGGCGGTGCATCCTCGGGATCGGCGATCAGCCCGAGCCGCGCGACCCAGGTCACGTCGGGCGCCCTGCTCTCGTCGAGCACCAGGGCGTCGAGCCCGATCGCCCAGGCTTCGTTGGCGACAGCCATCGCCGCCGAGCCGACCAGGCTGACGGGCCCCGCCCCGATGGCGCGGGCGGCGTCGCGGTGGTTGACCTGACGCAGCGAGACCAACGGCTTGCCTTGCGAGCTCAGCGCCTGGAACCAGACCTGGCCATGCTTGGCGTCGAGGGCGGCTGCGATCACTCGCCCGGATTCGCGTCCGATCAAGGGGGCTGCGGTCGCGGCCAGCGTGGTGACGCCAATTGCCGGGATGCCGGCAGCGAGCGCGATGGCGCGGGCCGCGCTGATGCCGACACGCAGGCCCGTATAGCTGCCCGGACCGACGGTGACGGCGACGCGGTCGAGCGAGGCGAAGCCGCCCTCGACCGCCTTCATGACGCGCTCGACCAGCGGCATCAGCGCCTCGGCATGGCCGCGCTCCATCGCGATCTGCTCGATCGCCAGCGGTTCAGCCTGGCCGGCTTCCAGCACGCAGGCGGAACAGGCGCCGAGCGCGGTGTCGATCGCGAGGATGCGCATCGGTGTCTTGCCAGGCCCGTCTTCGAAAGTGAGGGAAAGGCGCCGTCATCCTGGATCGGCGCTTCGCTACGCCCAGGATGACGGCGCGGATTGATTTGCCAACAAAGCCAAAATGGCGTGCGGATCAAGCTGAAACCGTCAGATCGCCTCGACCTCGCGCACATCCGGCAGGAAGTGGCGCAGCAGGTTCTGGATGCCGTGCTTCAGCGTCGCGGTCGAGGAGGGGCAGCCCGAGCAGGAGCCCTTCATGGCGAGATAGACCGTGCCGTCCTTGAAACCACGGAAGGTGATGTCGCCACCATCGCCGGCCACCGCCGGGCGGATCCGGGTCTCGAGCAGATCCTTGATCGTCTCGACCGTCTTGGCGTCCTCGGGTGCGAAGAACTCGCCCTCTTCGATCACATCCGCTTCCGAGCCGTTCGCGAGCACCGGCGCGCCCGACATGAAATGCTCCATGATCGCGCCCAGGATCGCGGGCTTGAGATGGGGCCATTCGCCGTCGGATTTGGTCACTGTGATAAAATCGGAGCCGAGGAAGACGCCGGAGACGCCGTTCACGCCGAACAGGCGCTGGGCCAGCGGTGAGCGCTCGGCTTGCTCGGAATCACGCAGTTCGAGTGTTCCGTCCGGCATCACGGCGCGGCCGGGCAGAAATTTCAGCGTAGCGGGGTTGGGTGTTGCTTCGGTCTGGATGAACATGGCTAACCTCCGGCGCCGGCGGGTCAAGGCCGCCGTTCCTGCTCCCGATATAGGCCCGGCGTTGGAATCATTCCAGCAGGAAGCGCGCTCTTCGTTACGCCAGCGCGTCGATCTCCTCGTCCGCCAGATGCCCCGGCACGATCGCGACGGGGATCGGGAAGGTCGCGGCCGATTTGCCAGCGAGTGCGCTGACGAGCGGCCCCGGTCCGTCGCGCCCGGCGCTGGCCGCGAGCACGAGCAGCGAGATGTCCTCATCGGCCTCGATCAGCTTGACCAGCTCGTCGGCCTTCACGCCGGTGCGCACGACCTTTTCGGGCTCGAGCCCGGCCAGGGTTCGCACGGCGTTCGCTGCCGCGTCGATCAGCGCCTGCGCCTGCGCCTCGGCTTCGGCCTGCATCACCTCGCCGACGCCGAGCCAGGTCTCGTGTTCGGGCGGAGTGATCACGCCGAGCAGCACGATCGAGGCGCCGACGCGAGCGCAGCGCCGCGCCGCGAAGCGCACCGCCTTGGCGCATTCCGCGCTGTCGTCGACCACTGCAAGGAATTTCGGGCGATGGCCCGCTTCATAGGACCGTCGTCGCTTGACCATTGGGATGACCTGTCGCCGCTTCGAGAGTTGGGGCGTCTTGGATCGTTTTCGATCCGAGGCGTGTGACCGGCTCTCACTCAAAACAGAGGCGGACGATTCACGGTTCGGGATGTGTCGTCCCGAACCGATCGCGCGCCAGGAGCCGGCATGGTGAACCGCGCCGCAGCGTCAGCGCAAGCCCGCCGAGCTTGCAGCGGAAAACTCAGCGCCGGACGAAGCCGATTATGTCCTTGACGTCGGCCAGGATCGGCGCGGCGATGGCTTGCGCGCGCTCCGCTCCATTGCCGAGAATCGCGTCGATATGGGCGGGTTCGGCGAGCAGACGGCGCATTTCACCGGCGATGGGCGCGAGCTTGGCGACGGCGAGATCGACCAGCGCCGCCTTGAAGCCGGAGAACTGCCCGCCGCCGAACTGGCTCAGCACCTGCGCCTTGGTGACGCCTTCCAGCCCGGCATAGATGCCGACGAGGTTCTCGGCCTCGGGCCGGCCTTCCAGCCCCTTTTCCTCGGACGGCAGCGCCTCCGCATCGGTCTTCGCCTTGCGCACCTTCTGGGCGATGGTCTCGGCATCGTCGGTCAGGTTGATCCGCGAATAATCGGACGGGTCGGATTTCGACATCTTCTTGGTGCCGTCGCGCAGGCTCATGACGCGCGGTGCCGGGCCTTGGATCATCGGCTCGGGCTGCGGGAAGAAGCCGAGATTGCTGGTGCCGAGATTCTTGGCCGCGATCTGGTCGGCGAAGTCGTTGTTGAACTTCTGGGCGATGTCGCGCGCCAGCTCGAGATGCTGCTTCTGGTCCTCGCCGACAGGCACATGCGTGGCCTTGTACAGCAGGATGTCGGCCGCCATCAGCACCGGATAGGCGTAGAGCCCAACCGAGGCGTTCTCGCGGTCCTTGCCAGCTTTTTCCTTGAACTGGGTCATGCGATTCAGCCAGCCGAGGCGGGCGACACAGTTGAACACCCAGGCGAGCTCGGCGTGCTGATGCACCTGGCTCTGGTTGAAGATGATGCTCTGCTTGGGGTCGACGCCGGCGGCGACATAGGCCGCGGTGACCTCGCGGATCGCCCGCGTCAGGTCGGCGGGATCCTGCCAGGCGGTGATCGCGTGCATGTCGACGACGCAATAGATGCATTCATGCGTCTGCTGCATCGCGACCCAGTTGGTCAGCGCGCCCAAATAATTGCCGAGATGCAGCGTCGAAGTCGGCTGCATGCCTGAGAAGACGCGCTGGTGAAAGGTCGCCATCGGGCGCTCCGTGATCACGAACGAGGAAAAGGAGGGGGGCTTCTGGCTCATGCCCGCCGCTTGCGCAAGTAGCGCGGCAAGGGGAAGGCGCCAAAGGCGCCCAGCAGCAAGCCGGCAGCGCCATAGGAAAAGGCTCCCCCAGTGCACAGAGCCGCCAGCGCCACGACCCGCCAGGGCGTCGATTGCGTCGGCGCCAGCCTGGCGGCGAGCAGGGATGAGAGAACCAGCAGAACGCCCAGCATGATGGCGCTGGCCGCGAGGCTGGCGACGATGGGACGCAGATTCGTAACGCTGGGGCGCCAGATTCCGTCACGCAGCAGCGCAATGCCAAGCAGCACCGCCTGCGCCAGGAAAGCCAGGCTTGCCGCACAGGCCGCCATCCGGGCGGCGTTGCCGTCTCCGGCCAGCGCATAGCCGGCCAGCGCCGCGACAAGGACGGCGAGACACCCCGTCAGCAAGGGCAGGCGCGGCGTCTGGCGGGCGAAATAGACCTGTCCGAAGACTTTCGCGACGACGGCGAAGGGCAGGCCGAGCGCAAAGCCAGCGAGCGCGGCGGCGGTGCGGGCGCGGTCCTCCGCGCCGAAGCGGCCATGCTCGAACAGCACGGAGACGATTGGCTCCGCCAGCACGAAAAGTGCGAGCGCCGCCGGCAGCGCCAATGCCAGGCCCAGCGCGAGCGCCTGTCCGAGCCGGGCGTCCGGCCCGCTCGCCTGGGCCGAATCGGCCATTTCGGACAAGACGACGGTGCCCATCGCCACGCCGACGAAGCCGAGCGGCAGCTGGAAGACGCGGTCGGCATAATACAGCGCGGCGACCGAGCCGGGCTCGGCGGAGGCGATTTGCGTCGCCACCAGCAGCACGAGCTGCGCGGTCGAGGCCGCCAGCAGGGTCGCGCCACCCGTCCGGACCAACCGTGTCATCTCAGGCGACCAGCGCAGGCTCGGGCGCGCAAGCCCTGTCTCGTGCAGGGCAAACATCTTGCGCAGGGCAAACAGGATCAGGCCGAGATGGGCGAGCCCGGTCAGGCTGACCAGGATGGCTTGCGATTGCGCTGCAAGCTCGGCCTCCAGGCCGCGCCCCAGCGAGATCATGAGGAAGCCGACCAGAAGCGCGTTCATCAGCGCCGGCGCGAGTGCGGCCAGCGTGAAGCGTTTCTCCGCGTTGAGCACTGCCGCCAGCATGGCGGCCAGCGTCGTCAGCAGCAGGAAAGGCAGCATAAGCCTGGTGTAATGCGCGGCGAGCGCGAGCGTCTGCGGCTCCTCCGCGAAGCCGCCGGCCAGGCCCAGCACGACCCAGGGCGCAAAGATTTCGCCGAGCACGACCAAGCCAAGCAACAGCAAGCCGAGATGTCCGGTCGCCTCACCGGTGAACCGCCTGGCCGCTTCCTCTCCGCGCTCCGCCTTGATGGCGAGATAGAGCGGCACGAAGGGCGCGTTCAACCCGCCTTCGCCGAGCACGCGCCGTGCCAGATTGGGCAGGCGCAGCGCGGCGAGAAAGGCGTCTGCGACGGGACCAGCCCCCAGCAACCTCGCGATCATGACGTCGCGCAGGAAGCCGAGCAGTCTGGACGCGACGGTCGCGGCGCCGACGATCGTGGAATCGCGTGCGATCTGGGAGGGAACGTCACGCGCCGGTCGGTCGTCGGGGGTCATCATGTCCGCCGCAAGTCGTTTTCACCAACGCCTGGCGCCGGCGATGCCGTGCCTCAGCTCAGGGGCGGGAAGCCGCACCAGAACATCGCGCCCTTGGCGGTATCGACACTGCGTTTGCCGGTAAAGGTCAATTTGCCGTCGGCTCCAATCGCGAAGGCCGAGAGCGTCGCGGCCGTGGTCGAGACATCGGCACCGGAGGCGACGTCCATCGGCGCGACGCTGGCGGCGACGAGGGTCTTGCCGGTCGGATCAATCGCGAAGGTCCTGACGTGATAGCTCTGCGTGTCGAGCGTCTGAACCAGCTTCGGTTCGCCGGTCTTCTGGTCGATGGCGAAGACCGCGATACTGTTCTCGCCGCCGACGAAGACCTTCTTGCCGTTCAGATCCGTCTTTCCGTCGGCACGGTTCGACAGATAGACGAACCGGCCATCGCGCGAGACATGGATCGCGCCGGCGACCTGGCCGGGACGGACCTTGCCGGGCTCGGCCAGCGTCGTCTTGACGAAGGCGGGCACGGGGGACAGTCGGTCGCCGGGACCGATGACGAAGGTCTGGAGCTGATTCTCGCGCTCCATAGCGACATAGACCCAGGGCTTGTTCGGGTGGAAATCGACATGGCGCGGGCCGAAGCCGTAGCCGTCGCCAGGCGCCACGGATTGCTTGTTGGTGAGCTTGCCCTTGTTGAAGGCGAAGAGCTTCAGCGCGCCGGGATCCTCCGGCTTGCCGCCGGCGGCGTCGTTGCCGCGCGTGACCAGCAGCGCCGTGCGGTTGGAGGGCAGCATGCGCACCTGGTGGGCATAGACCCCGGTATCGAGCTTGCCGTCCTGCTTGACCGCGTCGCCGACGGTGCCGTCCGCTCCGATCGGATGCACGGTGATGTTCGCCGGGCCGTTATAGGCGACGAGCAGGAAGTCGCCCGTCTGGTCGACCGAAATGTTGATCGGCCGCGAGCCCAGCAGCTTGGGCTGGCCGATCATCGTCAGCTTGCCGCTGCCGGGGGCGATGGCAAAGGCGGTAATGTGATGGAGGTCGTCCGTGGTCGAGGTGAAGCGGTTGCTCGACGCCACATAGGCGATCGGCTTCTTTGGGTGCTGCCAGACATATTGGATCGCGGCAGGGACGCTGACCGTACTGCCCTCGACCGGCGCGATCGTCGCGCCGCCGACCGTGTATTGCGTCAGTTCAGGCCCCACTGCGACGTAGAGCGTCATGTTGCCACCCGTTTGCGCAAAGGCCCCGCCGCCGAAGGCGGTTGCCGCCAAGCTGGCCGTCGCCAACATATTGAAATGCCTGCGTGTCGTCTTCATCGCATTTCCCCCGTTGTCGCGCCTCGATCCGAGGCCGAACGCGCTGTTTTCGTTCGCGCAGCCCATCAGAACAGGCGGCACGACGTCCCAGCTATTTCTTGACGTGGTCATGGCTTCATCGGCCAGGCCGCGCGAGGGGAGAGTATCAAACAATTTCAGATTTGAAATCTGAAATTTCAACTGATTTGGGCGCGTTTAAGGGGCGGCAGCCGTCCGGCACCGCACCTGCGGGTGGCTCACCTGCACACCCGCACCGCGACGAAGTCGATTGGCGCCTGATTGATCGTCGGTCCGTGCCCGAAAGTCGCTATCGCTCCATGCGCGCCGCGACGCGGCCCAGTGAGCGGCTCAGAGAATGAACCGGCTCAGATCCGCGTTCTTCGCGAGATCGCCGATGCGCGCCTCGACATAAGCTCCGTCGATCGTGACCGTGTCGCCGGAGCGGTCGGGCGCGGTGAAGGAAATCTCGTCCAGAATGCGCTCGATCACGGTTTGCAGCCGGCGCGCGCCGATGTTCTCGACAGTCGAATTCACATCCACCGCAATGCGCGCGATCGCGTCGATCGCATCGGGTGTGAAGTGGATGGTGACCTCCTCGGTCGCCATCAGCGCCACCGTCTGCTTGATCAGGCTGGCTTCGGTCTCGGTCAGGATGCGTTTGAAATCCTCGACATCGAGCGGGTGCAGCTCGACGCGGATCGGCAGGCGGCCCTGCAGTTCCGGCAAGAGGTCGGAGGGCCGCGAGACGTGGAAGGCGCCCGACGCGATGAACAGGATGTGGTCGCTCTTCACCGCACCGTGCTTGGTCGCGACTGTCGTGCCTTCGATCAGCGGCAGGAGGTCGCGCTGCACGCCCTCGCGCGAAACGTCGGCCCCGCTTTTGCCTTCGCGGGAGCAGATCTTGTCGATCTCGTCGAGGAAGACGATGCCGTTGTTCTCGACCTCGCGGATGGCGGCCTGGACGATCGCCTCCTGGTCGATCAGCTTGTCGCTCTCCTCGGTCAGGAGCGGGCCATAGGCGTCCTTGACCAGTACGCGCCTCGGCTTGCCCTTCTGGCCGAAGGCCTTTCCGAACATGTCGCCGAGATTGATTGCGCCGATCGAGGCGCCCGGCATGCCGGGAAGCTCGAACATCGGCGCGGCAGAACCGCCGCCCGATGCGATCTCGACTTCGATTTCCTTCTCGTCGAGCTCGTTGGCGCGCAGCTTGCGGCGGAAGCTGTCGCGGGTGGCGGGGCTCGCGGTCGCGCCGACCAACGCATCGAGCACGCGCTCCTCGGCGGCGACATGGGCTTTCGCCTGCACGTCCTTGCGCCGGCTCTCGCGCACCAGCCCGATCGCGACCTCGACGAGATCGCGCACGATCGATTCGACATCGCGGCCGACATAGCCGACCTCGGTGAATTTGGTCGCCTCGACCTTGAGGAAGGGCGCGCCGGCGAGCTTGGCGAGGCGGCGCGCGATCTCGGTCTTGCCGCAGCCGGTCGGCCCGATCATCAGGATGTTCTTGGGCGAAACCTCCTCGCGCAGCGGCCCTTCGAGCTGCTGCCGGCGCCAACGATTGCGCAGCGCGATGGCGACGGCGCGCTTGGCGTCATTCTGGCCGACGATGAAACGGTCGAGTTCGGAGACGATCTCGCGGGGAGAGAAGGAAGTCATCTTGTTTCCGGTAAAGCGATGGGAGGAAGGCGCTCGCGGAGCCGGCCGAGCGGTAGAAGTGGCACGAGCCTGGCGCGCAAGCTGCGCCAACCGACCGACAGGCCAAGCACGACAACAGCAAGTCCAAGCAGAGTGAGTGGCAGATCAAGGCCGCCGGACACACGCTGGGTCAAAAGATACGCGATCGCGATGCCGGCATAGCTCAGGCCCGAGACAAGCAGCGCCCGCCGGTCGATCACGAGTGCGATCAGGCCGAACACCATAAAGAGCACGAGGATAACCACTGCTTGCAAAGGCGCGGTCTGCGAGATGCCGCTGGTCACAAGCTGAATCATCGGGTGAACGATCAGCGGCGCGGCCAGCAGGTGAAGCCAGAATGCGCTGTCGGAGCGCCGGGTCAGGCGCTGCGGATCGCCCATATCGGTGCGCATGGCGACTGCAAAGACGATGAGTCCGACGATGACGGCGATCCAATTGGTGGACAGGTGATAAGGCGCCATGATCAGCAATCCGAAGAGAAGCGCGATGCAGCCAATCGCGGTGATCGCGCTGTTGATCGGCACGCCGAAGCGCCAGCGATGCAGCCTTGACGCGATCACAATCGCGAAACCGATAGCGCCAGCGCCCAATGCGGCGCCGCCAGCGGCTTCGGTACGTAGGTCCGTCGCCAATGGCGAGGCGAGCCACGCTGCGGAGCCAGCAAACATCACGGCCAGCAGGATCGACGGCAGAGCCAAACGCATCCGCCGGGCAAAAATCTCGCTCAACCCCCATGCGGCGAGCAGCGCGACGCCGGCGAAGGCATTGCCAAAACCGAGAACCCGCGCCAGACCCAACAGCGCGCCGGCCAGCAGGCAGACGCCGATCGCCACGAACACGTCGTTGAAGCCGCCGATCAGGCGGAAACGCTCGTCGTCGGGATCGATTGTCGCGGGTTCGACGGCGTCGTGCCGGGCAATGGCAGTCGCCTGCCGCATCCGCGTGAGATGCGCGATCCGCACGGCCTGCGCTTGGTCGATGATGCCTTCGGAGACCGCGGCCTGCAGATCGCCCTCGCCGATCATGCGGCCTCCAGCGTCTCGATGACGAGGCTGTGGTTGGTGTAGACGCAGATGTCGCCGGCGATCTTCATCGCCTTGCGCACGATCGTCTCGGCGTCCGGTTCTATATCGATCAGCGCGCGCGCGGCCGAGAGCGCGTAATTGCCGCCCGAGCCGATCGCCATCACCGAGCCGTGCTCGCTCGTCTCCGGTTCCAGCACGTCGCCGGTGCCCGAGATCAGGAGCGAGACCTCCTTGTCGGCGACGAGCAGCATCGCCTCCAGCCGGCGCAGATAGCGGTCGGTGCGCCAGTCCTTGGCGAGCTCGACGCAGGCGCGCAGCAACTGGGTCGGGTATTGCTCCAGCTTCGTCTCCAATCGCTCGAACAGCGTGAAGGCGTCGGCTGTGGCTCCCGCGAAGCCCGCGATCACCGCGCCCTTGGCGAGGCGGCGCACTTTTTTCGCATTGCCCTTCATAATGGTCTGGCCGAGCGAGACCTGGCCGTCGCCGCCGATCACGACCTTGCCGCTCTTGCGCACCATCAGGATGGTGGTGGCGTGCATCACGGGGGCGTTGCTAGCGTCTGACATTGCGATTCGGTCTCGGCCTCAGGACAAGCGGAAGCCGCCAACATGTTCAGGCTGGAGCCCGGTATCAAGAGCAACCCGGTGAAACGCTGGAATCTGTCCGAGCGCGTCTTCTTCGCCTGCGGTGCCTGCCACATCCTCGCCCATGCTTTTCTGGAGGCCTATCCCGAGCATGGCTTCCATGCGGTCTGGATCAGGCCGATGGAGGGTTTCACGGGAAACCATGTCTTCGTCACGAACGGCGAGACGGCTTTCGATTTTCATGGCTATCGCTGCGAACAGGCTCTGATTACCCATCACTGGGCGAAAGGGCAGCGCTGGTGGCCGGGATGGGACGGCACTTTGGTGCCGCTCCCGCAGGACGCGCTGATCTCGGAGGTGAAGTCGAAAACCTATGACGGGCTCTGGCTGCGCGAGCCTGGCCAGTTCCTCCATGATGCGACGCCGCGCGCGAGGGCGTTTCTGGCGCGATTTGGTCCCCCTCCGCGCCGTCATTCCGGGCGCAGCGAAGCGGAGAACCGGAATCCATCATAGAGAGCGGCGGCCTCCGATGGATTCCGGATCGGCGCCGCTGCGCGGCTTGTCCGGAATGACGGCGGTTGAACTGGGAGACAGCATTAAGCCCGCGTCGGGATCGCGATGGCCTTCGCCGTGCCCGCCTGCTAAAGCGGGCGAAATTCCGCAAACGCGAAATTCCGCAAACATATAGAGGCCGGCATGCGTTCTGGCGAAGTGAAGCGCCGCACCAATGAGACCGACATCGCGGTCAAGCTCGTGCTTGACGGCACGGGCAAGGCCGAGATTGCGACCGGTGTCGGCTTCTTCGACCATATGCTCGACCTGTTCGCCCGCCATTCGCTGATCGACACCAGCGTCACCGTCAAGGGCGACACCCATATCGACGACCATCATTCGGTCGAGGATGCCGGCATCGCATTGGGTGAGGCGCTCAAAGCAGCGCTCGGCGACAAGAAGGGCATCCGCCGCTATGCCGACGTGCATCTGCCGATGGACGAGACGCTGACCCGCGTCGCGGTCGATGTCTCCGGCCGGCCCTTCCTCGTCTTCCGCACGCAGTTCAAGGCGGAGAAGATCGGCAGCTTCGACACCGAATTGGTGCGCGAGTTCTTCCAGGCTTTCGCGATGAATGCCGGCATCACGCTGCATGTCGAGACGCTTTATGGCGACAACGCCCATCATATCGCCGAGAGCTGCTTCAAGGGCCTGGCGCGCGCCTTGCGGCAGGCGCTCGAGGTCGATCCGCGCGAGGGTGGCCGCGTGCCCTCGACCAAGGGCGCTCTCTGAGGAGACGACGATGGCGTTCTATACCGTGATGATCCCGCCGCCCGGCTCCGGCGGCCCGCGCGAGGAGATCGAGCAGGCGCGCCTGCTGCCGGAGACCTTTACCTGGTTGGCCTTTGTGCTGAGCGGGCTCTGGCTGGTGGTCAACCGGCTCTGGCTGGCGACTGCCGTTTTCGCGCTGTTCTGGGGCGCGCTGTTCTATGCGCAGAGCCGGTTCGGCTTCAGCACCGGCGCGTTGATCCTGGCGCATTGGGCGCTGGCGCTGTTCCTTGGTTTCGAGGGCCAGAACCTGATCGCCCGCAAGCTCGCGCGCCAGGGCTGGCGCCTAGTCGATGTCGTCGAGGCGCGGGAACTGCCCGAGGCCGAGCGGCGCTATTTCGAGCGCGCCCTGGCCGGCGAGGTCGCGACGCCGCGCGCGGCCCCTGTCGCACCCGCACGCCAGCAGCCTGCAGCCTCGCTGCCGATCATCGGCCTGTTCCCGGAGGCGCGGGGCCGATGAGCCAGCTCGTCACCATCATCGACTACGGCTCGGGCAATCTGCACTCGGCTGCCAAGGCTTTCGAGCGCGCGGCGACCGAGTCCGGGCTCAGTTCGACCATCCGCGTCACCAGCGACACCGCCGAGGTGCGGCGGGCCGATCGCATCGTGCTGCCTGGTGTCGGCGCCTTCGCCGATTGCCGGCGCGGGCTCGATGCTGTGCCGGGCATGGTTGAGACCCTCGAGGAGGTCGTCCGCCAGAAGCAGCGGCCTTTCCTGGGCATCTGCGTCGGCATGCAGCTTCTGGCCTCGCGCGGGCTCGAATACACCGTGACGCAAGGCCTTGGCTGGATTCCAGGCGATGTCGGGCTGATCGTGCCCAATGATGACAGCCTCAAGATCCCGCATATGGGCTGGAACACCCTGCACAAGCAGGATGAGCATGCGCTGCTCGACGGCATCGAGACCGGGCCGGAAGGGTTGCATGCCTATTTCGTGCACTCCTATGCGCTGACGCCCGAGCGGCCGCAGGATGTGCTGGCGCTGACCGAGCATGGCGGCCCCGTCACCGCGATGGTGGCGCGCGGCAACGTTGCCGGCACGCAATTCCACCCCGAGAAGAGCCAGAAGCTTGGCTTGAAGCTGATCGCCAATTTCCTCAGGTGGACGCCGTGATCCTGTTTCCCGCCATCGATCTCAAGGATGGCCAGTGCGTCCGCCTCAAACAGGGCGACATGGGCCAGGCCACCGTCTTCAATGACGATCCCGCTGCTCAAGGAGCCTCCTTCGAGGCCCAGGGCTTCCACTGGCTGCATGTCGTGGATCTCGACGGCGCCTTCGCCGGCAAGCCGATGAATGCGGCCGCTGTCGAGGCGATCCTCGCGCGCGTCGCCTTCCCGGTGCAGCTCGGCGGCGGTATCCGCGATATGGCGACTGTCGAGGGCTGGCTGAAGAAGGGCGTGCGCCGCGTCATCATCGGCACGGCCGCGGTGCGCGATCCCGGCTTCGTCAAAGCGGCGGCAAAGGCCTTTCCGGGCCAGGTCGCGGTCGGCATCGATGCGCGCGACGGCTATGTCGCGGTCGAAGGCTGGGCCGAGACCTCGGCGCTGGCGGCGGATGATCTCGGCCGTCGCTTCGAGGATGCCGGCGTCGCGGCGATCGTCTACACCGACATCGCGCGCGACGGCATGCTCCAGGGTATCAATTGGGACGGCACCATCGCGCTGGCGAAGGCCTTGACGATCCCCGTCATCGCCTCGGGCGGACTTGCCTCCATGGCCGATATCGAGCGGCTCTGTGCGCCCGATGCGGCCATCCTGGAGGGAGCGATCACGGGCCGGGCGCTCTATGACGGGCGGATCGACCCGGCTGCGGCGCTGGCGCGGGTGGCGAAGGCCGCAAGCGAGGCGGCGGCCTGAGCCGCCGATCGCTGCCGGTTTTATCCCTCACTTCACGAACTGGTTGTAGATCCCGGCGAATTCGCCGGTCGCCTTGGCCAGATGCAGCCACTGGTCGACGAAGGCCTTGAAGGTCGCGTCGCCGCGCGGGAGCATGTAGCCCATCTCGCCATATTGCAGCGGCTCGTCGGGATTGACGGCGCACAAGCCCGGCTTGGCCTTCTCCTGGACCTTGGTCTCGATCGATTCCGAGATCATCAGATCGGCCCGGCCGGCCAGGATCTCGTCGAAGATGGTGACGTTGTCGGGGAAGACGCGGATATCGGCTTTCTTGAAGTTCGCCCGGACGAAACGCTCATTGGTGCCGCCGGGATTGACCACGACGCGGGTCTCCGGCTTGTCGATATCGGCGATTGTCTGGAACTTCGCCTTGTCGGCGCAGCGCACGATCGGCGCCTTGCCGTTGACGATATAAGGCGCGGAGAAGAAGACCTTCTTCTGCCGGTCGAGTGTCACCGAAATGCCGCCCATGGCGACGTCGCATTTCCCCGACCCCATATCGGTCAGGAGGTCGGACCATTTCGTCTGGACGAACTTGGCCTCGACGCCGAGCGCCTTGGCGAGCGATTTCGCCAGTTCGATGTCGATGCCCTCATAGCTGCCGTCCTTGGCCAGGGTGAACGGCTTGTAGTCGCCCGTCGTGCAGACCTGCAGCGCGCCGCGGCTCTGGATGGCGTCTAGCTGGGTCGTCGGCGCCTGGGCAAGCGCGGCTGCACTGAGGCCAAGCCCGACGGCGAGGCCAAGCCCGACAGTGAGGCCCTTGAATGTCGTGGTGATCGTCATGGAAATCCCCTGTTCTTGCTTGTGGCGACAGGAGAGCAGGGAACGCGCCGCCGATCAATCCGGGCCGCTGCGCGGCTGCGTTTGCGTGCCGGGCGGCCGCGGCGCTATATGCGCTCGATTATCCGATCTCGTCTCATATCCGATCTCGTCTTGGCCCAGCAGCAGCGATGACCCTGAAAACCCGCATCATCCCTTGCCTCGACGTCAAGGACGGCCGCGTCGTCAAGGGCGTGAAGTTTCTCGATCTCGTCGACGCCGGCGATCCGGTCGAGGCCGCCAAGGCCTATGATGCGGCGGGCGCCGACGAGCTCTGTTTTCTCGACATCACGGCCAGTCATGAGGATCGCGGCATCCTGTTCGATGTCGTGACGCGCACGGCCGAAGCCTGCTTCATGCCGCTGACGGTGGGCGGTGGCGTGCGCAAGGTCGAGGATATCCGGGCGCTGCTGCTGGCGGGGGCCGACAAGGTCTCAATCAACACGGCAGCCGTGACCAATCGCGGTTTCGTCAAGGAGGCGGCGGAAAAGTTCGGCGGTCAATGCGTCGTCGTCGCCATCGACGCCAAGCAGGTTTCGCCCGGCCGCTGGGAAATCTTCACCCATGGCGGGCGCAACGCCACGGGGCTCGAGGCCATCGCCTTTGCCCGCGAGGTCGTCTCGCTCGGCGCCGGCGAACTGCTCGTCACATCGATGGACCGCGACGGCACCAAATCGGGCTATGATCTCGGCCTGACCGAGCGCATCGCCGACGCCGTCTCGGTTCCCGTGATCGCCTCGGGCGGTGTCGGCGATCTCGACGATCTCGTCGCAGGCGTGCGTGATGGCCATGCCAGCGCGGTGCTCGCGGCCTCGATCTTCCATTTCGGCACCTACACGATCCAGCAGGCCAAGGACCACATGGCGGCGGCGGGTCTGGCGATGCGGCTGGATTGAGTCGATGGCGGCGACAGATCAGGCGCAAGCCGATGTCGATGTGCTCGCCAGTAATACGCTCGTGCGCGTGCGGTCGGCAGAGGATTGGAAGGCACTGCACGCAATTCGCCGCGCGGTCCTTTTCAAGCCCGGTCGGCATGCATTCGAGTACGACGAGAACCATCCTGACGATCGGATTGAAAGCAATTCGTTGTTCTTGCTGATGTCTGCGGGCGAGGCGATCGGCGTCGTTCGGCTGGATCGCCATGGTCGCATTGGTATCGTGCGGCTTGTTGCGATCATGGCTGATAGACAACGACGGGGGCACGGGCGCTCGCTCAGCCAGCTAATCGATGCGGAAGCAAGTCGGGTCGGTTTGACGGCGTTGCGCGTCAATGCGGCGGCTGACGCGGTCGGCTATTATGAAAAGACTGGCTGGCATCGCTCGGAATGGGATCCTGCCGAGTTGAGTGGTTTGGCGGCCGGGTGCGTGCAGATGGAAAAATCGCTGCCAATGGGCGGCTCGGCCATCTAGCGCACGTCTCTGGAAAGACCTTTTGGAACTCATCGCATGAGCTTTTCCCTTGCCGATCTCGAAGCCATCATCGCCGAGCGGGCGAAAGCCTCGCCCGAGGAATCCTGGACGGCGAAGCTCATCGCGGCGGGGCCTGAACGCGCTGCAAAAAAGCTCGGAGAAGAGGCGGTGGAGGCCGTCATCGCCGCTGTGAAGGGCGATCGCGACGAGCTGATCGCCGAAAGCGCCGATCTGCTCTATCATCTGTTAGTCGTGCTTTTGTCGCGCGATGTTGCATTGCGGGACGTGTTGAGCCAGCTTGAGGCTCGCACGGTGCGCTCCGGTCTGGCGGAGAAGGCCGCGCGGTCCCGTTGAGAAGCCGAGGCTAGTCCTGCGTTGAACCTCGAAGCCTGGAATGCGGGTCGCCTCATGGACCAGCGTCTGATCTCCGCCCCAGCCGATCCCGAGCTGGGCTCGCCCTATCGCAGTTTTTCGCGCGATGAATGGGCGCATTTGCGCGCCGACACGCCGTTGACGCTGTCGGTCGACGACCTTACCAAGCTGCAATCGATCAACGACCCGATCTCGCTGGACGAGATCGTGGCGATCTACCTGCCGCTGTCGCGCCTGCTCTCGCTTTATGTCGCGGCCACGCAAGGCCTGTTCAAGGCGACGCAGCGCTTCCTGATGGCCGAGGCCGAGGTCAAGGTTCCCTATATCATCGGCGTCGCCGGCTCGGTCGCCGTCGGCAAGTCGACCACGGCGCGTGTGTTGAAAGCGCTGCTCTCGCGCTGGCCCAACACGCCCAAGGTCGAGCTCGTCACCACTGACGGCTTCCTTTTGCCCAATGCCGATCTTGAGCGGCGCGGCCTGATGCAGCGCAAGGGCTTTCCCGAAAGCTATGACGGCTCGGCGCTCCTGCGCTTCCTCTCCGACGTCAAGGCGGGCAAGCCCTCGGTCTCCGCCCCGGTCTATTCGCACCTCGTCTACGACGTGATTCCGGGCGAGGAGGTCACGGTCGAGCGGCCCGACATCCTGATCCTGGAAGGCCTGAACGTCCTGCAGCCGAGCCGCATGCCCAAGGACGGCAAGGTCATCCCCTTCGTCTCCGATTATTTCGACTTCTCGGTCTATCTCGACGCCGACGAGAACGATCTGCATCGCTGGTACGTCAACCGCTTCATGACCCTGCGCCAGACCGCCTTCCGCGATCCGCGCTCCTTCTTCCGCAAATATGCCGAGATCGACGAGGACGAGGCGCTTTCGATCGCGGAGAAGCTCTGGAGCGGCATCAACCTGCCGAATCTGCAGGAGAACATCCTGCCGACCCGCCAGCGCGCCGGCCTGATCCTGACCAAGGGCGCCAGCCATCGCATCCAGCAAGTGGCGCTGCGGCGGCTCTAGAGCCGTCATGAAACCGGCATGACGACCTATGTCGCCCTTCTGCACTCGATCGTGCTCGGCCCCGGCAAGCGGCTGGTGATGGCGGATCTGAAGGCTATGGTGGCGGCGCTCGGCTTTGGCGATGTGCGCAGCTGGGTCGCCACCGGCAATCTGATCTTCGAGGGCGACGATGCGCCCCTCCCAGCGATCGAGAGCCGATTGGAAGCGGCTTTCCGCACGCGTTTCGGCAAGCATGTCGATATCATCCTGCGCACGGCGCCGGCCTGGCGGCGGCTTACCGCCCAAAATCCCTTCCCGGGAGGGAACAGCGCCGATATCGGCATCCGCGTCATGCGAAGCCCGCTCGGCGCGGACGCCTTGTCCAGGCTCGGCAGGTTCGCCACGCCCGGTATTGGGCTCGCCCTTGCGGATGGCGATTTATGGATCGATTTCGGCGGCACACCGAGCGAGACGAAGCTGCTCTCGCATCTGACGACCAAAAAGCTAGGCATCGGCACGCTGCGCAATGCCAACACCGTCAATGCGCTTGCGGCGATGCTGGACTGATGCCCTGGCCAGCTGGAGCGTTTTCCGGAAATTGCTCTCGTTCGGCGCGATAGGAACCTTTGGCGGTGCTGGAGCTGCTCGATCTTTCCGCCCTCGGTCTGATGGCGGGCGCGGCCTTCGTTGCCGCGACGCTGCTGCCGGCGCAGTCGGAGATTGTCTTCGTCGGGCTGCTGGCGGCCAAGACCGTCGATCCGCTGGCGCTGTTCCTGGTCGCGAGCGCAGCCAACACCGCGGGCTCGGTCGTCAACTGGTGGCTCGGCCGCTTGATCGCCCATGGCGGCGTCGAGCGCCTGCCGGCAAGGTTGCGGCCTGATCCGGAGAAATTTGCCAAAGCGCAGCGCGGGTTCGAGCGCTTCGGCTGGCCGTCCCTGCTCTTCGCCTGGCTGCCGGTCCTGGGCGATCCGCTGACATTCGTGGCGGGCACGCTGAACTATCCGCTTGGGCGTTTCATCGGGCTCGTGCTCCTCGGCAAGGCCGCGCGCTATGGCGCGCTCTGGGCCGGCTGGATGACGCTGGCCTGAGGGTTTGCTCGATCGCGTCGCATTCGGACGGTTCCGTCCGATTGCGAAAAACGTGATCGATTCCAAGAGTTGAGAGCATTGCTCTTGCGAAAAGCCGGTGCCCCCTTTTCCGCGTAATGCTCTAGAGTTTGCGAAAGCCTCCGGCTCGGGCTACCAGCAAGCGCCCTTTTTCAGGAGATAAGAGCATGAGCATTCAGCGCATCGGCGTCGGCCCCCGTATGTCCAAGGCCGTCGTTCACGGCGGCACCGTCTATCTCGCCGGTCAGGTTGCCGACAAGGCAGCCGGCAAGAGCGTCGCCGAGCAGACCGCGGATATCCTCGGCATCATCGATTCGCTGCTGGCCGAGGCCGGGACCGACAAGACGAAGCTGCTGATGGTCAACATCTGGCTTGCCGACATGGCGACCTTCGCCGAGATGAACGGCGTCTGGGACACGTGGATCGTTGCCGGCGCGACACCGGGCCGCGCCACGGTCGAGGCGAAGCTCGCCGCGCCGCAGTTCACGGTCGAGATCGCGGTCATCGCGGCGAAGTAAGGCGCTAGAGCATTGCGCGAAAAAGTGGGTACCGGTTTTTCGCAAGAGCAATGCTCTAGACTTTTAGGATCGATCACGTTTTTCGCCTTCGGACGGAACCGTCGCGAAGGCGACGTGATCGAGCGCCAAGCCGGGACGGGAGGCAGCCATCAGTCAGTCCGAGGAGCTTGCGCCGCTCCTGGCGCGCGTCGCCGGGCGTCACGGCCTGCCTATGGTGGTGCTGCCGGCCATGGTCGCCGATTGGCTGCGTCGTCCCGGCTCCGCGCCTCCCAGGGAGGCGCTGCTGGAACGCCGGGCGGTGGATTTCCTCGCTTTGGCCAGCCGGCTTGGCGCGCCGCTCGGCGACAAGGAAACTCATCGCCTGCGCAGCGAGGCGGCGTCTGCGCTTGCAGACGGACGCTTCGCCGACGCAGATAAGGCGCTTGCCCAAGCTGAACTCCATTCGATCGGAGGCGCGAGCGATCTCTCGACGCTGCCGGTCGCACAGCGGCTCCGGATCGGCGAGAATCGTGCCGACCGGGCGGGAATCAGCTTCCTGCGAACGACGCCGGAGGCCTATCGCGAGGCCGCTGGCCGTTATGGCGAGGCTTCCGCCCTGATCGGCCTCGCCGATATCGACCGCAGCCGCGCTGTCGCGCTCGCCCAGGCGCAGGCGCTGGCGCGGCTCAGCGAGGATTTCGGCGGGCGCGACGGCTATGATGCCGCCGTGACCGTGCTGCACCGCTTGCTCGAAGGGCTCGACAGCCTGGAGGACACGGTTGCTTTCGCCGGCGCTCAGGACGCGCTGGCCGCCACACTTGAAGCTCTCGCCGAGATTGCCGGCAAAGAGGATCTCCGCGTCGAGGCGCTCGCGCGCTGCCGGACGGGGGTGGAGCATCTCCATCGCGACGAAGCGCCGCTCCTCTGGCACGCGCTGACGGTCCGCTTCGGCCGGCTCGCCGTCACGCTCGGCGAAGCGCGCGAGGACGATGCCCTGCTGGAGGAGGCGGTCACGGCGCTCGCCACGGTCCTCGCCGTCTGGGATCGCAATCGCGACGAAGCGCGCTGGCTTGAGGCCGAGCACATGATCTCGCGCGCCCGCGCCGCACTCGGCGGGCGCCGCAGCGATCTCGCTCTGCTCGAGCGCGCCTTCAACGGTTTTAATCGGGTCGCCAAGGCGGTTGATCGCGCCCGGGAGCCGTTGCGCTGGGCCGAACTGCAGGACCAGATGGGCGGTGTGCTTGTCGCCATGGGCGAGCGCTACCGCGAGCCGGTCGTATTCGAGGAGGCAATCGCGGTCTTCGCTGCCGCGCTGGAGGAGCGTCGGCGCGAGAGCGTGCCACTGCTCTGGGCGACGAGTTCAGCCAATCAGGCGCTGCCGATGATGCGGCTTGCGGAACGACGCAAGGACCCAGCTCTCGCCAGGCAGGCCTTGACGCAGATCGCTGTCGCCATCGAGGCCCTGCGCTCGGCCGGCTTTGCCGCCAATGCCAAACATCTCGAGGCGCGCCTGATCAAGGCCGGCGCGCTGGTCGAGTCGCTGCACAAGGCTTAGATCAGGCCGCTTTTCGCCAATCGGCCAGCCGCTCCAGCGCGGCGTCCAGCGTCGAATCATGCTTGGCGAAGCAGAAGCGCACCACGGTCTTGACCGCGCCTTCCGCATAGAAGGCGCTGACCGGAATCGCCGCGACACCGTTTTCCATGACCAGGCGCTGGCAGAAGGCGACATCGTCGCTCTCCCCCAGCGCGCCGATGTCGACATTCAGGAAATAGGTGCCGACGCTGGGCAGGACGTTGAAGCCAAGCCCCGTCAGGCCGGCGGCGAAACGGTCGCGCGAGCGTTGGAAATCGGCGCGCATGCCCTCGAAATAGGAATCATCCTTGCCGAGTCCGTAGGCGACTGCGGCCTGCAGGTTCGGCGGCGTGGTGAAGGTGATGTATTGATGCGCCTTGGCCAGCACCCGCATCAGGTTCGGCGCCGCCATCACCATCCCGACCTTCCAGCCGGTCAGCGAGAAGATCTTGCCGGCCGAGGAGATCTTCACCGTGCGCTCGCGCATGCCTGGCCGCGACAGCATCGGCTTGTGCCTGTGGCCGTCGAAGACGACATGCTCCCAGACCTCGTCGCAGATCGCGACCGCATCGAACCGGACGCAGAAAGCGGCGAGCAGATCGAGATCGGCCTCGCTGAAGATCGTCGCGGTCGGGTTCAGCGGGTTGTTGAACAGCACGACGCGGGTCTTCGGCGAGAACGCCCTGGCGAGCGCCTCCTCGCTCAGCCCGAAGGCCGGCGGCGTCAGCGTCACGAATTTCGGAATGCCGCCGGCGCGGCGCACCAGCGGCACATAGGCGTCGTACATCGGCTCGAACAGCACGACTTCGTCGCCCGGCGTGATCAGAGCCATCAGCGCGCCGGCGATCGCCTCGGTTGCGCCCGAGGTCACCATCACCTCGGCGTCGGGGTCGAGATCGAGCCCCTGCCAGCGCTTGAAATGGGTTGCGGCGGATTGGCGCAGCTCGGGCAGGCCCATCATCGGCGGATACTGGTTCCAGCCGTTGATGACGGCGTCGGCCGCCTTGCGCCGGACATCCTCAGGGCCCGGGTCATCGGGAAAGCCCTGGCCGAGATTGACGGCGCCGGTCTCGCGCGCAAGCCGCGACATCACCTCGAAAACGCTGGTCTGCAGGGCGGAGAAGATCGGGTTCATCGTCATCGGGCCGGCTCAAGCGAGGGTGTTCTGGGCGAAAACAGGCAGGGCCTCTACCATGCCACGGGCCCCAGCGCATCCCGGATGGTCAAGCGAGAGTTCGTCAGAATTGGCCTGCCGGAATATGGAATGATGAATGTTGACATTCGTCAGCGATCAATGCTTATCTGTTCAAGCCGGTTCACGACGGGCGCCCGCGGCGGCTTCGCCCCTTTGACGTTGCGGGATATTGGCGTGAACCGGTGACCCTCCCTTTCACATCGCGTCTTTAGAGCCTGGCCGGGCGGCTGCACGCAGCTTTCGGCGACGGTGCGGGTATGAGGCCGAAAACCGGCTCCCCCTTTGCGCGGGCATGCTCTAATCACAGCGCATGAGCTTAGCGCGCACCCCCGCAATCATGATCCTGGGCACCGGCTCCAATGTCGGGAAATCCCTGATCGTCGCGGGGCTTTGCCGCCTCTTCACCGATCGCGGGCTGAAGGTCGCGCCATTCAAGCCGCAGAACATGTCCAACAATGCGGCGGCGACGCCGGGCGGCGAGATCGGCCGCGCCCAGGCCTTGCAGGCCCGCGCCGCCCGCATGGCGCCCCATGTCGACATGAATCCGGTGCTGCTCAAGCCCGAAAGCGAGACCGGCAGCCAGATCGTGCTGCAGGGTCGTGTCGCGGGCCATCTGGCATCTGGCGATTATGCCAGGCGCGGCGACTTTCTGCCTCAAGTGCTGGAGAGCTTCGAGCGATTATGCGCCGGGGCTGACCTCATCATCGTCGAAGGCGCGGGCTCGCCGGCCGAGACCAATCTGCGCGCGCGCGACATCGCCAATCTCGGCTTCGCCCGCGCGGCCAATGTGCCTGCGATCCTGATCGGCGATATCGATCGCGGCGGCGTCATCGCCAGCCTCATTGGCACGCATGCGGTGCTGGAGGAGGCCGATCGCGCCATGCTCCGGGCCTTTGCCATCAACCGTTTCCGTGGCGACGCCAGCCTGTTTGGCGCCGGCGTCGAGACGATCCGGGCCGCGACCGGCTGGCCCTGCCTGGGCGTCGTGCCCTGGTTCGCGGAAGCCGCGAGGCTGCCGGCGGAAGACGGGCTCGATCTGCGCTCGGGCGCGCGCAAGCCCGGGGCCGGCCTGAAGATCGCGGTTCCGGTGATGCCGGGCATCGCCAATTTCGACGATCTCGATCCGCTGAAGTCCGAGCCCGGTGTCGATCTCGTCCTGGTCCGGCGCGGCGAAGCACTGCCGGGCGACGCGGATCTGATCATCCTGCCCGGCTCCAAGACGACACTGCGCGATCTCGCCGTCCTGCGGGCCGAGGGCTGGGACATCGATATCCTGGCGCATCGGCGGCGTGGCGGGCGCGTTCTGGGCCTGTGCGGCGGCTATCAGATGCTGGGCCGCGTCGTGCGCGATCCGCTGGGCCTGGAGGGGCCGGCCGGCGAGGCTGCGGGCTTGAGCCTGCTCGATGTCGAAACGGTGCTTGATCGCGAAAAGACCGTGCGCGAGGTCGATATCGCCCATGCGGCGAGCGGGGCCGCCGGCCGCGCCTATGAGATCCATCTCGGCTATACGCAGGGCGCCGACACCATAAGGGCGCCGTTTCGCGTCGGTACCCGTATTGAGGGTGCAGCGAGCCCGGATGGCCGCGTCGTCGGCACCTATCTGCATGGCGTCTTCTCGGCCGATCCGGTCCGCACGGCCTGGCTTGCGGCGATTGGCGGCGTTGCCTCTGAATTCTCCTACGAGGCCGATGTCGAGGCCACGCTCGACCGGCTTGCCGCCCATCTCGCGGCCCATCTCGATGTCGAGGCGCTTTTGGCGCTGGCGCGGCAGAGGGCCGGCTTCGCCTGAAACCGGTTGCGATCGCCCGCTGTCCGGCTTGGGCGCGATCGGCAGCAAGAATGTGCAATCGCCGTCATGCCAAAATCGGCTAAAGTCTTTGTCTGTCATGAGGTTGACGAATGATGAAATTCGTCATACCAATAAATTCCGAAGACTGCCTGCCAATCAGCACATCGGACAACCGCGTTGAGCCATCCTGAACGCGATACGAGGCAAACCATCGTCGACACGGCCGAGCGTTTCTTTCGCGACATCGGCTACCAGAAGACGACGGTCGCCGACATCGCCAAATCGCTGCGCATGAGCCCGGCCAACGTCTATCGCTTTTTCGACTCGAAGAAGTCGATCAACGAGGCGGTTCTGGCTCGCTACAAGGGCGAGCACGAGGCGGCGCTGGCTGAGATCGCGGCCGAGGACCGGCCCGTGGCCGATCGCTTGCGCGACATGCTGCAGACCTCCTACCGCATCAACCAGGCCCGCTATGCCGACCAGCAGCGCATGCATGAGATGGTCTGCGCGGCGATGGAGGAGAGTTGGGACGCGATCCTGGGCCATATCGCCCGGTTCGACGCCTTGATGTGCAAAGTCGTCACGGAGGGCGTCGCAAGCGGAGCGTTCCGGAAGGTCGATCCCGGTGAGGCCACCCGCTGCATCCGCACGGCGATGATCCGCTTTCATCACCCGCTGCTGATGTCGCAATGCTCGCGCATGCCGGGGCCCAGCATCGACGAGATGATCGACTTCATCATGGCCGCGCTGGAGCCGCCGGTCGGCGCCGCTTGAGCTGCTCCGGCCCTCGCTTGCGTTGACAAGCCCTCCGGGGAGCGGGATACCCCGCCTGCCATGGCCTCTTTCTCCAAACAGAATCTCAAGAAGCTCGCCGTCATCGCCCATGATCTCGTGGTCACGGCGCTGGCGATCTGGCTCGTCTTCGTCATCCGTTTCGAGAACTGGCAGCTTGCCGAGCATCTCAGGCACCTGCCGCGCGGCCTGCCGTTCTTCGTCGCCTATGCCGGGCTGGTCTACTGGTTCTTCTCGCTCTACCGCTCGAAATGGCGCTTCGCCTCGCTGCCGGACCTGTCGAACATCGTCAAGGCGGTCACGATCCTGAGCCTGACCCTGCTCGTGGTCGACTATGTCCTGGTCGCGCCGAACCTCTATGGCACGTTCTTCTTCGGCAAGATCACGATCGCGCTCTACTGGCTGGTGCAGAACGCGCTGCTCGGCGGCCCGCGGCTGGCCTATCGCTATTTCAAATACTCCCGCTCCAAGCATCTGGCGCAGCGCGGCCAGAGCCTGCCGGCGCTGCTGCTCGGGCGCGGCGTCGATGTCGAGATGGTGATCCGTGCCATGGAGGCCGGCACCATGCGCAATCTGCGGCCGGCCGGCATCCTGTCGCCGCGCGCGGATGATCTCGGCCAGTCGATCCGCGGCGTTCCGGTGCTGGGCCTCCTGGCGGAGATCGAGACGGTGGCGCTGGACGCCGCCGAGCGCGGCGAGCCCTTCCGCCGCATCGTCGCAACCGCGAGCGCGCTGGTTCCCGAGGCCGAGCCCGACAAATGGCTGGCGCGCACGCGCAAGCTCGCCTTGCCGATTTCGCGCGTCGACAGCCTGGGCGAGGGTATGCGCGACACCGAGCTCGCACCGCTCGAGATCGAGGATCTGCTGGTTCGCCCCACGGTCACGATCGATCGCGAGCGGCTGGGCTCCTTCCTGAAGGGTAAGCGCGTGCTGGTCACCGGCGGCGGTGGCTCGATCGGGTCCGAGATTTGCCTGCGCTGCGCCGCCTTCGGGGCCGCCGAACTGCTGATCGTCGAGAGCTCGGAGCCGGCGCTCTTCCAGATCACCGAGGAGCTCATCGCCCAGGGCCACCAGACCGTGGTCAATGGCGCGCTGGCCGATGTACGCGACCGCGCCCGCATCACGCCGCTCTTCACCGCCTTCGCGCCCGATATCGTCATCCATGCGGCGGCGCTGAAGCATGTGCCCTATCTGGAAGCCGACTGGACGGAAGGCATCAAGACCAACATCTTCGGCTCGGTGAATGTGACGGACGCCGCCATCGCGGCCGGCGCCAAGATCTTCGTGCTCATCTCGACCGACAAGGCGATCGAGCCCGTCTCGATGCTGGGCGCGACCAAGCGTTTCGCCGAGATGTATGTCCAGTCGCGCGATGCCGAGTTCGTCGCGGCCGCGGCCGGCATGCGGCTGGTCGCCGTGCGCTTCGGCAATGTGCTGGGCTCGGTCGGTTCGGTCGTGCCGAAATTCAAGGCGCAGATCGAGCGCGGCGGGCCGGTGACGGTGACCGATCCGGAGATGATCCGCTATTTCATGACGATCCGCGAGGCCTGCGATCTCGTCCTGACCGCCGCCTCGCATGCGCGCGGCGATGAACCGGAGGCCGAGCGCGCCGCTGTCTACATCCTCAAGATGGGCCAGCCCGTCAAAATCATGGACCTTGCCGAGCGCATGATCCGGCTGGCCGGCTATGAGCCCGGTATCGATATCGAGATCGCGGTCACCGGCGTCAGGCCAGGCGAGCGCCTCAACGAGATCCTGTTCGCACGCGACGAGCCCAAGGCCGAGACCGGGCTCGACGGCGTCATGGCGGCCAAGCCGATCTTCGCCGGGCGTTCGCGCATGCAGGGCTGGCTGGCGCGGCTCGAAGCCGGCATCAAGAACGACGAGCGTGCCGCTGCCGAGGCCATCCTCGACGAGGCCATCCCCGATTTCAGCTTGCGGGCGAAGCCGCAAGCTGCGCCAGAGCTGCCGCAGTCGCGACCCGTGGCCGCCAACCGGCCCTGAGCAGACCGTCCGGCGCGGCAACGAGCCCGCCGCTCAGCTTGGCGAAGGCGTCCTGCTTGCCGGCAAGCCGGGCGGCAAGGCCGAGCCATCGTGCGGGCAGGGGAATCAGCCCGGGCTTGCGCTCCAGCCCCGCCCGCATCGCCGTGATGATCTCCGCGACGCTGATCGGCTCGGGATCCGAGACGATATAGCTCCTGCGGGACGGGCAGGCCGGCGTCAGTGCGAACAGGATCGCGTCAGCCAGGTTCCCCACCGCCAGCAGCGAGCGCGGCGCGGTCAGGCCGCCGAGCGGTAGCGGCAACGGCAGGCGTGCGAGCCTGAGCAGCGCCGCCATATTGGCCTTCACGCCCGGCCCGTAGATCAAGACCGGGCGCAGGCTGACCCAGTCGAGATCGAGTGCGGCGAGCCCCTGCTCGGCGGCGAGCTTGGAGCGGCCATAGGCGTCATCGGGCGCAGGGCTGTCGTCGTCGCGCAAGGGCGGGCCGTCGAAAGCCCCCGTCAGTGCCTTGATCGAGGAGAGATAGATGAAGCGCACGATGCCTGCTTGGCGGGCGGCTTCAGCGAGATCCAGCGTCGCCTGCGTGTTGATCTGTTGGTAGAGCGCCTTATTGAGGCCGGGGCCGGCATGGGCGAGCCCGGCCATGTGCACGACATGGTCGACGCCTTCCAGCGCGGCGCGCCAGTCGATGGGCGCGCTCATGTCTCCGGTTACGACGGTCTCGATACCGGGCGGGGCGGTGGCGGCTCGGCGCTGCGTCAGCCGCAGGCGATAGCCCGCATCGCGCAGCGCCGCGACGACATGGGGGCCGACGAAGCCGCTCGCGCCGGTCACGAGGATGCGCGGCTCAGCCATGGACGGCCTTCGGGCGCGCAAAGCTGCGCAGCAGAGCCGCGGTCAGCAGCAGCGCCACCGCAAGGCAGGCGAGCTGCCCCCAGAGGCCGGGGATACGCAGGCTGAGCGCAGCCAGCGCGATCAGGATCAGGTTCAGCATGGCGATGCGCGTGACGACGCCGAGCACGCTGAAGCCGTTCGTGGTCGCCTGCTGATAGAGATGCGAGCGATGCGCCTCCCAGATTTTTTCGCCACGCGCCAATCGGCGCAGCAGCGTCAGGGTGGCGTCGCAGAGATGGTAGAGCGGCAGGATCAGCGCCGCCGCGAAGGCGCCGGTTCCGGCAAGCCTGTAGAGCAGATAGGCGGTGAGCAGGCCGATCGGCAGCGAGCCGACATCGCCGAGGAAGAGCCGGGCGCGGGGCTTGTTGAAGGGCGCGAAGCCGATCAGCCCGCCGCAGAGCGCCGCCGCCAGCCAGCCACTGCCCAGATCGAGCGCGCCCGCCTGTCCAGCCAGCGCCAAGGCGCCGGTCAGGGGCACGATGCCGGCAATGGTGATCCAGTCGATCCCGTCCATGAAGTTGACGAGATTGACGAACCAGACACCGGCCAACAGTGCCACGGCTCGCTCCAGCGCGAGCGGCATGAGATCGGGAAACAGCCGCAAGCCGGGCGCGGCATAGACGATGACAAGCCCGACGCAGGCTGCTTGCAGCACCAGCCGCAGGCTCGCCGGCAACGGCCGGATGTCGTCCCAGGCGCCGACGATGGCGAGCAGGATCGCAGCAGCGCCGACCAGCAGGAGATCGTTTTGCGCCCCGGCTGGGAGTGAGCTGAGCAGAAGGCCGGGACCGAACAGCAGGCTGAACCCGAGCGCCAGGAAAGCCCCGGCCAGGACCGCGATCCCGCCGCCCTGCGGCGTCGGGATGCTGTGGCTGGAGCGTGCATTGGGGCGCGCAAGCGCATAGCGCGTGAGCAGCGGCCGCAAGGCGATACAAAGCACGGCCGAGATGGCGGCCGCGGCGATCAGGATCAGGAGGGGGGCGAGAAAGCTGTCCAAGGCGGCGGCACCATAAGCAAGTCGAGGCAAATGCCTAGAGGGCGATGATCTCGCTTAGAACCATCACCAGTCATTCCGGACAAGCCGCGTCAGCGGCGCTGACCCGGAATCCATCGTAGAGCGTCATTCTCGGGCTTGCCCCGAGAATCTCATGACCAGAGCGCTCTGGTTTACGAGATGGTCGGGTCAAGCCCGACCATGACGCGCTTGGGATCCCGGCGCTTCGCTTTAGCGCGGATGGCGGCGTGGCAGGGCGGCCCCAACACGCCGGCTGAAAGAAAATTCGACTTGCCGTACCTGGCACAAACAGGGAACATGCGGTCATGTCCCTCACCGACACCCGCCTGAACCCGCCACCGACGCGGCCCGACATCACCCGCGCCGTCTGCCGTGGCGCGGGCCGGCATCTGCGCGAGCGCGGCTACGCCATCGTCAAGGAGATGACCTTCGCCAATGGCCGGCGCGGCGATATCGTCGCGCTCTCGCCTGCCGGTGAATTGCTCGTGGTCGAGGTTAAATCCGGGATCGAGGATTACCGCGTCGACGGCAAATGGCCGGATTATCGCGACTATTGCGACGGCTTCCTCTTCGCGGTCGCGCCGGAATTCCCGCGCGAGATCCTGCCTGAGGATGTCGGGCTGATCGTCGCCGACGCCTATGGCGGCGAGATGCTGCGCGACGCGCCCCGCCACCCGCTCAGCGGCTCCAGGCGCAAGGCGCTGACCATCGCCTTCGCCAAGCTCGCGGCCGGGCGATTGGCGCTGCTGGAGGATCCGGGGCTTTAGGCAGGGCTCGGTTCGGCCGTCACCGGCGGTGCCGTCAGGTCTACCGTTTCGACCAGGAAGTCGATGAAGGCGCGCACGCGGGCCGGCAAGCGGCCGCCATGGCCGACATAGACCGCGTTGATCTCCTCGGCATCGCCGGGATTGAAATCCTCCAGCACCGGCACAAGGCGGCCGGCCACGATGTCGTGGCCGATATGGAAGAGCGAGAGCCGCGCCAGCCCCTGCCCGTTCAAAGCGAGCTGCCGCGCGCTTTCGCCGTCGCCGACCGTGACGCGGCCATGGGCCGGGACGAAGAGGCGTTTGCCGTCGAGACAGAACGGCCATTCGTCGCAATGGCGGGCGAAATTGAAGGTGATCAGGTCGTGCTGCGCGAGGTCGGCGATGCTTCGGGGCACCGGACGGCGGGTGAGATAATCGGGCGAGGCGACGATCGCCATCGCGGCTGCGCCGAGCTTGCGCGCCACGAGCTGCGAGGGGCGCATCGGCCCGACCCGGATCGCGACATCGGCGCGCTCGTCCATCAGGTCGATGACCTGGTCGGTGATGGTGATGTCGAGCTGCACGCCGGGATGGGCGGCCATGAAGCGCGGTGCGAGCGGCAGCAGATAAAGCCGGCCGAAGGGCACGTTCGAATTCACCCGCAACCGTCCGCGCGGAATCTGGCAGGCGGCGACCGAGCGTTCGGCCTCGTCGAGATCGGCCAGTACGCGCAACGCGCCGGCGTGAAACGTCGCGCCCTCCTCGGTGAGCTGGAGCTTGCGGGTCGAGCGGATGATCAGGCGCACGCCGAGCCGCGCCTCGAGCCGCGCCATCAGCTTGCTCACCGCCGAGGGCGTCATCCGCAGGGAGCGCGCCGCCGGCGAGAAGCCGCCGAGCTCGACGACCCGCGCGAACACCTCCATCTCGCCGGAGCGGTTGATGTCCGGCCGCGGCATGATGACTTCACCTCACAAATCAATGTCCTGACGGCAATCTAATTCATAGGCGCGCGAACGGCCATATCCCGCCTCGTCACCATTCCTGGGAAAGCCGTCATGCCCGTCGCACTCTATGCCCTCACCGTCGGCGCCTTCGGTATCGGCGTCACCGAATTCGTCATCATGGGTCTGCTGCTGCAGGTCTCGGGTGATCTCGCCATTTCGATCCCGACCGCCGGTCTGCTGATGACCGGCTATGCGCTCGGTGTCTTCGTCGGCGCGCCGATCCTGACGATCGCGACCCGCGGGCTGCCGCGCAAGACGACCCTGCTCGTCCTGATGGCGATCTTCACCCTCGGCAATCTCGCCTGCGCGCTCAGCCCCAGCTTCGGCTGGCTGATGGCCGCGCGCATCGTCACGGCGTTGGCGCATGGTACCTTCTTCGGCGTCGGCTCGGTCGTCGCGACCGGGCTTGTCGCGCCGGAGCGCAAGGCCTCGGCCATCGCCGTGATGTTCACGGGGTTGACGCTGGCGACCTTGCTCGGCGTGCCCTTCGGCTCCTGGCTCGGCCTGGCCTATGGCTGGCGCGCGACCTTCTGGGCGGTGACCGCGATCGGCATCCTGGCTTTCGTCATCCTGGCGCTATTCGTGCCCAAGGCGCGCGAGACCGCGTCGCTGGCACCGCTCTCGGAAGAGTTTGCGGTGCTGGCCCGGCCGCAGGTCCAGCTCGGCCTGCTGATCACCGTGCTCGGCTTCGGCGGGGTCTTCGCGGTCTTCACCTATATCCAGCCGCTGCTGGTCGAACTCTCCGGCTACAGCCAGGAGGCGGTCTCGCCGATCCTGCTGGTCTTCGGCGCCGGTCTCGTCGTCGGCAATCTGCTCGGTGGCCGCTGGGCCGATCGCAGCCTCCAGCCGGCCCTGATCGGCACGCTGCTGTTGCTGACGCTGGTGATGGTCGCAGCCGGCTTCGCCTTCCAAAGCAAGGTCGGCGCTGTCGTCGCGGCCTTTGCGCTGGGAGCTGCCGCCTTCGCCACGGTCGCGCCGCTGCAGATGCGGGTGCTGCAGCAGGCCGGCGGTGCGGGCCAGGGGCTGGCGTCGAGCCTCAATATCGCCGCCTTCAACCTCGGCAATGCCTTCGGCGCCTGGCTCGGCGGCTTCGTCATCAGCCATGGTCCGGGCCTTGCCGGCATCGCTCCGATCGCCGCCCTGGTGCCGCTGGCGGCGCTTGGCCTCGCCGCCTGGAGCCTCGCGATCGAGCGGCGCAGCGCCCGCATCGCCACCATCTGAACAGCTCAATCACGTCGCCTGACAGGAGAAACCTCATGGATTATCGACAGCTCGGCGCATCCGGCCTGAAAGTCCCCGCCCTCAGCTTCGGCTGCGGCACCTTCGGCGGCGAGGGCCCGCTCTTCAGCGCCTGGGGCGACACCGATGTCGCGCAGGCCAAGCGCCTCGTCGACATTTGCCTGGAGGCGGGCGTCACGCTGTTCGACACGGCCGATGTCTATTCCAGCGGCGCGTCGGAGGCGATCCTGGGCGAGGCGCTGGAGGGCCGGCGCAATCAGGCGCTGATCTCGACCAAGCTCGGTCTGCCACTGGGCGACGGCCCCTTGCAGGCGGGCACCTCGCGCCTGCGCCTGATCGCGGGCGTCGAGGCGGCGCTGAAGCGCTTGCGCACCGACCGCATCGACCTGCTGCAGCTCCACGCTTTCGACGCCGCGACGCCGGTCGAGGAGGTCCTGAGCGCGCTCGACGCGCTCATGCGGGCCGGTAAGCTGCTCTATGTCGGCGCCTCCAACTTCTCCGGCTGGCAATTGATGAAGTCGCTCGCCGCCGCCGACCGCCATGGCTGGCCGCGCTATGTCGCCCATCAGGTCTATTACTCGCTGGTCGGGCGCGACTATGAATGGGAGCTGATGTCGCTCGGGCTCGATCAGAAGGTCGGCGCGATGGTCTGGAGCCCGCTCGGCTGGGGCCGCCTGACCGGCAAGCTCCGCCGTGGCCAGCCGCTTCCCGCCGGCAGCCGCCTGCATGAAAGTGCCGATTTCGGCCCGCCGGTCGACGATGAGCGGCTCTACGCCATCGTCGATGTGCTGGATGCGCTCGCAGAGGAGACCGGCAAGAGCGTGCCGCAGATCGCGTTGAACTGGCTGCTGCGTCGCCCGAGCGTCTCCAGCGTCATCATCGGCGCGCGCAATGAGGAGCAACTGCGCCAGAATCTCGGCGCTGTCGGCTGGAGCCTGACGCCCGAGCAGGTCGCGCGGCTCGATGGGGCGAGCGCGGTGACACCGGCCTACCCGCATTATCCCTATTGGCGCGAAGGCGGATTCAGGCAGATCAACCCGCCGCCGGTGTGAGAGGTCGGGAACCGCCCGTCATTCCGGGGCAGGCCGAAGGCCTGAGCCCGGAATGACGGAAGAGAGTGGCTCAGATACCTATCGCGGGGCGCGCTTCGCCAGGATGCGCTGCAAGGTGCGCCGATGCATGCCGAGCCGGCGCGCCGTCTCCGAGACATTGCGGCTGCACAATTCATAGACGCGCTGAATATGCTCCCAACGCACCCGGTCGGCCGACATCGGGTTTTCCGGCGGCATCGGGCGGGCATTGCGCGAGGCGGCCAAGGCCGAATGGATCTCGTCGGCGTCGGCGGGCTTGGCGAGGAAGTCGAAGGCGCCGAGCTTCACGGCGCTGACGGCGGTCGCGATATTGCCATAGCCGGTCAGCACGATGCCGCGCGCGTCGGGCCTGCGTTCCTTCAACCGCGCGATCACGTCGAGTCCGTTGCCGTCGGCGAGGCGCAGATCGATCACGGCGAAGGCCGGGGCGGCTTCTTCGACGGCGGCAAGCCCGGCCGAGACGCTTTCAGCGGTCCGCACCAGATAGCCGCGTCCCTCCATGGCGCGCGCCAGCCGGGTCAGGAACGGCTTGTCGTCGTCGACCAGCAGCAGGGACATGTCCGCCAACGTTTCGGTCGGGGCGGCTTCGCTCAGCACATCTTGCATCGGAACTCTCCTTCCGCCGGGCCTGTCCCGACGGAATTGTAGCGCGGTTGCCTCCGCTGCGCATCCGGCAGGGGGTCAGCCAGCCCTATGTAGGGCCGAAGCGCCCGGGTTTGTAGCCCCTTGCGGACGCAGGCCGGCCTCGAACACAGCTCTTGACCAGCTGATCCTGATCGAGGCCCCGCTTGCAGGCGCGGGCAGATTCGAGAATTCGATCGCCGCCCCGCCGCGCTCGAGCAGCGTCTTGGCGATGAAGAGGCCCAGGCCCAGCCCGCCGCCGGCGCGGTTCTCGCCCGCGCCATGGGTGAGGTAAGGTTCGCCGGCGCGCATCAGCACGTCCGCTGGAAAGCCCGGCCCGTCATCGGCGATGATCAGCGTGACCTGACTGTCATCCCAGCGCGCCGTGATGGTCACGGCCGCCTGGGCGAAATCGACCGCATTGTCGACGATGTTGCCGAGGCCATAGATCATGCCTGGGTTGCGGCGGCAGATGGGTTCGGGCTTCTCGCCCTGCATCGCGATTTCGAAGGGCATGCCGAAGGGGCGTTGCGGCCCGGCCGCTTCCTCGATCAGCAGGCGAAGCGACAGCTCGTCCAAAGGACTGCCATCGTCGTCCTGCAGCGAGGTGAGTTTGCCGAGGATGCCGCGGCAGCGCTCGACCTGCTCGCGCAGCAGCGCGATGTCCTCGGCCATTTCGCCTTCCGCCGGCGCCAGGCGCGAGAGCTCGCGCGCCACCAGCGCGATCGTGGCGAGCGGCGTGCCGAGCTCATGGGCTGCGGCGGCGGCCAACCCGTCGAGCTGCGAGAGATGCTGCTCGCGCGCCAGCACGAGCTCGGTGGCGGTGAGCGCGTCGGAGAGGTCGCGCGCCTCCTTGGCGACCCGCCAGGCATAGATGCCGGTAAATCCCAAGCCCAGCACGAGCGCGATCCAGTTTCCGGCCTGGTAATAGGGTGGCAGCACCGGGCGGCCCTCGCCGGCCCAGGGCAGCGGCAGATGCGCGAAGCTGAGCCCTGTCGCCAGCGCCACGCCGAGCATGCCGAGCAGCAAGGTGCGCTGTGGCGGCAGCGCCGTCGCCGAGATCATCACCGGCGCGAGGAACAGGATCGAGAACGGGTTCTGCAATCCGCCGGTGAGGTAGAGCAGCGCGGCGAGCTGGATGATGTCGAAGGCCAGCAACGCGGTCGCAGCACCCGCCGTCAGGCGGTGGCTGAGCGGAAAGCGGATGCGCAGCGCGATATTGAGCCAGGCCGAGACGGCGATGACGGCAAAGCACCAGCCAAAGGGCAAGACGAAGCCGAGCCCGAAATGCACGCCCGCCACAGCCAGACTCTGGCCCGAGATCGCGAGCCAGCGCAGCCTGACCAGCGTGTCCAAGCGCAAATGCCGGCTCGACCGCGCGAGCGCCGACTCCAGGAAATCGGGGGGCGTCACGGCTTTGTTCCGGACGCGGGCCGGTGCGGCATCGTCAGCAATATCCTGTGGCAGATCGGCATCGCAGCGAAATCTTAGTCTTTAGCCGGGTTGTATGAGAACAAATACCACCTACGGTGCGTTCCCTGTTGCGGCGCATCATGAAATGTCGCCGCGACCGAAAGACCGATTTCGCATGTACGGGGCCGCCATGTCGTTTGCCTACCATGCCTTCGAAGCTGTGCACATGATGGTGGGGCCCGCGCGCGGCCTCTCCGACGCGATGCAGCTCGCTTTCAAGAACCCGGCCAATCCGCTGAGCTACACGCCGTTTGGCCGCACCATCGCCGCCTCCTGCGAATTGTTCGAGCGCAGCACGCGCCGCTATGGCAAGCCGACCTTTGGCTTGGCCGAGACCACGATGAACGGCGTCAAGGTCGCTGTCGAGGAGCGCACCGTCTGGGAACGGCCCTTCTGCAAGCTGATCCATTTCGACCGCAAGATCGAAGGCCGCCGCAAGCCGCAGCCCAAGGTGCTGCTGGTCGCGCCGATGTCGGGCCACTACGCCACGCTGCTGCGCGGCACGGTCGAGGCCTTCCTGCCCGGCCATGAGGTCTACATCACCGATTGGGTCGATGCTCGCCATGTGCCGCTCTCGGCCGGCCGCTTCGATCTCGACGACTATATCGACTACGTCATCGCCATGTTGCAGATGCTCGGCTCCGACACCCATGTCATGGCCGTCTGCCAGCCTTCCGTGCCGGTGCTCGCCGCGATCGCTCGCATGGAAGCGGAGAACGACCCTTCCGCTCCGCGCTCGATGACGCTGATGGGCGGTCCGATCGATACGCGTCGCTCGCCGACCGAGGTCAACAAGCTTGCGATGGATCGCGGCATCGACTGGTTCCGCAACAACTGCATCACCACCGTGCCCTTCCCGAACCAGGGTTTCTTCCGCGCCGTCTATCCCGGCTTCCTGCAGCTCTCGGGCTTCATGGCGATGAATCTCGACCGGCACGTCACTGCCCATTACGACATGTTCAAGCATCTGGTTCGGGGCGATGGCGATTCCGCCGAGAAGCATCGTGACTTCTACGATGAGTACATGGCGGTGATGGACCTGACCGCCGAGTTCTATCTCCAGACCGTCGAGACCGTCTTCGTCGAGCATGCCTTGCCCAAGGGCACGATGATGCATCGTGACAAGCCGGTCGATCTCAAGGCCATCCGCCGCGTCGCGCTGATGACGGTCGAGGGCGAGAACGACGACATCTCCGGCGTCGGCCAGACCCAGGCCGCCCATGATCTCTGCGCCAATATCCCGGCCGACAAGCGCGTCCATTACCTCCAGAAGGGCGTCGGTCATTACGGCGTCTTCAACGGCTCGCGCTTCCGTTCCGAGATCGCCCCGCGCATCTCGGACTTCATGGTCAGCCTCGACATGGAGGTGGCCAAGAGCCGGCGCGATGCGAGCGCGGTCGAGGCCCGCAAGGCGCTGAAGATCGCGAGCTGACACCCAACTGGTTCTTGCCCCTTCCGCAACGCCCGCGAATCTCGCACAATCGCAGGCGATGCGGCTCTCTCTGTTCAAGCGGCAACCCGATCCCGACAGGATCGAGGTTCCCCATGCCGGCACGATCTACCCGGTCGCGGTGAAGCGGCGGGCGAGCGCGCGCCGCATGACCTTGCGCGTCTCGCAGGCGACGGGCGAGATCACGCTGACCTTGCCCGAACGCGCCGATTTCGCCACGGGCCGGCTATTCGCCGAGAAGCATGGCGGCTGGATCGCGGCGCGCCTCGCCAAGCGGCCGCTATCGGTTCCGTTCGAGCCCGGCCAGAGTATCCCCTATCGCGGCGCGCCGCACCGCATCGTGCATTGGTCGAAGGTGCGCGGCGTCACCCATGCGACGACCGACAAGGATGGTGCGGCGATCATCGCGGTGGCGGGGGAGGCCGTGCATGTGCCTCGCCGCGTCAAGGATTTCCTGCGCCGCGCCGCGCTCGAGGATCTCGAGCGCGCCGTCAGGACGCACACGGCGACGCTCGGCATCCCGGCACGCAAGATCACCATCCGCGACACCACCAGCCGCTGGGGTTCGTGCTCGTCCAAGGGCCATTTGAACTTCTCCTGGCGCTTGATCCTGGCGCCGCCGCTGGTGCTCGACTATCTCGCCGCCCATGAGGTCGCCCATCTCAAGGAGATGAACCATTCGCACCGCTTCTGGACCCTGACCCATAAGCTCTGCCCGCGCACGGAAGAGGCGGAAGCCTGGCTCAAGCGCCATGGCGCGGGGCTGCACGGCTTCGGCTGAAACTCGACAGCACAATGCTCCCGGCCGAGAGCCGGATGATGTCGGATGGCATCACAAAGTGATCCCATCCGACATCTGAATCCGTCTTTCATCAAGGAGTTAGAGCAGGATCGAAGCGAAAAACCGGTTTCCACTTTTTCGCATCCTGCTCTAGATAGCGGGCACAGCCAGCCCAAGGGTCGCGACCTCCATGAAACTCCGTCCCGATACGCTGGCGATGACCGCCGTCCTCGCCATGCTGACGGCGCTTGGGCCGCTCTCGACCGATTTCTACCTGCCGTCGCTGCCTGAGATCGTGCGGGTGATGGAAACGGATGTCGCGGGCGCGCAGGCGACCTTGTCCTCCTTCCTCTTCGGCTATGCCGGCGGTCAGGTCATCTGGGGCCCGCTCTCCGACCGGCTCGGCCGCAAGCCCATCCTGCTCGCCGGGCTGGCCCTCTTCCTGCTGGCGACGCTGGCTTGCGCGCTCGCGCCTTCGATCGGGGCGCTGACGGCGGCGCGCGCCGTCCAGGCCTTTGGCGCGTCCGGCCCGATCGTGCTCGGCCGCGCCATGGTGCGCGATCTCTATGAGGGGCCGCGCGCCGGCCGCGAAATGGCGCGCATGGGCATGATCATGGGGCTGGTGCCGGCGGTCGCGCCGGTCCTGGGCGGCCTCTTGCAGGACGCTTTCGGCTGGCGCTCGACCTTCGTCGCCTCGCTCGTCTTCGCGCTCGGCCTCGCCGCGACGATCATTCTCGTCATGCCCGAGACGCTCAGGGCGCGCACGCCCGGCGCCCTCTCCATCCCCGCGATCTTCCGCGGCTTCGGCGTGCTGCTGCAGAACCGCGCCTTTCGCGTCTATGTCGGCTTGACGGCGCTGGCCTATGCCGGGCTCTTCGCCTTCATTTCGGGCTCGTCCTTCGTGCTGATCGGCATCTACGGCCTGTCGCCGGTGCAGTATGGCTTGTCCTTCGGCTTCGGCGTCCTCGGCTTCATCGGCGGCACCATCCTCGCCCAGCGCCTCGTCGGCTCGCGCGGGCTGGACGGCGTCATCGCGATCGGCGTGGCCTGTCTCGCCGGTGGTGGCGTGGCGATGCTGATTTGCGTCGCGGCTGGTATCGGCGGGCCGTTCGGCGTGGTCGTACCGATGGCGCTCTATGCCTGCGGCATCGGGCTGACCATGCCGCAGTCGCAAGCCTCGGCGATGATGCCGTTTCCCGACAGGGCGGGCGCGGCCTCGTCCTTCAACGGGCTCTGCCAGATGCTGCTTTCGGCCTGCGTCGGGCTTCTCGTCGGCCATGCCCTGAAGGGCACGGCGCTGCCGCTGCCGCTGGTGATGTCGGCGCTCGGCGTGGCCGCGCTGGTGCTGTTCAAGGCAAGCGCTGCGGTTCGGGCCGAAAAAACCTAGACCATTGTTTTAACACGTTTTCTTCACGCGAACCGGTATCCGCTTCACTTGAAAACGCTCTAGATTCTCGAGTTCGCACGGGTTGTTTCGAAAACTGCATTCGCTGCTCGAGCCGATGCTTCGACCCCTACGTCCGCTCGGTTTTGCCTGCGATCACGCCGGCAAGGACCAATGCGACGACGCCGATCGGGCACATCACGACATAGTACAGCACGGCGTCGCCATGTGACCGCAGAACGTTGTCCAGCACCGCGCCCGTCATGAGCGTCATCGCAAGAGCGCCGATGCAGGCCCAGCCCTTCCAATGCACGGGAAAAAAGCGGCCGAGTCTTGACGAGGTGAACCAGGGTTCCTTCATCGAAGTCTCTGCCACCGAGCAAGACTCCGCCACCGAGCATCAGCCGCCAAACAGCTTCTGCAGCAGGTTCTTCCCCTGCGGCGCCGGCGGCACCCAGCTGCGTTCGCTGTCGGCCGTCTGCGTATTGGCGGGCGGGCGGGCGGCCGCGACCGGCGCGCCATTGTCGAAGATCGATTTCGGCCCGCTGCGCCAGAGCCCGCCCGGCAGGGGCGCAGGCTGCATGCCGGCATGGGCGGCCTTCATGTACTTGCCCCAGATCTCGGCCGGCAGCCCGCCGCCGGCGACCCGCTTCATCTGGCTGTTGTCGTCATTGCCGAGCCAGACGGCGGTGACGAGGCGGGCCGTGAAGCCGACGAACCAGGCGTCGCGGAAATCCTGGGTGGTGCCCGATTTGCCGCCGACCTCCCAGCCGGGAATGTTGGCCTTGGTGCCGCTGCCGCTGATCATGACCTCGTGGAACATGGTGTTCATCATCGAGAGCGTCTGCGGCTGCACCACGGTGCCGAAACCCGAGCCCTTGCGGGCATAGATCGCTTTGCCGGAGGCCGATTTCACCTCGCGGATGACATAGGGCAGCACCGACTGCCCGCCATTGGCGAAGGTGGCGTAGGCCGTCGTCATCTCCACCGGCGTGACCTCGGAGGTGCCCAGCGCCAGCGAGAAATTGGGCTGCAGGCTCGACGAGATGCCAAGGCGTTGCGCCGTGCGGACCACCTCCTTCGGCGTCACCTCCTGGATGAGCCTGGCAGCGACGGTGTTGAGCGAATGGGCGAAGGCTGTCTGCAGCGTCACTGGGCCGCGATAGCTTCGGGAATAGTTCTCCGGCTCCCAGCCCTTGATCGAGACCGGTGAATCGTCGCGGATCGTGTCCGGCGTCAGGCCTTGCTCCAGCGCGGTCAGATAGACGAAGGGCTTGAAGGACGAACCCGGCTGGCGCTTGGCGGCGGTGGCGCGGTTGAACTGGCTCTTGGTGTAGTCGCGCCCGCCGATCAGGGCGCGCAACGCCCCGTCCGGCGCCATCGAGACGACCGCGCCCTGGCTGACATTGAGCTTGCCGCCTTGCGCCGCCAGAGCCTCGACCAGCGTCGTCTCTGCCGAAGCCTGCAGCTTGGTGTCGATCGTCGTCAGCACGGTGACGTCGCCTTCGACCGCGCCGATGAAGTCGTCGAGTACGTCCATCACATAATCGGCCGCATAATTCACCGACCCGGCGCCGCTGCGTTCCGGCACCTCGGCAGGCGCTGTCAGCGCCGTCTTGGCGGCAGATTGCGAGATGAAGCCTTGATCGGCCATCGCCGCGATCACGAGCTGCGCCCGCTTCTCGGCGGCGTCCGGGTTGCGGTTGGGCGCGAGCCGCGAGGGCGCCTGCACGAGGCCAGCCAGCATCGCCGCCTCCGCGATCGTCACCGAGCGCGCCGATTTGTTGAAATAGCGCTGCGCCGCGGCCTCGACGCCATAGGCGCCCGAACCGAAATAGACGCGATTGAGGTAGAGTTCGAGAATCTGGTTCTTGGAGTAGGTCCGCTCCAGCCACAGCGCCAGGATCGCCTCCTGGATCTTGCGCGCGGCGGTGCGTTCCTGGGTCAGGAACAGGTTCTTGGCGAGCTGCTGCGTCAGCGTCGAGCCGCCTTGTACGCCACCGCGACGGCGCAGGTTGTTGACCATGGCGCGCGCCAGGCCGACCGGGTCGATGCCGAAATGTTCGTAGAAGCGCCGGTCCTCGATCGCCACGAAGGCCTTGGGCAGATAGGGCGGCACCTCGCCGATGGTGATGGTGCGCCCGCCGGTCTCGCCGCGATTGGCGAGCAATGTGCCGTCGGCGGCGAGAATCGCGATATTGGGCGGCCGCTTCGGCACGGTGAGCTGGTTGATCGGCGGCAATTGCGCGGCGTGATAGGCGATCAGCCCGCCCAGCCCGATGGCGCACCAGAGGCCGAGCACCATCGTCCAGTAGAACAGGCCCCCGAGCAGCGAGCGGCCCCTGCGCTTGCGCCGCCGGCCGCCACCATTGCCGCCACCGCCGCTGCTGCGCTTGTCGCGTCGCGGGGCTTCGCGCCGCTCATCGTAACCTGCGGGCGCGCGGTTGCCGCGCCCAGGGCGATCGTCGTCGGACAGACGCATGTCGAAATCGTCGCGGCTTTCGTCGCGTCCGCGTTCGAATGACGGCTCGCGCCGCTCGCCTCGTCTCGCCTTGTCGTTCATTCCGCCCCGTTCAAGCCTGCCGGCACATTCTCAAAAAGGTAAAGCTGCCCTCGCGTCAAACAGGAGTGAAACATGGCGCTTTTAAGGGGCGGTTAAGCCTGGGGCTGGCGGGGATGCGTCGCAGCGTCACGTGAACGTGAAGATGTTGCAATCATGCAAGCCTGTATCGCCGCGCGGAGAATATTGCGCCGCCTGCGACAATCTGCCTATCAAACGCAAAATAAGCCGTCGGGTGGTGATGCCTCGATCGATTCTCCGCGGATCGACGAAGATTCAATGTCGAAATCGCAAGCTACAGAAAGAGAGATACATGCAGGCCCTTAACTCCCTCCAGCGCTATTCGCCCCAGATGCTGGCCGTGCTGCGCATCGTCACGGCATTGATCTTCATCGCTCATGGCACGCAAAAGCTCTTCGGCTTCCCAATCCCGCCCGGAAGCGGCCTGCCGGCCATGTTCACGCTGGGTTGGACCGCGGCGATTCTGGAATTTGTCGGCGGCCTCGCCATCCTGGCTGGTTTCATGACGCGCCCGGTCGCCTTCATCCTGGCCGGCGAGATGGCTGTCGCCTACTGGATGGCGCATGCCCCCCGGAGCTTCTACCCGATCGCGAATGGCGGCGACGCAGCGATCCTGTACTGCTTCATCTTCCTCTATCTCTTCGTCGCCGGCGCCGGCGCCTGGAGCGTCGATAATCGCAGCAAGGCCTGATCGAGCTCGCCTCGACCACGGATACGAAAAAAGCCCGCCTTTCCCAGGGAAAGGCGGGCTTCTTTTTGTCGAATAGGCGAATGCCTCAGACGGAGCCGGCGATCCAGCGCGACAGGTCGCTCTTGGGGGCCGCACCGACCTTCTGCGAGGCCAGCTTACCGTCCTTGAACAGCATCAGGGTCGGAATCGAGCGGATGCCGAACTGGGCGGGGATCGCCTGGTTCTCATCGACGTTCATCTTCACGATCTTGACCTTGCCGTTCATCTCGCCGGCGATTTCCTCGAGCGCCGGGCCGATCATGCGGCAGGGTCCGCACCATTCCGCCCAGAAATCCACCACGACCGGCTCGGAGGACTTCAGGACATCGGCCTCGAAGCTCGCATCGGTCACTTTGGTCGTCGCCATGGCTTGGTCGCCTTTCACAATCTGTTTGGCAGCAGCGCTGCGCTCGGGGTGAAGCTATGAACGCGCAAGGCCCGGGTCAAGGCACGGTCGCAGGCCCTCGAAGCAAGGCTAACCTGCCATTTTCGCCAGAACGGCGTCGAGATCATCCGCTTCCGGCTCGAGCGTCGTCAGCGTCGCGGTGTAGATCGCCAGCGCCCGCACGCGGCGGCCGGGATAGATCGCCCCGACAAGCGCGCGATAGACCGCAAGCTGCGCCAGCGTCGTGGGCGGGATCGCGGCTGCATTCGCGGGGGGCCGCGCCGTGGTCTTGAAATCGGCGATCAGGACTTCATCCTTCGTCACTGCGAGCCGGTCCATCTGGCCCGACACCGCTCGCCGGGAGCCGTCCGCCAGCGAGATCGCGCCGGTGATAGGCACTTCGGCAAGCGAGCCTTCAGCAAAGAGCGCGGCCAGCGCCGGCTCGCGCAGCAAGGCAAGCGCCGCCGTGACGATCCGCGCGCGCCGCTCCGCCGGCAAGCCGCCGCCGCGCGTCGCCGCCAGTGCTTGCGCGACCGCCTCGCGCCGTGCGGCTTCGACTTCGGGCAGTATCTGCAGCAGCAGATGGGCCAACCGGCCCGCGCTTGCGGCCTGGGCAAGGAAGGGTCCGTCGCCTGGCCGCTCAGTGCCGTCGGCGGCAGAGAGCGCGCTCGACGGCTTCAAGGGCGGTGCGGGCTCGTGCTCACGCGGCGCGGGGCGGCCGAACCAGGCGGGGATCTCGATCGCGCCACGCGCTTCCAGCGCTTTGGCGGGCTCGGCAACGCGCGGCGCGGAAACGCGGAAACGCTGGATCACGCCCTGGCCGTCGGGCGCCGGCATATCTTGCAGGCCCTGTTCGGAGGCGGCGAGCCCGGCCGCGACCATCGCATACCAGCTGCCTTCGGGAGCTTCGCCCTTGGGCTGTGCGCCGCAGACGATCAGGCGGTCCTCTGCCCGCGTCAGCGCGACATAAAGCAGGCGGTGGTGCTCCTCGACCATCTGCTGCACGACCAGCGCCTTGGCCGCCCGCGTCGCCTCCGCATCTTCCGCGCCGGCCGGCGGCCAGAGCGGCACGGGCAGGCCGCGTGGCGGGTCGACGGCGAGGATTTTGGGCAAACGCTTGGCGCCGGGTTCGGGCGCGAGGTCGGCCAGGATGACGATCTTCGCCTCCAGCCCCTTGGCGCCGTGCACGGTCATGACGCGAACCTCGCCGGCGCTGGCGGAGAGGTCGCGCTTCACATCGGCCGCCGTGCCGGAAATATGCTGCAGGAAACCGGCGAGCGAAGGGCCGTGGCGGCGCTCATGGTCGAGCGCCGCATTGAGGAAGGCGTCGAGCGCGTCGCCGGCCTCGGCTCCCAGATGCGCCAAGGCGAGATTGCGCCCGCCGCCCGGGCCGAGCAGCCCGGCGAAGAAGCGGAACGGCCCGGAGCGCCCGGCCTCCTCCGCCAGAGCAGCCAGCTTGTGCTCGACGGCCGCATAGCGCGGCTCGTTGGCGCCGGCCTCTCGCAGGGCCTCGCGCAGCGAGCCGGCACGCTCGGGCGCCAGGCGCAGCAGATCGTCGTCGTCGAGCCCGATCAGAGGCGTCTTCAATGCGGTCGCGAGCGTGAGGTCGTCATCGGGCAGCAGCAGCGTCCGCCCGAGCACGATCAGATCCTCGACCGCCGGGTGGTCGGCGAGCGTCAGACGGTCGCGGCCGGTGACGGGCACGCCCTCGTCCTTCAGCGCCTTGACGATCGTTTCGAACAGCGCCCCGCGCTGGCGCAGCAGGATCATCACGTCACCGGGCGCGAAGGGGTGGCCGAGATCGTCCTGCCCGGCCCGCCTCCAGCGGCCGAGCACGCTGGCGATGCGGGAGGCGAGCTTGACGATGCCGCTGCGCCGCTCAGCCGCGTCGACCGGGGTCGTCCAGGCGTCGGGCGGCTCGCCCTGGTCATTGGCGCAGAGCGGCCAGAGATCGACGCAGCCGGGGTCGTTGCGGCGCACCGTGTCATGCGTCTCCGGTCGCATAGCGCCGTCGAAGACCAGGCCGCGGGCATGGTCGGGCGCGGCGAAGACCGCATCGACCGCTTGCATGATGTCGCTGGTCGAACGGAAGGAGGTGTTGAGGCTGACCGGCTCGAAACGCTGCCCGGCCTCCTCGATGCGTCGGCCGAGCCGCTGGCGCTCGTCGCCAAAAGCCTTCGGCATCGCGCCCTGGAAGCCGTAGATCGACTGCTTCTCGTCGCCGACGACGAAGACGGTGCGCGGCTTGAGCGCATCCTCGCCTGCGCCGAGACCGGTGCTGAACTCCTCGGCGAGCTTGCCCAGGATCGCCCATTGCGCCTCGCTGGTGTCCTGCGCCTCGTCGAGCAGGATGTGGTCGATGCCGGCGTCGAGCTTGTAGAGCACCCAGGTCGCCTCGACGCGGGAGAGCAGCGAGCGCGTCTTGGCGATCAGGTCGTCATAGTCGAGCAGCGAGCGCTCGCTCTTCAAGCGCTGATAGGAGGCGAGCATCCGCGTCACCAGCAGCGCCAGGGCATGGCTGCGGTCGCGAATGGCGATGGCGTTGAGCTGGTCGCTCGCCGCGAGCACGCCGGCTGCAAGGCTTTCCAGCACCGAGAGCAGATCCGGCTCGAATTCGGATTTGCCCTTGCCGCGGATATTGGCGTTGATGCTGCCGGCCTCGGTGATGAAGCCGCGCCGGCACTGGGCGACCGGGTCGCTATCGCCCTGTTCGGCGAGCAGCGCGCGCAGATTCGCGGCGAAAAGCTGCCGCGTGGCGCTGCCTGCTTCCAGCCCGGCGATCAGGCGCGGCAGCCCGCCCATCCCGGCGAGCATCCGGCGGAAGGAGGCCTGCACCTCCTCGGCGCTCAGATCGGGCGCGATGCGCAGAAAGGCCGCCATGCCGTTGCGCATCTCGCCGGCGTCTCGTGCCCGCCCCTGCGCATCGCTGAACAGGGCGCGCTGGCGCAGCGCCTCCTGCATCATCGCATCGAATGTGTCCTGCGCCGCCTGCCGGGCGAGCAGGTCGAGCGCCTTGGCCTCCGCGCCTTCCGGATCGGCTGCGATCAGCGTCAGCAAGGCGCGCCGCGCATCGCGCAGCATCTCGGCCTGGGCGAGATCATCCGCGACCTCGAAGCGCGGCGGCACATTCGCCTCGAAGGGGGCCGATTGCAGCACCCGCGTGCAGAAGGCGTGAATGGTCTCGATCTTCAGGCCGCCCGGCGTCTCCAGCGCCTGCGCGAAGAGCCGCCGCGCCGTCGCGCGCTGGTCGGGGGAGGAGGTTTTCCCGGTCAGCGCCGTGAGCAGCTCCGCCAAGTGGGCATCGGGCATGGTCGCCCATTCCGAGAGCGCCTTGAAGATGCGGTTCGCCATATTGGCGGCGGCCGCCTTGGTATAGGTGATGCAGAGCATGCGGCCGGGTTCGACGCCGTCGAGCAGCAATCGCAGCACGCGGTTGACCAGCACATAGGTCTTGCCCGAGCCGGCATTGGCCGAGACCCAGGCGCTGAGGCGCGGGTTTGCGGCGAGCGCCTGCCTTTGCTGGGTCAGCGGCGGAATCTGGGGTGCCGACCTCATGCCTCGCCCCCCTCATCCTCGCTGGAGGCGGCCGACCATTCCTTGACGCGGGCGAGCTGGTCATAGGGGCTGGCATATTTGATGTAGTCGGGCGCGCGCCGCGAGACGAAGGCTTCGCGTCCGCTGCGGAGCGCGTCGAGATGCTGCAGCAGGCGCTCCAGATGGCGCGCGGCAACATCGGCCAAAGGCTCGCCGTCGAAATCGAGCGGCTTGTCCTTGGCCCAGGCCTTCGGATCATGATGCAGCTTGAGATAGATGAGCGCCTCGACCGGCGTCGGGCCGATCAGGTCGCGGAAGCCGGCGCGGGCCGCGAGCTCCGCTTCCAGCGTCAATTGCGGCGCGAAACCCTTCTCGACCTGCGCCTTGCTCGGCGGCGCGCCGGTCTTGAAGTCGATGATCCTGAGCTTCGGCTCATGCGTCACCTCGATACGGTCGGCCCGGCCGCTCAAGCGCAATTCGGCGCCGTCAGCGAGCGTGAAGGCGAAGCCCGTGCCGCGTTCGACAGCGACACGCGCCAATGTCCCGCGCCGCCTCTCCTCCCAGGCGATGAAATGGTCCGCCGTGAGCAGGAAGCGCGGCCACCAGAAGGCGCGCACCTCCGGGGTATCAGTGAAATCCTCGAACAGCCGGTCTGCGATGGCGATCAGGCGGCCAAGCGCATCGGCCGGCAATTGCTCGGGATAGGTCTGCGCGAAGGTCGCGACGATGTCGTGCAGCAGGCTGCCACGGTCGGCGGCTGTGGGATCCTCGATCAAGGGGTCGAGCGCGTCGAGCTTCAGGATCTTGCGGGCGTGGATCTGGTAGGGGTCGCGATACAGCGTCTCGACATCGGTGACGCTGAGCGAGAGCGGCTGGAGATGCCGCGCCGGCTTCGGCGCGGGCCGCCCCGTTGGCCGCACTGGCGAGGGCGTGCTGAGTTGGTCGGCCAAAGCGATCAATCGGTCACCGGCCGCGCTCGCCTGGCTCCAGAGCGGGGGTGGCGTCACCGCTTTCAGCCGCAGCCAGAAGCGCGAGGCGATGGTCTCGGATTCGCCGGCCTTGCGCGCTCGCGTCAGCGTCACCTGCCTTGCCATCAGCGCCTGCAAGAAGTCATGCGCGGTCTGGCCGATCCTCCGTTCCGGCTGCGACAGCTTGAGCTCGGTCCGCATCGGCCGGTTGATGAAGGAATCCGTCTTCGTTTCCGGCGGCCAGACCAGCTCGTTCAGCCCGCCGAGCACGATATGGTCGGCTTCGAGCAGGCGGGCTTCGAGCAGGCCCCAGATTTTGACGCGCGGATGGCCGCCGCCCGACCGCCTGACCACGCGCTCCGCCAGCAGCCCGTCGAGGATCGCGATGAAATCCTGGGCCCGCCCGCCTGCGGGCATGTCGGCTTCCGCACCAGTGAGATCGTCGAAGAGCCCCGCCAACGCCTCGCCATCCGCACCTGTGAAGGCGAGCGTGTTTCCGTCCGGGTCGCGGGCAAAAGCCTCGATCGCGGATTTTGCCGCGGCAGTGGTGGTAGCGAGCGAGGCGTCTGGCGCCCGCAAGGCATCGATCAATGGGCCGAGCGCCGCACAAAGCGTATCGAGAAGCAGTGCGGCGGCGGCCTGATCCTCGGGCTTGAGCCGCCGGCGCGGGCCCGGCGCGTGCGGTTCCAGCTTGAGCCCCGCCAGGCCGGCCAGGGCGATGCACAGACCGTCCAGCCCCTTGGCCACCGAGACACCGCGCCAACTGCCGATCTCCAGCGTGGCTGCTCCACGCGCGACGGCCTCGGGCGTCAACCCCAACCGGCAGAGCGGATGCGCCAGCAAGGCGACCAGGCTCGCCGGGCTCGCCTGCGTCAAGGCGGCCTCCAGGATCAATCGCAGCAGCGCACCTGCCGGCCAGCGCGCCAGCGGCAGGCCGGCGGAATCGTCGATCTCGATGCCCCAGCGCCGCAGCTCGATGCCGACACGCTCGGCCAGCCCGCGATCGGGCGTGATCAAAGCCGCCTGCAGGCCCGGCTCCTCGAGCGTCTCGCGCAGGGCGATCGCGACAGCCAGCGCCTCCTCGCGCTCGGCCGAGGCCTCGACGATGCGCAGATCGCGAAAACCGGCCTCGGAGCTCGCAACGTTGATGCGATCCGCCAGATCGGCCCAGGCCTCGGTCACGGAAGCCGGCAGCAAGGCCTCGCGCAGCAGGACCTCCCGGCTCGCGCGGCTGGCGTCGGGCTCGGCCAATGAGCGGACGTCGGCACGGGTGGCTTCGAGAATCTGCATGAGATGATGCAGCGCCGCCTGCGGATGCGACGGTGCAGGCTCGGTCTCGATCGCGCTCCAGGCTCTTTCCGGCAAAGCGAGATCGAGGCCCGGCAGCACCACCGCGCCGTTGGGCAGGCGCGCGATAGCCGCGAGCAGCCGCGCCGTCGCCGGGATCGTGCCGGTCGAGCCTGCGGCGATGATCGGCCCCGTCGCGCCGCCCGCGAGCAATCGCTCCCGCTCGGCCGCGAGCATGGCGTTGCGGAAGGCCGCCGGATCGCAGGCGTCGCGCTCGGCCAGGATCGCCGGCCAGGCCTCGCCCAGGATCGCCAGGAAGCTGGCGTTGAGCTGCCAGATCTTGTCGAAGCGCGTCGCATCCAGCGTCCGCAGCCGCTCGACCGGGACGCCCTCGGTCTGCAACTGGTCGAGCAGCGCGGCGAGATCACCGGCAAGCCCGTAAGCCTCGGCGAGGGTGGCCGGGACGAGCGAAGGCTCGGCCGGATCGAGCTTGAGATGGCTGCGATTGGCTGATTTGCCCCAGGCGTCGACCAGCCGCGTCAAGAGCATGCGCCTGACCAGCGGGTCGATCGGCGCGACGCGCTCATCCGTCCAGGCGCCGGCGCCGACCAGGGCGGTCTCGGCCTCGTCGACATCGCCGAGCGGCACGATCCGCGGCAACAGCAGCGGCTGGCCGCCGAGCTTGTCCGAAAGGCTGGCGGCGAAGGCGCGCGCGGCCCGGCGCGTCGGCAGATAGAGCGTCGTGCGCGCCATCGCTGCGGGATCGTCGGGGTCGTGGATCCTGCCGAAGCGGCCATCCAGCATCGCCTGCGCCAGCACCTCCAGAAAGGGCGCGCCAGCGGGAATGCTGAAGAGGTTGAGTTCAGGCATCGAGCGCCTGCGCCGCCGCGAGGGCGGCTTCGGCGGGCGCGATTTCATGCGGTGCGCCGATATGCAGCCATTGCCCTTCGAGCAGATGGCCGAAGAGCCGGCCCGTGGAGATGGCGCGGTCGAACAGCAGATTGAGCGAGAACGACCCTTCCGGTGTCCCGGCGAAGAAAGCAGGCGTCAACACGGAGACGCCTGCGAAGATGTAAGGCGCGCTCGCAGCCTGGCCGCGCCGGGTCAGACGCCCGGCATCGTCGCTGACGAAATCTCCGGCTCCTGTGAAGCCCACGCTGGTCTCGCGCCGGGCCAGGAGAAGCAGCATGTCCATGCGCGCCGGATCCCAGGCCTGCGCCATCGCCGCGAGATTGGAGATGCCGGTCTCGCTCCAGAGCGTATCCGAATTGACGCTGAAGAAAGGCCCGTCGCCGAGCAGCGGCAGCGCCTTTTTGGTGCCGCCCCCGGTCTCCAGCAGCTCGGCCCGCTCATCGGAGATCACGATCCGGGGGTTCGTCCTCTCCGCGACATGCGTCTCGATCTGCGAGGCGAGGTGGTGGACATTGACGACCACCTCCTCGACCCCGGCCTCGGCCAGCCGGTCGAGCGCATGGTCGAGCATCGCCTTGCCGCCGATCCTGACCAGCGGCTTGGGCAGCGTATCGGTGATCGGCCGCATGCGCTGGCCCAGCCCTGCCGCCAGAACCATTGCCCGGCGGATTGGTGGCGATGCGGCTTCCGTCACGCGAATCTCCCTCGATTGAATAAGCTTATCAGACGTCCGCGTCGGTCGTCCCGGGCGACCCACCGGGTCCGGCCTTCGGCCGGCCCGATGGCAGGCTCCGTGAGACCGGGGACCCATGCCGGAACGGTTCAGGCATGGGTCCCGGATCAGCGCGGCTTCGCCGCTTGTCCGGGACGACGTCGCGGGTATGAGACGGATGCCTTGCAGCACTATGGGGAGATCACCCGACCGCAAACAGCTTCGGCAGATGCGCCTGATACCAGCCCTTGAGCTCTTCGAGCGCGGGATGCTCGAGATTGCGGCGCAGATAGGCTTCGATGCGCGGGAGGTGCTCGAGATAGGCGGGCTTGCCGTCGCGCCGGTCGAGCCGCGCGAAGATGCCGGCGATCTTGGTGTTGCGTTGCGCGCCGAGGATCGCATAGGCGCGGGCGAAGCCGGCGAGGTCGAAAGCGGGATCGTCGCCGCGCCGCGCCGCGCCATAAGCCGCAAGCAGCCGCAATTCCAGGGCGGCGGACACGTCGACGCGCGCATCCTGGCCCAATGAGACGAGGTCATAAGCGGGGTGCCCGAGCACCGCGTCCTGGAAATCGATCAATCCGAGCTGAGCAAGCCCTTGGCGCCTCTGTAGCCAGATCAGGTTGGGCGAATGGAAATCCCGCAAGGTCCAGGTCGAGGGCGCTTCCAGGATCTCGTCGAAGAGCCGGCCCCAGATCCGCCCGAACTCGGCCTGGGTCACCGCCGGCAGCGTCACGCCGGCGATATGGGGCGCATACCATTCCAGGATCAGCTCGGTCTCGATCGCCAGCGCGCCGCGGTCGTAATCGGGCACGACATGGTCGCGGCCCTCAGTGACGGGCAGGATCGTCGGCAAGGTATGGCGGTGCAAATCGGCGAGCAGCCGGGCGGCGGTCTCGTAGCGCTCCGGGATCGGGCCGTCCGCGTCAAGCACGCCCTCCTCGCCGAGATCCTCGATCAGCAGCAGCCCGGTCGAGAGATCCTGGGCGAGGATTTCCGGCGCGGAATAGCCCAGCGAATGCAGGCCGCGATCCATCGCCACGAAGGCGTCGATGGTCTCGGCCAGATGCGCGATGGCGCTGTAGGGCTTGCCTTGCCGTATGGCGGGTCCGTCCGGACGCGGCGGCGAGATCATCAGGATCGCGCTTTCGCCATTGCCGCGCGTCAAGCGCTCATAGGCGCGGCTGGAGGCATCGCCTTGCATGAAGTCGCGCTGCGCCTCGCCCCAGCCGGCATCGTCGAGCATATGCCGCGTCGCGATCGCGATGCTGAGCCGCTGACGCCAGAGCACGCCGCCGGCAAGCATCGCGATGCGGCCCGTCTCGGGGTTTGCCGGATCGACGTCGAGCACGATGTCGAGGCGGCGTCCGGCGGGCAGCCGCGTGCCGGCGCGGTCGGGCCACTCGACCAGGGTGACGATGCGATCGAGATCCTCGATCAGCCCGATATCGTCGAGCTCGTCGGGTGAACGGACGCGGTAGAGATCGGCATGGAGCACGGGCCCGCGCGGGGTGTCGTAGCTCTGCACCAGGGTGAAGGTCGGGCTCGGCGCTTCCAGGGCCGGGTCGCCGGCGAGTTCGCGCAGGATCGCCCGCGCCAATGCGGATTTCCCGGCGCCGAGATGGCCTGACAACGCGACGATGTCGCCCGGCTTCAGGATGGCGGCGAGATCGGCCGCCAGCCGCGCGGTCGCCGCCTCGTCGACCAGCAGGAGCCGATGCGCGCCGCCTTTCGCCAGCTCCTCGCTCATTCCGCCGCATCCGAAAGCGGCAGGCCCTCGGACGGGAACACGGCGGTCACCCGCGTGCCGCGCCCCGGCGCCGAATCGAGCTCGACGCGCCCGCCATGCAGTTCGACGATCGAGCGCACGATCGAGAGGCCCAGGCCGACGCCGCGATGGTTGGAGCCGAGCGAATGGCTCTCGAAGCGGTCGAACACCTTCTCCTTCACCTCGGCGGGGATGCCGCGGCCTTGATCGCTGACGGTGATGCGGACTTGGCCCCCGCTGCGCACCGCGCCAACCGTGATGGTCTGACCCGGCGAGGAGAAGCCGATCGCATTCGAGATCAGGTTGAACAGCACCTGGCGCAGCCGCTTGCCGTCGGCCCGCAACGGCCCCGTCTGTGGAGCGATCTCGACCTGCAGCTTCATCTTGCTGTCGGTCAACCGGTCGTGCAGCCCCGCCGCCGCCTCGGCGATGGTCTCGGCGACGTCGACGTCGTTCAGCTCCAGCGTCAGCGCGCCATTGTCGATCGTGGCGAGGTCCAGGATGTCGTTGATGATCGCAAGCAGCGCGCCCGAGGAGCGCACGATATGGGAGGTGTAGTCGCGCTGCTTCTCGTTCAGGGCGCCGATCGCCTCCGTTCCCAGCAGCTGGGCGAAGCCGATGATGTTGGTCAATGGCGAGCGCAGCTCATAGGAGACGTGGTGGACGAAGTCCTCGCGCAGGCGAGAGACCTTCTCCAGCGCCTCGTTCTTTTCGGTCAGGGCGCGTTCGACGTTCACGCTCGCGGTCACGTCGGCAAACGAGATCAGGGTCGCGCCGTCCGGCAGCGGCGCCGCGGCGCAGTCGAGCACCGAGCCGTCGCGCCGCTCCATCCGGCAACCATAATCCTCGCGCGCGTCGCGCACGCCGGTGATGACGCTGTGCAGCTCGCTCCAGACCTCGTCCTGCGGAAAGAGCGGCCGGCACAGCCTGACGATCTCGTCGATATGGGGTGCGGCGCCGGCAATGTCGGGCTGAATCCGCCAGGCTTGGGCGAAGGCCGGGTTGGAGAGCTTGAGACGCCCGTCCGAGCCGAACACGGCGACGCCCTCGCGCAGCGAATCCAGCGTCTCGCGCTGGGTGCGGGAGAGCGCGTTGAAGCGCGATTCCAGCGTGAAGCGCTCGGTCACGTCGTCGAGCAGATAGGTCACGCCGCCCTGCGGATTGGGGCTCGCGACGACATGGATCGTGCGCCCATCGGGCAGATACCACCAATCCTCGATGGCGCGTGTCGCGGTATAGGCGGCCTGCACGCTGGCCTTCCAGCTGCGGTAGTCGCCGAGCTCGGGCAGGCGGCGCTCGGCCCGGAGCCGGTCGAGGATCTCGCTGTCGCTCGGCTGGCCGTCGAGGAAGCCGGCGTCGAGCGACCAGAGCGTGTCGAAACCGGTATTGCGATAGACCAGGTGCTGGGTAGCGTCGAATACCGCGACTGCAGTCTTCAAACGGTCGAGCGTGCGCACATGAGCGTCCATCTGGCGCTGCAGATCGGTCCGCACGGCCTCCAATTCACTCATATCGGTCGCGATGCCGGCAAAACCGACAGGCGTCGGCAGTTCGAGGATGTCGAGCGTCCGGCGTTGCCCGGCGACGACGGCCGGCGCCCGTACCGAGAAGATGCGCCCCTCGCGCCTGGCCTTGGCCGCGGCCTCGCGCTCGCCCCGGTCGAGCAGCTCAAGGCCGCTCTTGGTCACTTCGGGGCCGTCGGTCGCCTCAACGGCGCGCGCATAGGCGGCGTTGCACCAGGTCAGGCGTCCGTCCGCTGCGCGCGTCCAGGCCGGCTGCTGCAGACCCGCCAGCAAGGCGATCAGGGCGGAATGATCGGACGAGAGGCGCTCCAGGTCGCCGCGCAAGGTCATGACCTGTGCACGTTCGCCGGTGACCTCGCGGAAGCGGATCACCGCGCGCCCGGCGACGGGACGGCCCTCGACATCGATATAGGGACCGGTCTTGGCGCGCAGCGTAAAGCCGAAGGCCTCGCCGCGCTCCTTCAGCGCATCGGTGGCGAGCTCCAGCTTCTTGGCCTCGACCGGGGGGGCCCAGGCGCCGTAGGCCAGCGCCAGTGTCGCGCCCGGCGCGCCGAGGAAGCCGCTATCGCCTTCGAAGATCGGCTGGGCGTCGCGCCCGCTCCAGCTGACCACGACCTGCGGGTCGGCGGCGAGCAAGGCGGCGAGGCGGTCCTGATGACCGCGCGCGGTCTCGAGTTCGCTGGCCATCTCGGCTTCGCGGCGCTGCCAGCGTCCCCGTTCGCGCACATAGATCAGCGAGGTCGTCGTGGCGAAGACGGTAAGGCCGATGAGTAAGAGCGACAGGCTCCCCGTGCTCATCGTCTCGCTACGCAGCGGGGCGAGCCAGTCGGCCTGGGCGAATGTCGCGGTTGGCGCCTGCGCGATGGCGAGGCCGGGAAGAACCGCGTGGCTGCGCCAACCGCCGCCGCTTCGTTTCTGTCGCCTCGACCGTCTCATCCTGCGTCCGTTATCGTTGAAGGCGGCGGGTAGCCTGCCTGGCCACCCAAGCACGCTTGAGAATCGGGCTTGAGGCCGGTCGTTACGCCGTCCTCCTGGACCCGACGCAACGCCTGCCACCACGCCAACCAGATCAGAGCGTCGATCCGGCCCACGCAAAGGGGCGGGCCCGAATCAGCCCCACTCTAATCGTCCGTAGACTCCGGCAGGAAGTGCTTAATGGATGGTAAATCGGGCGAATCTCGAAATCGCGCCACAGATCTCCGGCGATCGTCAAGCAGTAGGCGGCAGATCGTGTCGAGTTACTATTAGTAGTAGTTTTAGTGAAATTCGCGCCTGTTCCAAAAAAGAAAAAGGCCCGGCGATTGCGCCGGGCCTGATCCGATTTTGCCGATGCCGCCTGTCAGTAGCGGTAGAGTTCCGGCTTGAACGGGCCGGTCGGAGCCAGGCCGAGATACTTGGCCTGGGCATCGTTGAGCACGGTCAGCTTGGCGCCGACCTTGGCCAGATGCAGCGCCGCGACCTTCTCGTCGAGGTGCTTGGGCAGGGTGTAGACCTTGTTCTCGTATTTGGCGTGGTGGTTCCAGAGCTCGACCTGGGCCAGCGTCTGGTTCGAGAACGAGCAGGACATCACGAAGGAGGGGTGCCCGGTCGCATTGCCGAGATTCACCAGGCGGCCTTCCGAGAGCAGGATGATGCGCTTGCCGCCGGGGAACTCGACCTCGTCGACCTGCGGCTTGACGTTGTCCCACTTGAAGTTCTTCAGGCCGGCAACCTGAATCTCCGAGTCGAAATGGCCGATATTGCAGACGATGGCACGGTGCTTCATCGCGCGCATATGGTCGACGGTGATCACGTCGAGATTGCCGGTGGCGGTCACGAAGATGTCGGCGCGCGGAGCGGCGTCTTCCATGGTGACGACCTCATAGCCCTCCATCGCCGCCTGCAACGCGCAGATCGGATCGATTTCGGTGACGAGCACGCGGCAGCCGGCCTGGCGCAGCGAGGCGGCCGAACCCTTGCCGACGTCGCCATAGCCGGCGACGCAGGCGACCTTGCCCGACATCATCACGTCGGTGCCGCGGCGGATGGCGTCGACCAGCGACTCGCGGCAGCCATAGAGGTTGTCGAATTTCGACTTGGTGACGCTATCGTTGACGTTGATCGCCGGGAACGGCATGCGGCCGGCCTTGGCCAGCTCGTAGAGGCGATGCACGCCGGTGGTGGTCTCTTCCGAGACGCCCTTGATCGCGGCGCGCGTCTTGGTGAACCAGCCCGGATTGGCCTTGAGCTCGCGCTTGATCAGCTTGAAGAAGATCGTCTCTTCCTCATTGCCCGGCTTGTCCAGGAACTCGGCCTTGCCGGCTTCCGCCTCGGCGCCGAGGATGATCAGCATGGTCAGGTCGCCGCCATCGTCGAGGATCATGTTGGGCGTGCCGCCGTCGCCCCAGGTCGCGGTCTTGAGGACGTATTCCCAATACTCTTCCAGCGTCTCGCCCTTAATGGCGAAGACCGGAACGCCGGTCGCGGCGATCGCGGCGGCGGCATGGTCCTGGGTCGAGAAGATGTTGCAGGACGACCAGCGCACATCGGCGCCGAGTTCCGTCAGCGTCTCGATCAGCACGGCGGTCTGGATGGTCATGTGCAGGCAGCCGGCGATGCGCGCGCCCTTGAGCGGATTCTTGCCCTTGTGCTCGGCGCGGATCGCCATCAGGCCCGGCATCTCGTCCTGGGCCATGTTGATTTCCTTGCGGCCGTATTCCGCGAGGCTGATGTCCTTGACGATGTAATCGGTCTTCGACACGGGGGCTGCTCCACTGCTGGTTCTAGAATGACGGGCGGGTCTTTAGCAGCGCAGGCGGCGGAGCGCAATCAAAGATATAAAGATGTCTTTATGTCTTTGATCCGTTCGAGGAGGAGAGTCAGCGACGCAGGGCCGCTCCTGTTGGCCGGCGCTTTGCTGGGCTAGGAGGAGACAGCAGATTTTGCGCGACGCCTGCGACGCCACTTCGGAGACAGCCTTGTCCGCCACCGCCACCGCCACCGCCGCAGCCTTTCAGCCTTGCCCCGTGCTCGACGCCGCCGTCATCGCCCGCGAGGCCTTCGCCGTCTCGATCTTTGAGGCTCTGCGCGCCTTGAGCTTGGACGGGCCGGGCGTGACCCGAACCTCCTATATGGCGGGCGAGCAGGCAGCGCATGATCTGATCGCCGATCTGGCGCGCGGGCTGGGCCTTGCGGTCTCCGTCGATGCCGCAGGCAACCTGTCGGCGCGGTTCGCCGGCAGGCGGCCGGAGCTGCCGGCCTGGGTCAGCGGCTCGCATCTGGACTCGGTGCGCCAGGGCGGCAATTTCGACGGAGCGGCCGGGGTCATCGCCGGCTTGGTCGCGATCGCGGCGATGACCGATGCCGGGCTCCAGCCGGATTGCGACATCGTCCTGATGGCGTTCAGGGCGGAGGAGAGCAGCGCCTGGTTCGTCGGGCGCCATGGCGGCCATTTCGGCAGCCGCGCCGCGCTCGGCCGGCTCTGGGAGGGCGAACTCGACAGCGCGATCCATGTCGCGACCGGCCGTTCGCTGCGCGCGATGATCAACGAGGCCGGTTTCGATGCGGCCCGCATCGAGGCCGGGCCACCGATCCTGAACCCCGCCGATATCGCGGGCTATATCGAACTGCATATCGAGCAGGGGCCGATTCTGGAGAACCGCGCGCTTCCCGTCGGCATCGTCACCGGCATCCGCGGCGCCTATCGCGCCCGTACTGCCAGCGCGCTCGGCGCCTACTCGCATTCGGGAGCCGTTCCGCATGAATACCGCCAGGACGCCGTCTTCGCGACGGCCGATCTGGTGATGGCGCTGGACGGCGAGTGGGCCTGCCGCCGCACTGCGGGGGAAGACCTGGTGGTCACGGTCGGGAAATTCTCGACCGAGGCGGAGCTGCACTCGATCACCAAGGTGCCGGGCCAGGTCGATTTCGCGATCGACATCCGCAGCCAGGATGTGGCGGTGCTCGACGGCATGGAAGCTTTTCTGCGCGCGAGCGCCCGTGACATCGAGGCCCGGCGCGGCGTCTCCTTCAGGCTCGACCCGTTCGACCGGGCGACGCCCGGCTTGATGGATGCCGGGCTGGTCGCGGCGCTTCAGGCCAGCGCAAGCGGGTTGTCGATCCCGTTCCTGACCATGGCGAGCGGCGGCGGGCACGACGCCCAGGATTTCGCCGATGCCGGCATTGCGGCCGCGATGATCTTCGTGCGCAACGACAAGGGTAGCCACAACCCGGCCGAGGCCATGGCGATCGCCGATTTCATGCAGGCGACGCGTGTGCTGGCGAATGTCCTGTGCGCGATGACGGTGCCTGGATCGGCCCAGGCATGCCCGACCGGTTGATGGCGAACTACTCGCCCTCGCCGAACTTGTCAGCGACCAGCGCTTCCAGCGCCTTCAGCGCCTCTTTCGCCTCACGGCCCTTCGCCACCACGGTGATGGTCGAGCCGATGCCGGCTCCCAGCGTCAGGATGCCCATGATCGAGGTCGCACCGACCGTCTCGCCGCAGCGGGTCACGGTGATGTCGGCGTCGAAATTCGAGGCGCATTGCACGAATTTCGCCGTGGCCCGGGCGTGCAGCCCCTTCTTGTTGACGATCGGCAATTCGCAATAGAGCGAGCCGGTCGGGATCACCGGCTCGGGGCAGTCGCAATCCTCGTCGTCTTGCCTCTCATCCACCTGGCTGCTCGTCTTCATCTGGTCAGCGCCTATTTGCCGGCCAGAACGCGGCTGGCGACGGTGATGTATTTCCGTCCGGCATCCTGCGCGCTGGTCACGGCCTCGTCGAGGCTCTTTTCCTCGCGCACGCTGGCGAGCTTGATCAGCATCGGCAGGTTGACGCCGGCGACGACGTCGATGCGGCCCGGCTCCATCACCGAGATGGCGAGATTCGAGGGCGTGCCGCCGAACATGTCGGTCAGCACGATGACGCCCCGGCCGGTTTCGACCTCCTCGACGGCGGCGATGATGTCGCGGCGTCGACCCTCCATGTCGTCATCGGGGGCGATGGCGATGGTGGCGAGGTTTTTCTGGGGGCCGACGACGTGTTCGAGCGCGGCGCGGAATTCCGTCGCCAGATGCCCATGCGTCACGAGGACGAGTCCGATCATTCACTATGGCGCCTGGAGAGCGCGCGTGGCGCCCGGACAAGGTCGCGGTTTATGCGGCAGGTGCGAGATATGCGCAAGCCGGCGCGTTTAAAACTTGTCGAAATCCCGACTTAAGGCTGATCCAGAAACAATTTTAAGGCTGCCAGCACCAGCCTTTCGTCGCCCGAACGGCCCGCCAGCCTGAGGCGCGGCAGGTCGATGCCCGCCAATCGGTCGATCAGATCCTCCGGTTCGGGCATGCGCGCCGGTTCCTCCGCGAGCAGATCGACGATCAGCCGGACCTGGATCGCGGGCAGATAGGGCTCAGGCGTCAGGCCGAGCCCGCGCCGCTCGACGAGCCCTTCCAGCGGCGCGACCGGGCGGGCGAGCAGGCGGCCGGCATGGCCGGCGATCTCGGTGCGATCATCGGCCACCAGCCTGGCGAAGGATCCCGCTTGCGTGGCAGTCGCAATCAGCGCCAGCGCCAGCGTCGATTTGCCCGAACCGGACGGGCCGCGGATGAGAATGCCGGCCTCGCCGATCGCGATGGTGCTGGCATGGATGCGGCTGGCAGGTGTGCGGGTGGCAAGAATGCCGCTGGATTGCTCGCTCGTCGCGCTCATCGGCTTCAGGCCGCCAGCGGCACGGCCGGCAGCCGGACGATGAAGCGGGCGCCGATGCGCGGCTGTTCGCCGTCCCCGTCAGCCGGGCCGAGGCGGTTCTCGGCCCGGATCGAGCCGCGATGGGCCTCGATGATCTGGCGCGAGATCGAAAGGCCGAGGCCCGAATTCTGGCCGAAACCCTCATTGGGCCGGTCGGTGTAGAAGCGCTCGAAGACGCGCTCCAGCGCGTGGGGCTCGATGCCGGGGCCGTCATCCTCGACGGTGATCAGCACGTCGGCCCCTTCGCGCGACAGCATGACGCGCACCGGCTTGTCGGCCGGCGAGAAGGAGCGGGCATTGTCGATCAGGTTGACGAGAACCTGGCCCAGCCGTGAATCATGGCCCATCACCAGGAAGCCGTCGCGCCCGCCCGGCCTCTGGCCGCGCCGCTCAGTCTTGAGCTCGATGCTGGCGCGCGCCTCATGGCGGGTCTCGTTCTGCACCGAGACGACCGCATCGAGGACCTGCCCTATATCGACCGGGGCGGCGTCGTTGCGGGCGAGTTCGGCGTCGAGCCGCGAGGCGTCGGAAATATCCGAGATCAGGCGGTCGAGCCGGCGCACATCATGCTGGATCACCGCGAGCAGCCGGCCACGCGACTCGTTGGATTTGGCACGCGGCAGCGTCTCGACGGCGCTGCGCAGGGAGGTCAGCGGGTTCTTCAGTTCGTGGGCGACATCGGCGGCAAAACTCTCGATCGCCTCGATCCGGCTGTAGAGCGCCTTGGTCATCTCCCGCAGCGAGCCCGAGAGATGGCCGATCTCGTCATGCCGGCCGGCGAAATCGGGGATCTGCTCGCGCGATTTGACGCCCTTGCGGACGCGTTGCGCCGCCTCGGCGAGCTTGCGGATCGGCTCCGCTATGGTGCCGGCGAGCAGCACCGAGAGCACGATCATCACGCCGGCGGCCACCGTGAAGACCTGGAGGATCGCGTAGCGCTCGGAGGCGATGATGGCGTCGATGTCGCCGCCCTGCGTCGAGAGCAGCAGCACGCCCTTCAGCGCACGGAAGCGCTGCACCGGCACGGCGACGGAAACGATGGTCTGCCCGCGCGTGTTGACGCGCACGACGCTGGCCGGGGTGCCGTTCAGCGCGCGCGCCACCTCGGGATAGGACTTGCCGTTGGCGTTCTCGAAATCGTCATAGGTGGGAACATCGGCCCGGCCGAGCCGGTTGCGCAGCATGTTCCATGTGCGCTCCAGCAAGGGCGCCTCGTCGGGCTCGCCGACGCGCGGCAGATCGAGCCGAAGCACGTCGCCGCGCGAATAGAGATTGCGCGAATCCAGCGTCAGCAGCCCGTCCTTGTCGTAGACCCGCGCCCGCGTCTTGGTCGGCGTCACCAGCCGCCGCAGCAGCGGCGCGACTTTTTCGGGGTTGATCGAGAAATCGAGCGGGTCTTCGGGGATGCCGGCACTCTCGCCCGCCTGCAATTGGAGCAGCTTGTCGGGGTCGATGGTGATGGTGTCGGTCTCGACCGTCGCCGAGGCCGAGATCGCGCCGGCGATGATCTCGCCTTGCGTCAGCAGGCTCTGCACCCGCGATTCGATCAGACCCTCGCGGAACTGGTTGAGATAGAGGAAGCCCAGCAGCAGCGCGACGAGCCCCGCCAGGTTGAGGACGACGATGCGCCGCGTCAGGCTGGAGGCGGCGCGCGAGGAGATGGCGCGCAGGCTGCGCCGGCCGAAGACGGCCAGACGCTTGCGCAGCATGGGCGCGAAGCGCTGCGTGCGGATCACAATCCTGCGTTCGTCGTCGACCGTCGCCATAGGCCTCAAGCGCCCTGCATTTTCCTGAGCAGCCTAGTCCAAAGCCTTCATCCCGCGGAGCGATCCGGAGGATCGCGCCGCGAGGGACGGTTCAGTGAGCGCTGCCGCTGCGAAGTGGCGCATCGGTCGAGACGCCGCTTCGCGGTTCTCCGGGATGAGAGCTGAAACCCGTCCCCCGATGCTCAGCTTTCCTTGAAGCGATAACCGACGCCATACAAGGTCTCGATCATGTCGAAATCGACATCGACCTGATTGAACTTCTTGCGCAGGCGCTTGATGTGGCTGTCGATGGTGCGGTCGTCGACATAGACCTCGTCGTCATAGGCGGCGTCCATCAGGGCGTTGCGGCTCTTCACCACGCCCGGGCGCTGCGCCAGCGATTGCAGGATCAGGAACTCGGTCACGGTCAGCGTCACCGGCTCGTTCTTCCAGGTGCAGGTGTGGCGCTCCGGGTCCATGCGCAGCAGGCCGCGCTCGAGCGCCTTGGCGTCCTCTGGGCGGGCAGGCGCGCCGACATCCTTGGCGCCGGCGCGGCGCAGGATCGCCTTGACGCGCTCGACCAGGAGCCGCTGCGAGAAGGGTTTGCGGATGAAGTCGTCCGCGCCCATCTTCAGCCCGAAGAGCTCGTCGATCTCCTCGTCCTTCGAGGTCAGGAAGATCACCGGCAGGTCGGACTTCTGGCGCAACCGGCGCAGCAGCTCCATCCCGTCCATGCGCGGCATCTTGATGTCGAAGATCGCCAGGTCCGGTGGGTTCTGCTTCAGCCCGTCCAGCGCCGAGGCGCCGTCGGTATAGGTCATGATCCGGTAGCCCTCGGCTTCGAGCGCGATGGACACCGAGGTCAGGATGTTACGGTCGTCATCGACCAGCGCAATGGTTGGCATAAGCTCTTTGTCTCTTGGCCGCGTTGCAATAACTGGGTCCACTCTCGCGAGAGAGCGGCCAAACCGTGGCTGCAATCTAGCGATGGCGTGACAGTTCCGCTACCGTTTCATCAGAATAAGGCCGGAAAGGCGAAGAGGTTCCGTGGTGCAAGACCCCGTCAGGCTGGATCCAGACCCCGTCAGGCGGAATGAAGACCCCGTCAGGTCGAATAACGAGCCCGTCGGACCGACCGGAAACCCTGCCCGAACGACCAATCCGATCAGGCCTACCGATGAGACGGCGCGCGGGCTGGCGCGAAATCTCTTGCGTAGCGCGCGCTTCGGCTCGCTCGCGACCTTGGGTCAGGACGGCCATCCGGCCGCGACATTGACCAGCCTCGCCACCGACAGCGACGGCACGCCATTGATCCTGGTCTCGGCGCTCTCAGTCCATACCGGCAACCTGATCGCCGATCCGCGCGCCTCGCTCCTGATCGCGCCGGGTGGCAAGGGCGATCCGCTGGCCCATGCCCGCATCACGCTCAAGCTCAGGGCGCGGCGCATTGCGCGCGAGACGGAGGAGGGCCTGCGGATCCGCCGCCGCTTCCTGGCGCGCCAGCCCAAGGCTGCACTTTATGCCGATTTCGGCGATTTCTCGTTCTTTGCCCTCGGTATCGAGGCCGCGAGCCTGAATGGCGGCTTCGGCAAGGCCTATGAATTGGGGCCGGCGGATATCCTGAGCGAATCGACCCAGGCGCAGGCCCTGGCCGAGATCGAGGAGGGCGCGGTCGCGCATATGAATGCCGACCATGCCGAGGCGCTCAGGCTCTATGCGCGGGTGCTGCTCGGCGCGCGCGACGGGGCCTGGCGAGCGACCGGGCTCGATCCGGACGGGCTCGATCTCGCACTCGGCGATGCCGTGCTGCGGCTCGGATTTCCCGCTTCCGTGGATGGCCCGGCGAGTTTGCGAAAGATCTTGGCGGAGCTTGCAGCAAAGGCCCGCCAGCATCTTCCACAAATTCACCGGGCTTGAACCGGGTTTACCATTTCGGGCCATTTTAAACGTTTTAAAGAATTTTCTTCGGTTGAGGGCCTTTTCGACGGGTTGAGCCGGCGTCATCATGGGCCTAAGGAGCCTGCCACTTAAATTTTAAAGCCTGCCTCGTCTGCGCGACGATTTCTGGTCGCGTATCTTTAAAACAGCGCTTTTGCCTTGAATGGCATGCCTCGGGAGTATCCCAGTGGAAACCATTGGTCAGTTCAACGCCGCTCACGGCGCCGAAACCTTCGGCTTCCGCAAGCTGAAATCCCTGTCCTGGAACCTACAGGCGCCGCAGCTCTACGAGCAGGCCCTGAAGCGCGGCGAAGCCGGGCTGGCTGCAGGCGGCGCGCTCTGCGCCGATACCGGCACGCATACCGGGCGCTCGCCCAAGGACAAGTTCGTGGTGCGCGACGCCATGACTGAAGGCACGGTCTGGTGGGAGAATAACGGCGCGATGTCGCCCGAGCATTTCGAGGCGCTGCTGGCCGATTTCCTCAAGCATGCCGAGGGCAAGGAGCTCTTCGCGCAGGACCTTTATGGCGGCGCTGACCCGGTGCACCGTGTCAAGGCGCGCGTCTTCACCGAATTCGCCTGGCATTCGCTGTTCATCCGCAACCTCTTGATCCGGCCCGAGCTCGAGGAGATCGCCGGCTACGTGCCGGAGCTGACCATCGTCGACCTGCCGAGCTTCAAGGCCGATCCCAAGCGCCATGGCTGCCGCAGCGAGACCGTGATCGCGATCGATTTCACCCGCAAGATCGTGCTGATCGGCGGCTCGGCCTATGCCGGCGAGATGAAGAAGTCGGTCTTCACCTATCTGAACTACACGCTGCCGGCCAAGGGCGTCGTGCCGATGCACTGCTCGGCCAATGTCGGTTCAAACGATGATGCGGCGATCTTCTTCGGCCTCTCGGGCACCGGCAAGACCACGCTTTCGGCCGATCCCGACCGCACCTTGATCGGCGATGACGAGCATGGCTGGTCGAAGAACGGCATCTTCAACTTCGAGGGTGGCTGCTACGCCAAGACGATCAAGCTCTCGGCCGAGGCCGAGCCGCAGATCTTCGCCGCTTCGCAGCGTTTCGGCACGGTGCTCGAAAATGTCGTGCTCGACCCCTTCACCCGCGTCGTCGATTTCGACGATCAGAGCAAGACCGAGAACACCCGCTCGGCTTATCCGCTCGACTTCATCCCGAACGCCTCGCGCACCGGTCGCGCCGGCGTGCCCAAGAACATCGTCATGCTGACGGCGGACGCCTTCGGCGTGATGCCGCCGATCGCCAAGCTGACGCCGGCGGAGGCGATGTACCACTTCCTCTCCGGCTACACCGCCAAGGTCGCCGGCACCGAGCGCGGCCTCACCGGCGTCGAGCCGGAATTCTCGACCTGCTTCGGCTCGCCCTTCCTGCCGCGCCACCCGTCGGAATACGCCAATCTGCTGCGTGATTTCATCGCCAAGCACCATGTCGATTGCTGGCTGGTCAACACCGGCTGGACCGGCGGCAAATACGGTGTCGGCCGGCGCATGCCGATCCGTGTCACCCGCCGCCTGCTGACCTCGGCGCTGGACGGCTCGCTCAACCGTGCCGATTTCCGCCGTGATCCCTATTTCGGCTTCGCGGTGCCGACCTCGGTGCCCGGTGTCGAGCCGCATATCCTGTATCCGGTCAAGACCTGGCAGGATAAGGCCGAATTCGCCGAAACCGCCAAGCGGCTGGTCGGGATGTTCCGCGAGAACTTCAAGCGCTTCGAGGGCCATGTCGACGATGCGGTCAAGGCCGCGGCGCCGGTGAATTCTTTGGCGGCGTGAGCGCTTCCGGCTCCAGCTGTGATATGGGAAGGCGGCGATGAGCCGCCTTCTTCTTGTCACTGCCCAACTCCTGGCCACCCTGATCGTCCTCAGCGCGACGGCATGGGGTTCGGGCCTCCTGCTGTTTCGCCTGACCGGTACGGTCGCGACGCTGGCCGCCATCGGCTTCGGCCTTGCCGGTCTGGCTGGTGCGATCGGAATCTGGACCGGCGCGGCGCGCCTGCCGCTTTCCTTCGCGGTGCTGTTTCTCGGCCTGCTCGGCTGGTGGAACGGGATAGTGCCGTCGCACGACCGGGACTGGATTCCCGAACTCGCCAAGCTGCCGCAGATCACGCGCGAGGGCGAGACGATCACCGTCGGCAATCTGCGCGATTTCCGCTGGCGCACGGAGGCCGATTACGACCAGCGCTGGGAGACGCGCAGCTACGACCTGACCAGGATCGAGGGCGCGGACCTGTTCCTGTCCTATTGGTCGGGCGAGGCGATCGCCCATCTCCTGGTCAGCTTCACCTTCAAGGATTCGGTGCCGCTGACCTTCTCGATCGAGGTCAGGCGCGAGAAGGGCGAGGAGTGGTCTTCGCTCGCCGGTTTCTTCCGCAGCTATGAGATGGCCTATGTCGCCGCCGATGAACGCGACATCGTCGGCCTGCGCAGCCATGCCCGCAAGGAGGATGTCCGGCTGTTCCGGCTGGCCGCCACGCCTGCCCAGGCGCGCGACGTGCTCCTGGCCTATGTCGCCGACGTCAACCGGCTGGCGGCAACGCCGCGCTGGTACAATACGCTGACGACGAACTGCACGACGGTGGTCTACCATCTCGTCGGCACGGTCGCGCCCGGCTGGACGTTTTCGCTGCCGCTCGATCCGCGCGTGCTGCTGTCGGGCTATCTGCCGGGCTATCTCCAGCGCATCGGCGCGGTCAGGACCGACATCCCGCTCGACGAACTGGTCCGGCAGGGGCGGATCAGCGAGCGGGCGCGAACCATGTCGCTCGAAGATCCCGAGTTTTCGAAAAAAATCCGCGAAGGCGTGCCGGCCGGGCGGCCATAGGCCCAGAAGCACGCCGTCGTGCTCGGGCTTGACCCGAGCATCTCTTGCCGGAGGAGGCAGAGCATGTTCGCGATTCGGAGAAACGCGGACATGCTCGAGAACGACGGAAAGGCGTGCCTCACCTGTTCTGGAAATCGGGCTTCCGCTTCTCGATGAAGGCGGTCATGCCCTCCTTCTGGTCATGCGTCGCGAAGAGCGAGGAGAAGACGCGGCGCTCGAAGCGCAGCCCTTCGCTCAGCGCCACCTCGAAGGCGCGGTTGATCGCCTCCTTCGCCATCAGCACCGAAGGAAGCGACTTGGCGGCGATGCCGTCAGCCGCCTTCATCGTCTCGGCCATGAGATCGGCCAAGGGCACGATGCGGGCGACGAGGCCGGCGCGCTCGGCCTCGTTGACGTCCATCATCCGCCCGGTGAGGCAGAGATCCATGGCCTTGGCCTTGCCGATCGCCTTGGTCAGGCGCTGCGTGCCGCCGGCTCCGGGAATGACGCCGAGATTGATCTCGGGCTGGCCGAATTTGGCGTTGTCGGCGGCGATGATGAAGTCGCACATCATGGCGAGCTCGCAGCCACCGCCGAGCGCAAAGCCCGCAACCGCCGCGATGATCGGCTTGTGGCGCTGGCCGATGCGGTCCCAATCGGCGAATTTGTCGTCGAGATAGGTCCCGGGGAAGGTCCGGCCCTGCATCTCCTTGATGTCGGCGCCGGCGGCAAAGGCCTTCTCCGAGCCGGTCAGGACGATGCAGCCGATATTGGGATCCTTTTCGAAGCCGTCGATGGCCGCGTTGACCTCGTCGATGAGCTGGCCGTTCAGCGCGTTCAGCGCCTGCGGCCGGTTCAGCGTGACGACGCCGACCTTGCCCTTCACCTCGACGAGAATGGTCTCATAAGCCATGGCGGCCTCCCGGATGCTTCGTTGGGCCACGTTTAGCGGGCGGGAGGAGCGCGGTCCATGCGAGGGAGCGCACGCGGACATGGGTGCTCCAGCGACCAGCTTGGGCACTCCCGTGACCAGGCCTTGCCGTAGCGGGCCGGATCACCTTCACTCGCCCCATCTTGCAGGAGGAGGGCGACCCCATGACCGAGCCCGTTACTGGCCGCTGCTTCTGCGGCTCCATACGCTTCCGCTTCAATCAGCCGCCGGTGGCGAAGCGAGCCTGCTGGTGCCGCGACTGCCAGTATCTCTCGGCCGGCAACGCCTCGATCAACCTGATCTTCCCCGCGGTGAGCCGGGAGCTGGAGGGCGAAGTCCGCGACTATGTCAGCCTCTCCGACGGCGGCAACGTGATGCGCCGCAGCTTCTGCCCGCATTGCGGCACGCCCCTGTTCAGCGCCTCCTCATCGCGGCCGGAGATGGTCGTGGTCCGCGCCGGCGCGCTCGACGACCGCGAGCTCGGCAAGCCTGAGGGCTTCATCTGGACCGCGTCCGCACCGTCCTGGGGCCTGACCGACACCGGCGTGCCGTCCTGTCCGAACCAGCCGCCCCCCGTTGCCGCCCGCTGATCAGCGCCGCGGCTGGCAGCTTTCGCAATAGAAGGTCGAGCGGCCGGACTGCACGAGCCGCTTGACCACAAAACCGCAGCCCGGCGTCACGCAGGCCTGCCCCTCGCGGTCATAGACGCGAAACCGGTGTTGGAAATAGCCGAGCGAGCCGTCGGCATGGGCGAAGTCGCGTAGCGTCGAGCCGCCGGAGATGATCGCCTCTTCCAGCACCTCGCGGATGATCTGCGCCAGCGCATGTGCCGCCGGTCGCGGACGGCCTGTCGCGGTCGCGATCGAACCGGCCTCGGCTTCGGGGTGGAGCCCGGCGCGGAACAGCGCCTCGCAGACATAGATGTTGCCCAGGCCGGCGACGAGGCGCTGGTCGAGCAGGGCCGCCTTCAGCGGCGCGAATTTTCCCGCGAACAGCTTCGCCAGCGTCTCGCCGGAGAGTTCGTTCCCCAGCGGCTCGATGCCCATACCGGCGAAATGCTTGGAAGTCGCGAGATCGGCGCGTGGAACGAGGTCCATGAAGCCGAAGCGGCGGACATCATTATAGGTGACGCGCGCGCCGGAGCCGAGATGGAAGACGACATGGTCGTGCTGCAGGTGCCGGCCGATCTCGTTGTAATAGGCGCCAGGCTCGGTCGGCGGCGTGCCAGGCGCCTCCACCACGAAGCGCCCGCTCATGCCCAGATGCATGATCAGCGCCTGGCCGTCATCGAGATCGACGATCAGATATTTGGCGCGCCGCGACAGGGCTTCGACCTTGCGGCCGGTCAGGCGTGCGACGAAGCGATCGGGCAGGGGGAAGCGCAGATCGGGCCGGTTCTGCTCGACGCGCGCGAAAACCTGCCCCAGCATGGCGGGCTCCAGCCCACGACGAACGGTTTCGACCTCGGGAAGTTCGGGCATTCCAGTGCACTCTCAAGCCTGCGTCGAGACGGGCCGCGACAAGCCCCGCTCGTTTCGCTATTCATCGCCTCACCAGAACACAAGAGCAGCCCGCGCCGTGACAGCAGCCTCCGACACCACTCATTTCGGTTTTGAGACCGTGCCGCTCGTCGAGAAGCAGGCCAAGGTCGACGACGTCTTCCACAAGGTCGCCAGCCGCTACGATCTGATGAACGATCTGATGTCGGCGGGCCTGCACCGGCTCTGGAAGGATGCGCTGATCACGACGCTGAAGCCAGCGAAGGACCGGCCCTTCCACCATCTCGACGTGGCCGGCGGCACCGGCGACGTCGCCTTCCAGGTGCTCGCAGCCGGCGGGCTGCAGACCGACGTCACCGTGCTCGACATCAATGCTGAGATGCTGAGCGTTGGCCGCGACCGGGCGCAGAAGCGTTTTCCCGATGACGATCGCATCCGCTTCGTCCAGGGCAATGCCGAGGCGCTCGGCCTGCCGGACAACCATTTCGACGCCTATACGATCGCCTTCGGCATCCGCAACGTGCCGCGCATCGACAAGGCGCTGTCCGAGGCGTTTCGCGTGCTCAAGCGCGGCGGGCGCTTCCTCTGCCTCGAATTCAGCCATGTCGACGTGCCGCTGCTCGACAAGGTCTACGAGGCCTATTCCTTCAATGTGATACCGCCGATGGGGCGGATGGTGACGGGCGAGGCCGAGCCCTACCAGTATCTCGTCGAATCGATCCGCAAATTCCCCAAGCCGCAGGCCTTCGCCGGCATGATCGAGGATGCCGGCTTCCGGCGGGCGAAGTTCACGCCGATGACCGGCGGGGTCGTGGCGCTGCATTCCGGCTGGAAGCTGTGAATCCCGGCTATTTTAACCGCGCCGTCGTCCCGGGCGGAGCGAAGCGCAGACCCGGGCCCCATGCGGGAACCGTTCAGGAATGGATCCCGGGTCTCCCTTCGGTCGCCCGGGATGACGGCGCGAATTGGATCTCAGCTGCGGCCAACCTCGTGATCGGTTGCCGCGCATGATCACTGCCACCGCCCATCTCGCCCGTTCCGCGCGGGTCGGCTTCGTGCTGGCCCGCGAGGGCGCGCTTGCGCTCGTCGATCCCTCGGTCCTGCCGCCGCTGGCGCGCGCCGCGATCCGGCTCGGGCGCTTGATCGAACGCAAGGGCGCCGGCTCGTCCGCGACGCGGCTTGCAGCGGCGCTGACGCGGCTTGGACCGTCCTATGTCAAATTCGGCCAGTTCCTGGCGACACGGCCCGATGTCGTCGGCATGAAGATCGCCGAGGATCTCTCGGCTCTGCAGGACCGGATGGCCCCGTTCCCGATGGAACAGGCGCGCGCCGCGATCGAGGCCGCCCATGGCCGGCCGGTCGAGGCGATCTTCGCCGAATTCGGGCCGCCCGTCGCCGCCGCCTCGATCGCGCAGGTGCATCGCGCCCGGCTGAAGGATGGCTCGGAGGTCGCGGTCAAGGTGCTGCGGCCCGGCATCCGCGACCGCTTCCACCGCGACCTCGCGGCGATGCGCTTCGGCGCGGAGATGGCGGAACGACGTTCGCCCGAGGCGCGTCGCTTACGCATGTCGGGTGTGGTCGAGACGCTGGCGCGCTCCGTGACGATGGAGATGGATCTCAGGCTGGAGGCCGCCGCCCTCTCCGAATTCGCCGAGAACACCAAGGACGATGCCGATTTCCGCGTGCCGACGCCGGATTGGCAGCTCACCGCGCGCGAAATGCTGGTCGATGAATGGATCGACGGCGTCCGGCTCTCCGACATCGAAGCGTTGCGGGCCGCCGGGCACGATCTCCAGCTGCTCAGCCGCACCGTCATCCAGTCCTTCCTGAAGCATGCGATCCGCGACGGCTTCTTCCATGCCGACATGCATCCGGGGAACCTGTTCGTCGACTCGTCAGGGCGGCTCGTCGCCGTCGATGGCGGCATCATGGGCCGGCTCGGACTGAAGGAGCGGCGCTTCCTCGCCGAAATCCTGCTCGGCTTCATCACCCGCGACTATACCCGCGTGGCGGAAGTGCATTTCGAGGCCGGCTATGTGCCGGGCCACCACGCGGTCGCGGATTTCGCCCAGGCGATCCGTGCGGTCGGCGAGCCGATCCACGACAAGAGCGCCGACCAGATCTCGATGGCGAAGGTCCTGACCCTGCTCTTCGAGATCACCGGCCTGTTCGACATGGCGACGCGTACCGAGCTCGTGATGCTGCAGAAGACCATGGTGGTGGTCGAAGGCGTTGCGCGCACGCTTGATCCGCATCTCGACATGTGGACCACGGCCGAGCCCGTGGTGCGCGACTGGATCACCCGCAATCTCGGGCCGCTGGGCAAGATCGAGGATGTCGGGCGCGGGGCGCGCTCGCTCGCCTTCAGCCTCGCCAGCCTGCCCGAGACCGTCGGCCGGGCGGAGCGCGTGCTCGGCCAGCTCGAAGATGCCTCACGGCATGGCTTTACGCTGGATGAGCGCAGCATCGAGGCGATCGGCCGGGCCGAGGCTCAGCGCAACCGCTGGGGCAATTGGGCGCTCTGGCTGATCGCGGGCCTGATCGCCTATGCGGTGCTGGGATAAGCTCGACATAGGCCCAGCCACTGCCGTCATGCTCGGGCTTGTCCCGAGCACCCACGTCTTTGCTTCATCGCGGTCGCAAGACGTGGATGGTCGGCACAAGGCCGACCATGACGGGGAGGTGGAGCAGATCGCTTAGGCCACCACGCAGGCTTCCGCAGGGGCGCTGCTGATCATCCAATGCGTGCCGAAGCGGTCCTGGAGCATGCCGAAGCGCGGCGCCCAGAAGGTCTCCTCCAGCGGCATCTTGATCCTGGCTCCATCCGAGAGCGCGGCGAAGATGCGTTCGGCCTCGGCCGTATCTTTGACCGTGACGCTGACCGAAACGCTCTGCATCGGCCCCTCGCTGCGCTCGGGCGGGGAATCGGACGCCATTAGCATCTGCCCGCCGTCGAGCTGGAGGCAGGCATGCATGATCTTGGGAACCCAGTTGGGAGCGACCTGGCCCTCGGCTGGCGTGCCCTTATGGCTCATCATGGCGATGATCTTGCCACCGAGGATCTTTTCATAGGCGGTGAAGGCTTCCTCGCAATTGCCGGGGAAGAAGAGATAGGGGGCGATCTTCATGGGATCTGTCCTTGCATCTGGAGGGGATAAGGCCGCGCTCACGCGGTCCGGCGGTAATGGGCTGTCATGAATTCGGTCCAGCGTCCGTCTTCGCCTGGTACATTGGAGGTCAGGACGCGGTGATCGGGGCTCAGGACAGTCATGATGTCGCGATATTTCGCCATCTTGCCGTCGCCCGCGAAGCTCGGCCCCTCGGTCTCCAGCGTCAGCACGGTTCCGGTCTCGTCGAGGAAGCCGTCATAGACCCATAGATGCGTCATCATCGAGCCGGTGAAGGTGCCGACGAAGCGGCCCTTTTCGGGGTCGAAACCGAGCGTCATCAGCGTCGTCGCGGGGCCGCAGCCGGGCATCTCGCCCTTGCCTTCGCCCAGCGTCCAGAGGCCGCCGAGCGAGCGCACGCTCTCGGTCCCGGTCGATGTCTGGCGCGGCTTGTCCGGCCCCATCGAGCACTCCATCTCGGATGCCCATTCTCCGACGAATTGCTGGAGCCAGGCGTGTTCCTTGCGTGGTTCGGCTAGCATCGGGCGATCTCCCTGATCATGTGGTTGTCGAAAGCGCGGCTCTGTGTCCGCGTCGTCTTTGGCCGCTACCGGCGCTCGGCCTGCGCCTTGAGGCTGGCGAGGCCGGCCTCGAAATCGCCGCCGACCATCCGGTCCATGTTGAAGAAGACATGGATGATCTTGGCGAAGAACGGGGTTGGTCCCGTCATCGTCCAGGTCACGTTCGTTGCAGAGCCTTGCGGCTGCAGTGCGAAGACGGCGGCGTTATGGGCCTCGAAGGGCTTGATGAAGTCGAGCTTGAGCCCGATCTTGCTTGACGGTTCGGCCTCGACGATTTCCATGCTGCCTTCGCCGACATTCTTGTCACCCGCCCAGGCATAGATCGCCCCCTTGCCGGTCTCGGCCCCGCTGAAGCTGCGCTTCAGGTTGGGATCCTTCTTCTCCCAGGGCGACCAGGCGCCCCAGGCCCTGAAATCCGCGATCAGCGGGTAGACGCGCTCGGGCGGCGCGTTGATGGCGATGGCGCGCTGGACCTGGAAACTGTCGGGCTTCATTGCGGCAAGGATCAGCACCACGACGATGCCGATGGCGAGGATCGTCAGCAGGCTGAGAAGAACGGTCTTGAGCATGGGTTTTCCTCGTTTGACGCCGCCACGCGGCTCTTGCTTTTGTTTCAATGCGTTTTCTTTACGCGGACCGATGTCCGCTTCGTTCGAAACCGCGTTACGGTTGACCGTCCTCGGCCGGCGCTGCCTGCATCTCGCGCAGCACCTCCTCCAATCGTCCCAGGCTCTGGTCCCAAAAACGGCTGTAATGTTCCAGCCACTCCGACACCTCGCGCAGAGGGCCGGGGTCGAGCCGGCAGGGCCGCCATTGCGCCTCGCGGCCGCGCGTGATCAGCCCGGCCCGCTCCAGCACCTTGAGATGCTTGGAGACGGCCGGCAGGCTCATCGCGAAGGGCTCGGCCAGCTCCGTCACCGAGGTCTCGCCCAGCGACAGCCGCGCCAGGATGGCGCGCCGCGTCGGGTCGGCAAGGGCGGACAGGGTGAGGCTGAGCGGGTCGCTCGACATTGAATTAAACCGATGAGTTAATTAACTTGATGGTTCAATAATGCCGTGCCGCTTCGCTGTCAAGCGGGCAGCGCCACACTCCAACCGGCCTGCATGGGACCCATCCCTGTTGTCAGCGGGGCAGTGGCGCAGCTAGAAGCTCGACCGAACGAGAGGTACGTTCGCCCCATGACATTCGAGACCGCCGCCACGCCAGACGCCGCCGTCGACCGGCTGGAGCTGCTCTATGCGGACGCGAAGACGGCGTTGCGCGGCGATCTGCAGCGCTTTTTCGATACGGGCGAGGCGCCGACGCTAGAAGAGCGCGCGCGCTATCGCTATCCGCTGCTGCGCGTCACCTACGAGCCCTCGAAGCTGCCCGCCGCGACGCGGCGCGGCTTCGCCAAATTCGCAGCGCCCGGCATCTATTCGACCACGGTGACGCAGCCGGCCGAATTCCGCGCCTATCTGCTCGACCAGCTGCAGCCGCTCGTCGAGGAATATGGCGCCACGATCGAGACCGGTGTGAGCCATCAGGAAATCCCCTACCCCTATGCGCTCGAAGGCGGCGACGAGCTCGGGCGCGGCAAGGTCACGGCGGCCGAGCTCGCCCGGCATTTCCCGACGCCCCTGCTCTCCCTGGTCGGCGACGAGATCGCCGACGGCACCTTCGACATCGTCGAGGGCGAGCCGCGCCCGCTCTCGCTGTTCGATGCGGTGCGGGTCGACTACTCGCTGCGGCGGCTGGTGCACTACACCGGCACCGACTGGCGCGCCGTGCAGCCCTGGGTGCTGCTGACCAACTACCACCGCTATGTCGACCAGTTCGTGCGGCTGGCGCTGGCTGAGATCGAAGCCGGCACGGCCGAGGCCCTGGTGACGCCGGGCGGTGTGCGGATCGAGCGCGACGGCATCGACGTTTCGGCAGCCGAGCGGGTGATGTCGGCGCCCTGGCATCGCTTCCAGATGCCGGCCTATCACCTGATCCGCAGCAAGGGCGACGGCGTGACGCTGGTCAATATCGGCGTCGGCCCCTCCAATGCCAAGAACATCACCGACCACCTCGCGGTGCTCAGGCCCAATTGCTGGCTGATGGTCGGCCATTGCGGCGGTCTGCGCCAGACGCAGATCATCGGCGACTATGTCCTGGCCCATGCCTATCTCCGGCAGGACGGCATCCTGGACGAGCTGGTGCCGCCCGACATCCCGATCCCGGCGCTCGCCGAGGTCCAGGTCGCCCTCCAACAGGCGGCGGCGGAAGTGACGGGCGAGCAGGGCGACCGGCTGAAGAACCGGCTGCGCACCGGCACCGTCGTGACGCAGGACGACCGTAACTGGGAGCTGCGCTGGACCAAGGAGCGCCGCCGCATCAACCTCTCGCGCGCCATCGCGGTCGACATGGAATCGGGCACGATCGCAGCGCAAGGCTACCGTCTGCGCGTGCCCTACGGCACTTTGCTCTGCGTCTCCGACAAGCCTCTACATGGCGAGATCAAATTGCCCGGCGCGGCGAACGCCTTCTATGAGCGCGCCGTCGGCGAGCATCTCAAGATCGGGCTCGCGGCGCTGGAGAAGCTCAAGGAAGCGGGCTCGACCATTCACTCGCGCAAGCTCAGGAGCTTCGACGAGCCGCCGTTTCGGTGAGGCTCGTTGCCGTCATTCTCGGGCTTAGCGAAGCGCAGACCCGAGAATCTCTGGCAGGAGATGCTCGGGTCTGCGCCCGAGCATGACGGCAAGGCGGCCCGCCCCATGACAGCCCCGCCCGCCGGATGCTAGGTGAAGGGTATCCCGGCTCAGGAACCTCCGCCTTGCCCGCCTCCCGCTCCATCCTCCTGATCATCGGCGGCGGCATCGCCGCCTATAAGTGCCTGGAGCTGATCCGGCGCTTGAAGGATCATGGCATCGCCTCGCGCTGCATCCTGACTAAGGCGGGCGAGGAGTTCGTCACGCCGCTCTCCGTCTCGTCGCTCGCCGGCGAACGCTGCTTCACCGATCTGTTCTCGCTGACCGACGAGGCCGATATCGGCCATATCGCGCTGTCGCGCTCGACCGACCTCATCGTCGTCGCGCCCGCCACCGCCGATCTCATCGCCAAGATGGCGACGGGGCTTGCCAATGACCTCGCCTCGACCGCGCTGCTCGCCACCGACAAGCGCATCCTGATCGCGCCCGCGATGAATCCCAGGATGTGGGAGCATCCGGCGACGCGCCGCAACATGGCGCAGCTCGAGAAGGACGGTGTGCTCGTCGTCGGGCCCAATTCCGGCGCCATGGCCGAGCGCGGCGAGAACGGGCCGGGCCGCATGGCCGAACCGCTCGAGATCCTGGCCGCGATCGAGCGTGCTCTGGCCGGCGATATGGCGGCACAACCGCGTGCGATCGGCTTCCTCGGTCGCACGCCGGGCGGCGCGGCCATCGCGCAGAAGCCGCTCGCCGGCAAGCATGTGCTGGTGACATCGGGACCGACGCATGAGCCGATCGACCCGGTGCGCTACATCGCCAACCGCTCCTCGGGCAAGCAAGGTCATGCAATCGCGGCCGCAGCTGCAGCCGCTGGCGCCAGCGTGACGCTGGTCTCCGGCCCCGTCGGCCTGCCCGACCCCGACGGCGTCACCACGATCCATGTCGAATCCGCTCGCGAGATGCTGGCGGCGACCGAGGCGGCGCTGCCCGCCGACATCGCGGTCTTCGCGGCCGCCGTCGCCGATTGGCGCGTCGCGGACGCAGCGCCGGAGAAGATGAAGAAGGGCACTAGTGGGACGCCGGCCCTGGCGCTGGTCGAGAACCCCGACATCCTGGCGACCGTCGCTCATCGCAAGACCGGCCGGCCGGCTCTCGTCGTCGGCTTCGCGGCGGAAACGGAAAACGTCATCGACTATGCCCGCGCCAAGCTCGCGAGGAAGGGCTGCGACCTGATCGTCGCCAATGACGTCGGCGGCACCGGCGTGATGGGCGGCGATTCCAACACCGTCCATCTCGTCACCCGCGACGGCGTCGAGACCTGGCCGACCCTGGCGAAGGAGGAGGTCGCGAGCCGCCTGATCGCGCATCTCGCCGGGCTGACGGGCGTCTCGAAGGCGGGAGCCTAGGCATGGTCACGATCCCCGTACGCCGCGTCGGACATGGCGCCGGGCTGCCGCTGCCGGCCTATGAAAGCGCGGGCGCGGCCGGGCTCGATCTGCGCGCGGCGCTGGCAGAGGGCGACACGCTCGTCATGGCTCCCGGCGAGCGCATTGCGGTTCCCACCGGCCTTGCCCTGCAATTGCCGGCCGGTTTCGAGGCGCAGGTGCGCCCGCGCTCGGGATTGGCGTTGCGGCATGGCATCACCCTGCTCAACGCGCCGGGCACGGTCGATAGCGACTATCGCGGCGAGGTCACGGCCATCCTGATCAATCTCGGCCAGGAGCCTTTCACGATCCGTCGCGGCGACCGCATCGCGCAATTGGTGATCGCGCCGGTCACGCAGGCCAATCTCGTCGAGACGACAATCCTGGACGAAACCGCGCGCGGCGCCGGCGGCTTTGGCTCGACCGGCGTCTCGGACATGCCCAAATCGGACACCGTCAAGTCGGACACGGACAAGGGAGCGGTCGCGTGAACCTGCTCTCGCGCCGCAGCCTGCTCGCCATCGCGGCGGTGGTCGATATCGCCCTGCATGCGCGGCCCTCGCCGGTCGCGGCCAAAATGCTGGCGGCGCGGCATGATCTGCCACCGCGCCATCTCGAGACGCTGCTGCAGGCGCTGGTCCGGGTCGGCATCCTGAAGGGCGTGCGCGGTCCGCGCGGCGGCTATGAGCTGGCGCGCGAGCGCCGCCGGATCACCGCCGGCGAGATCGCGCGCGCGGCGATGCAGGAGGTTGGCGAGGATGGACTCGGGCCCATGCCGCAATCGCGCCTGATCGACCTCGTGGTCGGCCCGCAGGTGGAACGAGCCTCGCAGGCCTTTCTCTCGACACTGGATGGGGTCACCGTCGAGGAGCTGTGCCAGCAGGCGGAGCGCAGCGCGGCCTTTGACGGGGCAAGCGCGACCACCGATTTCACAATCTAAATTTGTATATAATGTCTATCATCGACATGGACTGTGAATTGAACTAGCGTCGCCATAAATCACGATCATTCCCAGGAGGATTCCATGACCGAGGCAGCGCGCACGCTCCACTCCGCTCCGAGCAAGGCCCCAGGCCGCGGCCGGGTCTATGAATCGATCACCGACACCATCGGCGACACCCCCTTGGTCAAGCTCAACCGCCTGCCGGCCGAGCGCGGCGTCAAGGCGACGATCCTGGCCAAGCTCGAATTCTTCAACCCGATCTCCAGCGTCAAGGACCGCATCGGCGTCAACATGGTCGATGCGCTGGAGGCCTCCGGCGCGTTGAAGCCGGGCGGCACGCTGATCGAGCCGACCTCGGGCAATACCGGCATCGCGCTTGCTTTTGTCGCCGCCGCGCGCGGCTATCGCCTGATCCTGGTGATGCCGGAGACGATGTCGCTGGAGCGCCGCAAGATGCTGGCGCTGCTCGGCGCCGAGCTCGTGCTGACGCCCGGTCCCGGCGGCATGCGCGGCGCTGTCGCCCGGGCCGAGGAGCTCAAGGCGGAGATTCCGGGCTCGATCATCCCGCAGCAATTCGAGAACCCGCATAATCCGGAAATCCATCGCAAGACGACCGCCGAGGAGATCTGGAACGACACTGACGGCAAGGTCGACATCTTCATCTCCGGCGTCGGCACGGGCGGCACCATCACCGGCGTCGGCCAGGTGCTCAAGGCGCGCAATCCCGGCGTGAAGATCATCGCGGTCGAGCCCGAGGATTCGCCGGTGCTGTCGGGCGGCGCGCCCGGCCCGCACAAGATCCAGGGCATCGGGGCGGGCTTCGTGCCGGGCATCCTCGACCGCTCGGTCATCGACGAGGTCGTCACCGTCGGCAACCAGACCTCCTTCGAGACGGCGCGCGCCCTTGCCAAGAGCGAGGGCATCCCAGCCGGCATCTCGTCCGGCGCGGCAGTTGCTGCGGCGCTCGAAGTCGGCGCGCGGCCGGAGAATGCCGGCAAGACCATCGTCGTGATCATCCCCTCCTTCGCCGAGCGCTATATTTCGAGCGCCTTGTTCGAGGGTCTGTGACGCCGGCCACGATTCAGATCGTCCGCGTCGGTGCTGCGCTGCCGGACGGTTTCGAGGCCTTGCGACAAGAGGCGGCCGGGGAGGATTACGCCTTCCTCGACCGGCTGACTGACGAGGTCGCGCGCGGCGACTATGCCGGCGATGGCGATCTGCCTGTGCTCTTCGCAGCCTTCGCGGAGGGCGAATTGGCGGGGCTGGGCGGCCTCACACCCGACCCTTACGATCCGGAACCGGATCTCGCCCGGCTGCGCCATGTCTATGTGCGTCCCGCCTGGCGCCGCCATGGTGTCGGGCGCGCCATTGCGGCGGCCCTGATCCAGCAGGGTTTTGCCGTGGCGGCGCGGCTCTCCCTCCGCGCTGCCGACGACCGCGCCGCCGCCTTCTGGGATGCGGAAGGTTTTCGGCGCGATCTCAGCGGCGCGACGCGCACACATCTGCTGGAGCGCTAAGCCCGGCCACCTGTTAGCGACGCAGTATGAGCCTGTTGCCCCAGGGATCGGCGATCGAGGGTCCCTTGGCATCCTCGCTGCCGCCGGCCGCCAGGATGCGCTGGCGCATCGTCTCGAAATCCCCGGCATCGCGAGCCACCAGCTCGAAGAAGCCGAGCCCCGCTTCGCCCTCGCCGCGTGCGCTGGCGCCACGGCTGTTCCAGATATTGCCGGCGATGTGGTGATGATAGCCGCCGCTGGAGAGGAAGCTCGCGCCGGGATAGCGTACCATCAGCTCGAAGCCGAGCTTGCCGGCATAGAAGGCCTCGGCCTCAGCCGTCTCGCCGACGCGCAGATGGATATGGCCCATGCGCGTGCCGCTGGGCATGCCGGCATAGGGGCTAGCCTGGGCTTCGCTTAGCAGCGCCTGCAGATCGAGCCGCTCGGTCGCCATCTTGATCGCACCGTCGCGGCGCGGCCAGTCGGCGCGCGGGCGGTCGCGATAGATCTCGATGCCGTTGCCCTCGGGGTCCGACAGATACAGCGCCTCGCTGACGAGATGGTCAGAGGCGCCTTCGAGCGCGATCTGCGCATTGGCGGCATGGCCGACCCAATCGGCCAGGGCGCTGCGCGAGGGCAGCAGGATGGCGAGGTGGAACAGGCCTGCCAGCGAGGTTGGGCGCTCGGCGCCCGCCTCCAGCCGCACCAGAACCTCGCCATCGACGCCGAGCGTGGCGAGGCCGGGCTCCTGATGGATCAAAGCAAGGCCGATCGCGTCACGATAGAACGCCGTCAGCTTCGCCAGGTCGTGAACCCTCAACGCCACCGCGCCGATATGGAAGGGCGCATCCAGCGCTTCGAGCCGGACGGGCGAGGCGGATTTAGAATCCCGGTTGGAATCTTGGACCGCGAGCATGGCAGCCTCCGAAAATGAGCCGGCCTTCACTGGCCGTGTGAGCCGGAAGATGGTGATCTTCGCCCGCCTTGTCGCCCCTGGTGGTGGCAAGCTCATGATTGCAGCAGCGCAATCGCGGGTAGGGCTCAGGACACAGGGCTCAAGGCTTGGTCGGGTCGCGCCGGTCGATCGCGAAATGCTGGAACCATGGCGCTTCCACCCCGCCGATCAGCGAAGCGAGCATGCGCGAGGCGAGGAAGCTGAAGGTGATGCCGTTGCCGCCATAGCCATAGGCTGCGAGCATGCGCGCCTGCCCGGGCACCCGCCCGATCAATGGCAACCCGTCCGAAGTCTGCCCGAAGGCGCCCGACCAGGCATGGCCAAGCGTCGCTTCGGCCTGCGGCAGAAGCGCCTTGAGCTTGCCGAGCAAGGCTTTCGTCTTCTGCGGCCCCAGCTGCTCGCGCAGTTCGGGATCCTCGGTCGCTTCATCCTCGCCGCCGAGCACGATGCGGCCATCGGTCGTCGTGCGGCAGTAGATATAGTCCTCAGAAGCCTCCCAGATCAGCGCCGGACCGGGCCAGAGCGCCGCCGGCGGCTGCGGCAGGGTTGCGATTGCCCAGCTCGAGGCGGTTCTGTGCAGGTCGCTCGTCACGCAAGCGGGCATCACATAGCCCGTCGCGAGCACGACATGGCCGGCTTCGACAGTCCGGCCGCCAGCGAGCTTGACGGCGGCAGCTTGCGAGCTGCTCTCGAAAGCAACCGCCTCGTCCCGGATCAGGCGCGCGCCGCGCCCAGTGGCTCGCGCCAGCAAGGCGTGGCACAGGCTGAGCGGATCGGCCTCGGCGGAGCGCGGCGAGACGAGCGCGGCCGCCCGGTCGAAACCGAAGGCGCCGAGCAGCGTCGCATGGTCGAGCAGAGCGCCGGGAAGCCCGGCCCGCTCGCGCAGGGCATGCTCGTCCCGAAGCTCACGCGGGCCGACCTCGCCCGCCGCGAGATAGACCGTGTCGCGCGAGACGAAGGCCGCGCCGAGTTCCAGCCGCGCAACCAGCTCGCCCAGGCCCGCTACGGCGCGGAAGCTGCGGCGATAGAGATCGGCGGCGCGGTCGAAGCCGTAAAGCTCCGCCAGCCGGCGCAGCGGCAGGTCGATCTCCCATTGCAGCATGGCGGTGCTTGCAGCCGTGCTGCCAAAACCCTCCCGCTCGCGGTCGATCACGACGACCTTGTGGCCGAAGGCGGTGAGATGTTCCGCCACCATCGCGCCGGTGATGCCGCCGCCGACGATCGCGACATCGCACTGGATATCGGCCTCCAGCTCTTCGCTGGCTGGACGCGCCGGGCCAGCGAGCCATGGGCCGCGGCCGCTGCGCAGATCGTCCTGGCGGGTGGTGTCGGGATCGAGCATCAGCCTCAATCCGCCGTCGGCCCGCCGACCGAATCGGCCATGGCCGCGCCGCGCTGGCCCAGCGGCTTCGGGTTGCCCATGGTGGTGTCGTGAGCGGTCTGGTGTTCGAGCTCGGCGTTGAACTCGGCCCCAGCGAGCACGATCACTGCCGAAAGCCAGAGCCAGGTCATGAACACCACGACGGTCGCAAGCGACCCATAGGTCGCGGTGTAGTTGCCGAGCGTTCCGACATACCAGGAAAAGGCCCAGGACGCGGCGGCCCAGAGCAAGGCCGCACCGACCGCCCCGGGCATCACCCAGGCGAAGCGCACCGCGCGCCGGCTCGGGCCGATCCAGTAGAGACAGGCGATGGAGAGCATCGCGACGATGAGGAAGAACGGCCAGCGCACCAGTCGCAACAGCCGCTCCAGCTCATAGGCGAAGGGGAACAGCGCGGTCACGACAGGCACGGAGGCGATGACGATCAACGCCGCCGCCAGCAGCACCACGCCGCTGATCGTCGTCATCAGCGATAGGGCGTTGAGCTTGAGGAAGCTGCGCTTCTCGCGCTCGCGATAGATGATGTTGAGCGCATCGAAAATCGCCTTCACGGCGGCGTTTGCGCTCCAGAAGGCGACGAGGACGCTGATCAGGACGGTGAGCGACAGGGCCGAGGAACTCTGCCCGGCAAGCCGCATGGCCTGTTCATGGATCAGGTCGCGCGCAGCCTGCGGGAAGACGATGGTGAGGCCGTCGAGCTGCTCGGCGATGGTCGAGGGATCGGTGAAGGAACGGTAGATCGTCACCAGGAGCGAGAGCGCCGGCACCAGCGACAGCAAGGTGTAGAAGGCGACCGCTCCGGCGAGCGAGGCCAGCCGGTTGTCGGCGACATTGCCGGAAAAGCGCAGCAGCACGTCCTTCCAGCCGAGCCAGGTCATCTCCAGCGGGGAGGAGGCTGTGCGCCCGCGCGCAGCCTCCCGCGAGCTCCGTGTAAAGCGCCGCGATACCGCGCCATAGGCATAGCCCAGAGCCACGGCCGCGCTGGCCAACCCGGCAATGCGTTTCAGGAAGGCCATCGGCTGATCGTCTCCACCGCCATGACGACAGCGTAGCTGCAACAACGCAGCGCAACGCTTGTTCCGTATCAGCCCCGATGCGGTGGCTTAGGTGATTGTTAACCTTAACGCTTTCTTCTGTTCAAGGACCGGCGCGCGTGACGAACGCGCGGAAGGGCTCGGATGCTCCCGATGGGCCGCGCTGCAAGGCGCGGCGCCAGAGCCTTGAGTCCCAGATGTCGTTTGAGAGTTGAGATCGTGATGAGAACGCCGCTGAGAACCGCGCTGGCCGCCCTGCTGGTCCTGACTGGCGGTGGCGCCATGGCCGCCGATCTATCCTCGGGCAAGCAATTGCCGCCCGCGCCGGCCTTGCCGAGCTTCTACTCCTGGACCGGCTTCTATCTCGGCGCGCAAGGCGGTTACTCCTGGGGTTCGGATAGGATCAGGCAGCTCTCCGCCACTGGGCTGGGCTATGCCGGCGCCTTCCGCAGCACGCCCGGAAGCGCACTCGGCGGCGGGCAGGCCGGCCTGAATGTCCAGTTCGACTCGATCGTGCTTGGCCTCGAAGGCGATCTCGAAGCCTTGCAGGAGCGTGGCAGCTTCAGCCTCGGACGCAGCCAGCGCGACTGGCAGGCCTCGCTGCGCGGCCGCATCGGCTATGCCTTCGACACCGTGATGATCTACGGCACGGGCGGCGCGGCCTTCACCGAATTCAATCTCAGATCCTACGATCCCGCCTCCGGCCTCGGTGGGAGCACGCAGGTTTCCAGGGCCGGCTGGACGCTCGGCGGCGGCGTCAACTACGCCTTGACCAACAATCTGATCCTGGGAGCGGAATACCGCTACACCGATTACGGCAAGTTCGACCCCACTGCCCGGAACACCGCGCTGGGCCTCGCCGGCGAGCAGGAGGCGAAGACGCATACCGTGCGGGCGAGCCTCGCCTACAAATTCTGAGCGGATGCTGGCGGCGGTTCTGCGCGCCAGTCCCCGTCATTGCGAGCACCCGGGTCTTGCCTTCGGCAAGCCCAAGTACAGGCTCGGCGAAGCAATCCAGCTTCAGGCGCACTCCTGGATTGCTTCGCTTCGCTCGCAATGACGATGGAAACGGGCCAGAAGCGCTCTAGGGCTCGTGGGGATTCACAAGACGGTTTGCATGTGATTCAAGCTTTGGATGGATCGCTCTGTTTTGACGGACGCCCAATGGGCGAAGATGGAACCGCATTGCCTGGGTAAGCCGACTGATCCTGGGCGTAGCGGAGGTGATAACCGGCGTTTCGTCGAGGCGGTGCTGTGGATCGCGCGCACGGGCAGTCCGTGGCGTGATCTGCCGGCCCATTTTGGGAATTGGAGCACGGCGTTTCGACGGTTCCGCGACTGGCGCGCCGCCGATGTCTTCAAACGCCTCTTCGACGCCTGCTCGGAAGAGCCCGATATGGAATATGCCATGGTCGACGCCACGATCGTGAAGGTCCACCGCCACGGACAGGGCGCAAAAGGGGGACTCAAAGCCAGGCCATCGGCCGCTCCAAAGGCGGCATGACCACCAAGATCCTCGCGCTCACCGATGCGCTCGGCAACCTTGTGCGCTTCCAACTCCTGCCTGGCCATCGCTTCGATACGGTGGGCGTCGAGCCACTGATCGAGGGTATCGATTTTGGCGGCCTGATCGCCGACAAGGCGTTCGACAGCAACGTCATCGTCGCCGATCTCAATAAGCGCGGCGCCAAGGTTGTCATCTCGCAGCACCCGCGCCGCACCAAGCCGCTGCCGCTCGACCGCGAACTCTACAAATGGCGCCATCTCATCGAAAACTTCTTTTGCAAGCTCAAGGAGTTCAAGCGCGTCGCCATGCGCGCCGACAAAACCGACCAAAGCTTCTCAGCAATGATCTACCTCTCTGCTGCCGTCATCAATTCTCGATGAATCCCCACAAGCCCTAGAAACCCGTACGCTGCCTAATCGCGGCGGCGAGTGTGCCGTCGTCGAGATAGTCGAGCTCGCCGCCGACCGGCACGCCATGGGCGAGCTTGGTCACCTTGACCGGCAGATGCGCCAGAAGGTCGGTGACGAAATGCGCCGTGGTCTGGCCGTCGACCGTGGCGTTGAGCGCCAGGATGATTTCCTTGACCGCGGGATCGGAGGCGCGCGCCACCAACGCCTCGAGCGTCAGATGCTCGGGCCTGACGCCGTCCAGCGCCGACAGAATCCCGCCCAGCACGTGATAACGCCCCTGGACCGCGCCCGAGCGCTCCAGCGCCCAGAGATCGGCGATGTCGGCGACCACCACGATCTGCCCGTCGTCGCGGCGCGTATCGCGGCAGAGCGAGCAGGGGTCGCTCGTATCGATATTGCCGCAGTTCGAGCAGACGACGATACGCTCGCGGGCAACCGCCATGGCTTCCGAGAGCGGGCCGAGCAATTGCTCGCGCTTCTTGACGAGGTGCAGCGCAGCGCGCCGGGCCGAACGCGGCCCGAGCCCCGGCAATTTGGCCAGGAGCTGGATCAGGCGTTCGATCTCGGGGCCGGCGATGGCGCGGGACATGTGGGGCCTTGAGGCTCGCGTCATGGTCGGCCCTGAGCCGACCAACTCTTCATCCAGAGGCATTCCTGCACAAGATGCTCGGGTCAAGCCCGAGCATGACGGCGGAGCCTCAAAACAGCTTCATGCCGGGCGGGATCGGCAGGCCCTTGGTGATCTCGGCCATGCGCTCCTGCATGACCCGCTCGGAGCGGCCGCGCGCATCGCTGCAGGCGGCGACGATCAGGTCTTCCAGGATCTCGCGCTCATCGGCGAGCATCAAAGCCGGGTCGATCTTCACAGCCTTGACCGCGCCCTTGGCCGTCATGGTGACGCTGACCATGCCGCCGCCGGCGGCACCCTCGACTTCGATGGTGTCGAGCTCGGCCTGAACATTGGCCATCTTCTGCTGCATTTCCTGCGCCTGCTTCATCAGGCCCATCATATCGCGCATGGTCGCTTCTCCCGTAGTCCCTGACTGCTTTTGGAAACCGGATATCGGAAAATCAGAAATCGATGCCGTCGAAATCCGGCTCGCTATCGTCGAAGAGCGGCTCGGCCTCGGGCAGATAATCATCCTCGGAGGACGCCGCGGCAGGCGCCTCTGAGGCCGCGGCGCGCGGATCGCGGACATCGACGATGCGCGCGCCCGGAAAGCGCTCGAGCACCGCCCTGACCGCCGGATGCGAGGCCGCGTCGCTCTCGCGCCGGTCCTTCTCGGACTCGGCCTGCTCGCGCAGGGTCGCGCCGCCCTCGGCGGTGACGACCGCCACCATCCAGGTCTGGCCGGTCCATTCCTTCAGCTTGCGCGAGAGGTCGGTGGCAAGCGTGCGCGATGCGCCCGAGGTCACGGAGAACTCGATCCGGCCGGGCTCGAAGCGCACCGGGCGGACATCGCGCTCGAGCGCGATCTTGAGCGTGATGTCGCGATGCTGCGAGGCAAGCGCGACGACATCCTCCAGCGAAGCCACCTGCACGAGCGGCTGGGCCATGGCGCGCGGGGCAGCCATGGGAGCCGGCATCGGGTTGGCGCTGGCGAGCACCGGCCGCGCGGCCAGCGCCGTATTGCCGCCGCCCGAGGGCGGGCGCGGCGCGGAGGAGGGCGCGCCATTGCCGCCGGACATGGCTCCGGAGCCGTCGCGCAGCATCTTCAGGGCCTCGTCGGGCGTCGGCAGATCGGCGGCATGGGCGAGGCGCACCAGCACCATCTCGGCCGCCATGACCGGCCTGTCGGCCTGCTTTACCTCGGTGATGCCCTTGAGCAGCAATTGCCAGGTCCGTGCCAGCACGCGGATCGACAGGCGCTGGGCGAAATCGCCGCCGCGCAGGCGCTCGGCCTGGTTCAGCGTGTTGTCCTTCAGCGCCTCGGGCACGAGCTTGAGGCGCGTCACCAGATGGGTGAATTCGGCGAGATCGGTCAGCACCACGACCGGATCGGCGCCAGCGTCATATTGCGCCCGAAGTTCGCCGAGCGCGGCGGCGATGTCGCCCTTCATCACCACCTCGAACAGGTCGATGATGCGAGCCCGGTCGGCGAGGCCGAGCATGGAGCGGACATCGTCGAGCATGATCGTGCCCGCCGCATGGGCGATGGCCTGATCGAGAATCGAGAGCGAATCGCGCACCGAGCCCTCGGCCGCGCGCGCAATGGCCGCCAGCGCCTCGTCCTCGGCCTCGACGCTCTCGGCCTTGCAGATGCCCGAGAGATGCGACACCAGCAGGCTCGCGTCGACGCGGCGCAGGTCGAAGCGCTGGCAGCGCGACAGCACGGTCACCGGAACCTTGCGGATCTCGGTCGTCGCGAAGATGAAGCGCGCATGCGGCGGCGGCTCCTCCAGCGTCTTCAGGAAGGCGTTGAAGGCACCGGCCGAGAGCATGTGCACCTCGTCGATGATATAGACCTTGTAGCGGGCCGAGACCGGCGCGTAGCGCACCGCGTCGTTGATCTGGCGGACATTGTCGACGCCGTTATTGGAGGCGGCGTCGATCTCCATCACGTCGATATGCCGGCCCTCGATGATGTCCTTGCAGTGGATACCGAAACGGGCGAGGTCGGTCGTGGGCGCGCCGCCGCCATCCTCGGTCTGATAGTTCAACGCGCGCGCCAGGATGCGGGCGGTCGTGGTCTTGCCGACGCCGCGCACGCCGGTCAGCATCCAGGCCTGGGGAATGCGGCCGGCGCTGAAGGCGTTGGTGAGCGTGCGCACCATCGCGTCCTGGCCGATCAGGTCGCCGAAATGGGCGGGGCGGTATTTGCGGGCCAGCACGCGGTACGGCGTCGGCGCAGCCGCGGCGGGCGCCGGTTCGAAGCCGGCAAAGCCGGGTTCGTCTGTGGAGGCGGCGTCGGTCTCGTCGGTCATCAGACTGCTTTCGCCAATCGCGAGGCGACGGTCAACGCTTAGTGACGGTCAAGGCCTGGTGACGGTCAAGGCCTGGTCTTGTCGCGAATGGCCTGAAGGGCGTCGCAGATGGCGCAATCGCGCCGCCAGGCCGCATGCCGATCATACGCATGAGGTGGGAGGCTGGACGAAGACCCGTTCGGTCTCGTTAGGGCTGCTTCCTTCCGGACCTGACCCGGTTGGCGAGTGAGACGTCCCTCGCCAACCTCCCGGGCGCTATATCGGGGATGTCGCGCCCGAGCGCAAGCCTGCCCTGTGTGCAAGCCTGCCTGTCGTTGTTCCCGGTTCAAGCGGACTCCCCGGTTCAAGCCGACCTGGGCGGCTCGGAGGGCCGGTTCTCTTCCTGCGCCGCGAAGACGTTATGGGCGTAGGCGTCGAGGATGGCCTCGGAGCGGGCGAGGCGCTCAGCCGCCTCATCGGCGCGCGGGGCCTTGTAGAAATCGAGCTTGCGGATCTTCTCGATCCAGTTCTTGAACTTCATCAGTTCCTGCTCGTTCTCCTCGAGCTCGGCGAAGGTGAAATGCGAGACGCGGGTCTCCTCCGCGATCTCGGCCTCGAAGGCCACGCATTTCTCGACGAACTCCTTGTACTCGTCGTCGCGGTCGGCATTGAAGCGCCCGATGATCTTCTCCTCCTGCTTCTGGTCGAGTCCGACCGTCGCCAGCAGCAGCGCCTCGCCCTCGGCCTCGGCGATCTCGTTCTCGACCACCTTCAGACGCCGCAGATGGTCGTCCGTCTTCGGCAGCAGGCAGACGCCGCCCTGCAGATAGACCGCACCCATGCCCTTGAGCTTGCGCCAGACCGAGACGCGCTTGCGGGCCGGCTCGGCCGGGATCTTATAGGTCAGCAAAAGCCACTCCAGCGACGCCATGGAACCTCTTGAATGTTACGGCCGTTACATTTACAAGCGATCAAACCGACCGCTGGGCGAGAGCCATTGTGACAGGCTTCCTTCCCTTCGGCCAGCCGCCCCTGCAAGCGAGCCCCAGCCGATGACCTGGACGACAGCTGCCCCCGCCATATCCGCCGCCTTCCTCGCCTCGCTCGTCGAGGTGGTCGAGGCCTTCACCATCGTGCTTGCGGTGGGAACCGTGCGCGGCTGGAAGCCGGCCCTGACCGGAACCGCATGCGCGCTCGCCGCGCTCGCGCTGCTGGTGCTGGTCCTCGGTCCCGTGCTCGGCAGTATTCCGCTGCAAGCGTTGCAGCTCTTCATCGGCGTCCTGCTGCTGCTGTTCGGATTGCGCTGGCTGCGCAAGGCGATCCTGCGTTCCGCCGGCTTCATCCCGCTGCATGACGAGCTCGCAGCCTTTGCGAAGGAGACGAATGCGCTCAACGCCGCGAGAGCGCGCGAGCGCGAGGCCAGGCATCTCGACTGGATGGCCGGCCTCACCGCCTTCAAGGCCGTGATGCTCGAGGGCATCGAGGTCGTGTTCGTGGTCATCGCCGTCGGGGCCGGGCGCGACTTGATCTGGCCGGCGAGCCTGGGGGCGCTTGCCGCCTGCCTGCTCGTGCTCATCCTCGGCGCCATCGTTCACAAGCCGCTGGCGCGCGTGCCCGAGAACACGCTCAAATTCGGCGTCGGCGTGATGCTCTCCGCCTTCGGCGTCTACTGGACGGGCGAGGGGCTCGGCGCGGCCTGGCCTGGGCACGATCTCGCCATCCTGGGCCTTGCCGCCATCTTCCTTGGCGTCGGCCTAGGCCTTGCCGCCCTGATCCGCCAGACCGCCCCGGAGATCGCCCGATGAACGCCCTTCGCCTGATCGCGCGCGAGATCACCGGTCTGTTCGTCGATGACGAGCGCCTCGCCTTGTCCATCCTTGCCGTCGTCGGCCTTTGCGCGCTCGCCGCCTTCGGCCTCCCCGGCCAGCCCCTGCTGGTGGAAGCCCTGTTGACGCTCGGCTGCCTTGGCGTCCTCGCGGCCAGCGTCAGGCAAGGCGCTGCGAGGAAATGATCGCCCAGCCCATCGCCCAGCCCATCGCCAAGGACGAAGGGTCGCAGGCCGGCGCGCCCAAACCGGGCATTCGGCCGGGCATTCAGCATTGACTTGGGCGGAGCCATCCGCCATAAGCCCGCCACTTGCGCAGCCTTGTAGGCGGCGCAGAACCTTTTGCATGACAAGCTCGCATGGTCACGCTTCCCGAGGGAAGCCGCGACCGCCGGGCTGACAAGGCCCCGGAGACGGATCGTGAAGAGAACTTATCAACCCAGCAAGCTGGTTCGCAAGCGCCGCCACGGCTACCGCGCTCGCATGGCGACTGTCGGCGGCCGCAAGGTCATCGCAGCCCGCCGCGCCCACGGCCGCAAGAAGCTTTCGGCCTGAGCTGCCGGCGCGTGAGCCTCGCGCGCCTTCTTGTCTGGAAGACTGGCCAATCGCCATGCGCCTCGCCCGTCTGACCCAACGCAAGCAATTCCTGGCGGCGGCCGAACACGGCCGCCGTTTTCGTTCGTCGGTCCTCACGGTGCAGGTGCGCGACGCCGCCGAGGAGGCGGGCCGCGACGGCCTGCGCCTTGGGCTGACCGCCTCGCGCAAGGTCGGCAATGCCGTCAAGCGCAACCGCATCCGCCGCCGCCTGCGCGCCGCAGCGGCGCTCGCGCTCGGCGCCCAGGCCGGGCGGGCCTGCGATGTCGTGATCATCGCGCGCACTGAAACGCTGAGCGCCGGCTTCGAGGCCCTGGTCGCCGATCTCTCGATCGCGCTCGACCGCGCCCGGCCGGCCAAGCCCTATGCGGCCAGATCCGGCCGCAAGCCCCCGCAAGACAAGCAACGCGCGCCCGATAGCGGCAGCGCGCCGGCCAAACCTTAAGCCCCGTCGGGCGTCAGCGAGATTTGTTTCCGATCATGATGAAAGAAGACAACCGCAACCTGCTTCTGGCGATCGCGCTCTCCGTGGTCGTGCTGCTCGGCTGGCAGTTCTTCTACGGCGTGCCGCAGATGGAGAAGCAGAAGCAGATCGCGCAGCAGAACCAGCAGGCGCAATCCGCGCCCGCCGGCTCGCCCGCCACGACGCCTGCCCCCTCGACCGTGCCCGGCCAGCCTGCCGGCACAGCCGCTCCGGGCGCCGTCCCCGCGACACTGGCCTCCGAGACCCGCGAGCAGGCGCTCGCCCGCAGCCCACGCGTCCGCATCGAGACGGCCAAGATCGCCGGCTCG